>JALHRH010000108.1 GCA_022841565.1 Mycobacterium sp. | reverse complement strand
GCACCCTGACCGCCATCATCGGCGGTTCCGGTGCCGGCAAGACCACCCTGGCCCGGGTGATCGCCGGAAACATCACCCCCGGCACCGGCACGGTGACGTTCGAGGGCCACAACATCCACACCGAGTACGCGTCGTTGCGCAGCCGGATCGGCATGGTCCCGCAGGACGACGTCGTGCACCGGCAGCTGACCATCAGGCAGGCGCTGGGTTATGCCGCCGAACTGCGGTTGCCCCCCGACACCACCAAGGCCGATCGCGCCCGGGTCATCGCCCAGGTGCTGGTTGAGCTGGGGCTCACCCAGCACGGCGACACCCGGGTCGACCAACTCTCCGGCGGCCAGCGCAAGCGTGCGTCGGTGGCCCTCGAACTGCTCACCGGGCCGTCGCTGCTGATCCTCGACGAGCCGACGTCGGGCCTGGACCCGGCCCTGGACCTGCAGGTCATGACGATGTTGCGCCAACTCGCCGATGCCGGGCGCGTGGTGCTGGTGGTCACCCACTCGCTGACCTATCTCGACGTGTGCGATCAGGTCCTGCTGATGGCGCCCGGCGGCAAGACGGCCTTCCTGGGCCCGCCCGGTCAGATCGGTACAGCCATGGGCACCACCAACTGGGCCCACATTTTCGCCAAGGTGGGTGCCAACCCCGACGAAGCCAACCGGCGCTTCCTGGCCCAAAGCAAGACGTTCGCCCCCGCTGCGTCGCAGCAACCGACCGATATTGGCGCTCCTTCGCACACCAGTGCCCGTCGCCAGTTCTCGACGATCGCCCGACGCCAGGTTCGGCTCGTCATCGCCGACCGCGCCTACTTCATCTTCCTGGCGGTGCTGCCGTTCATTCTGGGCGCGTTGTCGCTGACGGTTCCCGGCAACAACGGGTTCGGGCTGGCCGCAGCGAGCAGCAATACACCCGATGAAGCCGAACAGATACTCAACCTCCTGTGCATCGCCGCGGTCTTCATGGGGACCGCGCTGACCATCCGCGACCTCATCGGTGAACGCCCGATCTTTCGGCGGGAGCAGGCGGTGGGTTTGTCGACGGGGGCCTACCTGGGCGCCAAAGTCGCGGTGTTCTGCGCCTTCGCCGTCATCCAGGCGGCGATCGCCACCGGCATCGTGCTGGCCGGCAAGGGCGCGCCCACTCAGCGCGGGGTACTGCTCGGCGGTGGAAGTCTGGGGGCCAGCTTGGAGCTGTTCGTCAGCATCGCCGCGACGTGTGTGGCGTCGGCGATTCTGGGTCTGTTGCTGTCGTCGATCGCCCGGTCCAACGAGCAGATCATGCCGCTGCTGGTGCTGTCGCTGATGCTGCAGCTGGTGCTGGCCGGTGGCGTGGTTCCGGTGACCAACCGGATGTTCCTTGACCAGCTGTCCTGGTTGGCGCCCGCCCGATGGGGCTACGCGGCCTCAGCGGCCACGGTGAATCTGCGCGAACTGGTACCCGGATCGATCAGTCCCGAGGACAGTCATTGGACTCATTCGCGCCCCGCATGGCTGTTCGACATGGCGATGCTGGCGGTGCTGTCGGTGGCCTACTCGGCCGTCGTGTGGTGGCGGATCCGGCTCAAGCGCTGACGTGACGTTGCCGGGGAGACGTCAGCAGACCCACCAAATCACAGCTAACCGGTCGCGTCGGGACCTCCGTCCAGGCGCAAACCGTGCGCCAGTGCGAATGCCAGCGCCTGCGGGACGTCGATGCGCGCCCCCGGCAACGAGGCCGTCGTCCACAACGACGGGTCGACGCTCGCGCCGCGCAGGTCGGCACCGTCCAGCCGGGTGCCGGTGGTGCGGGCGCCGCGCAGATCGGCACCGCGCAGCAGGCATTTGCGCAGATCGGTCTCCACCAGGCTGGTCTCGCGCAGCCGGCACCCGCTCAGGTCGACCCCGCGCAGGTCGTTGCCGCCAAGCACCGCCAGGGTGAAGTCCACCTCGTCGAACGTCACCGGCCGCAGCCGGCACTGCACGAACACCGAGCCCAGCATGCTGCACTGGGCAAAGTCGCTGTGCCACAAGGTGGTTCGGGTGAAGACGCAATTGCGGAACGCCGATCCGCGGTGCCGGGATTCGGCCAGGTTGACGCCGCTGAAATCACACTCGGTGAAGACGACGCGCTGCGTGTGCAGCCGGCTGAAATCCTCATCGCGAAAGTCCTCGCCGGTGAATTCGCGGTCAGCCCAGTCCAAGGCGGTTAGCTGCTCGCCACACTGGCCAGCGCGTATTCACTTACCGCGATCAGCGCATCGCGGGCCGAGCGGCGGTTGCGGGCATCGACGCTGATTACGGGAATGTGGTCGGGCAAGGTCAGCGCCTTGCGCACCTCGCCCACCGGATAGCGGGGCGCGCCCTCGAACTCGTTGACCGCGACCAGGAACGGCAGCCGGCGGTGTTCGAAGAAGTCCACGGCCGCGAAGCTGTCCTGCAGCCGCCGGACATCGACCAGCACGATCGCCCCGATCGCGCCGCGCACCAGGTCGTCCCACATGAACCAGAACCGGCGCTGGCCCGGGGTGCCGAACAGGTAAAGCACCAGGTCCTCGGCCAAGGTGATGCGACCGAAATCCATTGCGACGGTGGTGGTGCGCTTGTCCGGGGTGGCCTCGATCATGTCGACACCCGCCGAAGCGTCGGTGACCATCGCTTCGGTTCGCAACGGCATGATCTCCGAGACCGCGCCCACGAAAGTTGTCTTGCCGGCTCCGAAGCCACCCGCGATGACGATCTTCGTCGACGCGGTGTCACGCGCATCCGAGCGCGCATAAGGGTGCGCTTCAGAGTGCCCTTCACAGTGCCCTGAGGCCACGCAGGGTCCTTCCTATGAGCTCGTGCCGCTCATCGCGGGTCGAACGGTCGGTCAAGGTCCTGTGCACCCGAAGGTAACCGGCCGTCACCAGATCGCCGACCAAGACGCGCGCAACACCCACCGGCAAATCCAGCCGGGCCGAGATTTCCGCGACCGACGGGCTGCCCGTACACAACTGCACGATCTTGCCGCGAGCGTCATCGGGCGGCCACTGATGCACGGACTGCGGCGCCACGGTCTGCACCGGTGCTTCCAACGGCAGGTCGACGTCGGTGCCGGTCCGCCCGGCCGTCAACGTGTACGGGCGGACCAGGCTCGGCCCGGGGGGCGCTACCGATGGCTCGCGTTGGTCCATTGCGGTCCGGACTCAGCACGACGGGCGGACTGCACCACGTTGCCCACCTGTTCGACAAGGATGGCCATCTCATACCCGATCTGACCGATATCGCACGACGACGTGGCAAGCGTGGCCAGGTGCGAGCCGTCGCCGACCCGCATCAGCAACAGGAACCCGTTCTGCATCTCGACCACCGACTGCAGCACCTGCCCGCCCTCGAACAGCGCAGCGGCGCCGGTGGCCAGGCTGGCCAGCCCGGACGCCACCGCGGCCAGTTGGTCGGCGCGTTCGCGCGGCAGGTGTTCACTGGCTGCCACCGGCAACCCGTCGACCGACACCAGCAACGCGTGCGCCACGCCGGGCACCTCGCGCACGAACTTCGACACCAGCCAGTCCAGTGGGCTGTACGACGAATGGACCGTCATTGCTCGGCTTCCTGACTGGCGTGGCGGGCATGTGACCGGGCAGAGCGCACGCCGCTGAAATGGCTGCCGATGGAGGTACGAACGGCGTTGGGGTCGCGGGGATGAAGACCGCCGGGCGCTGGCTCGTCTGAGTCCGCCGCGCCGGGCACCAACCGCGCTCCGGGGGTGCGCATTGGCAGGCCGTGCTCGGTGCGGGACTCCACGGGCCGGTTCTCGGCATCGGCGGCCGCCGACCAGCCGCGGTCCCACACCGTATGCCAGTCCAGGTCGGGGCTGCGGACCAGTTCGTGGGGGTCGTCCATGATCTCGGACAACATGCGCTGGTAGATCACGTCGTCGTCCTGGGGATCCGATGGGGTGAGATTGGGCGGCTCGGGTTTGGGGGTCGGCGTTGCAGGGGCCGGGCGCCGGGCGAAGAAGGCCGAGGTGTCCGACGCCGTGGCGGCCTCCGAGGCTTGCGGTGACGGTGCCGATGCCGGGGGTTGGGCAGCTCCCTTCTCCCACCAGGGCGTGGGCAGCGGACGCTTGAGGGGTGGCTGCTCACCCTTGGCGGGAACGTCCCCGGGAGCCTCGGTGATACCGCTGGACCCGGGGCTGCGGCGCGGCAGGGATGTCACCGATGTTCCGCTGCCGGCGACGCCCTGGTGCAGCGACGCCCCGACCGGCTCGGTCTCGGGCGCCCGCACCGCGAAGAACTGACGCTGCGGCGCAGGAGCTGGCGTTTGCCGTCGATCCTCGACCAGCACCGCCAGCGGCAGATAGACCTCCGCCGTCGTACCGGTGCCGGCTTCGCCGGCCGCCGGCCCGCGCAATCCGACCCGCAAACCGTGCCGGGCGGCTAGCCGCCCCACCACGAACAGGCCCATGTGTCGCGCGTTCTCCGGGGTGACCTCGCCCCCGGCCTGCAGGCGCATGTTGGCCATCCGCCGGTCGGTTTCGGTCATGCCCAGGCCGGCGTCGGCGATGCGAAGCAGGGCGCCGCCCTCGCTGCCCCGCACGGCTGACACCTTGACCGGGGCGGTCGGCGGCGAGTAGCGCAGCGCGTTGTCGATCAGTTCCGCGAGCAGGTGGATGATGCCACCGGCCGCTCCGCCGAGCACCGTGCAGTCAGCCACCGAGCCGATCTCGACCCGGCGGTAGTCCTCAACCTCGGACACCGCGGCATTGATCACCGTCGCCAATGGAACTGGTTCGCGCTGATCACGGCCGATCTGTGCGCCGGCCAGGACCAGCAGGTTGGCGCTGTTGCGACGGAGCCGGGCCGCCAGGTGATCCAGCCGGAAGAGGTTGTCCAGGCGCTCGGGATCTTCTTCGTTGCGCTCCAGCCGGTCGATGAGCGACAGCTGCTGGTCGACCAGCGAGCGGCTGCGCCGCGACATGGTCTCAAACATGTCGTTGACCAACAGCCGCAGCCGAGCCTCGTCGCCGGCCAGCAGCAGGGCCTGGGTGTGCAGTTCGTCGACGGCGTGGGCGACCTGACCTATCTCCTCGGTGGTGTATACCGCCAGCGGTTGCGGAATCGGCTCGGCGCCGCCCCGGACCCGCTCGATCTCCCCCTCCAGGTCGGTGTGGGCGACCTTCAGAGCACCATCCCGCAGCACCCGCAGCGGCTTGATCAGGGCACGTGCCACCAGAATCATGACCACCAGGGCCAGCCCGATGGCGACCGACACCAGCACCGCGTCGCGCACAGCTGCGTCACGTTTCGCCGTCGCCTGGCGCTGCACCCAATTGGTCACCGATCCCGTGGCGTCGTTGATGATGTGTTCGGCGATGCCCCCGGTGGTGCGTATCGAGCGCAGCAGATCGGCGTTGTCCACCAGCACACTGTCCGGGTCGGACATGATCGCCACCCGGGCCACCAACTGCTGTTGCAGATCTTTGGCCTCTGGCGAGCCCCCGCCGAGCACCCGACTCATCCCGAACAGGGTCGACGGCTCGGTGCCGGCCAGCGTGATCATCGCGGTGCGCAGCTGGGGCTCGGGCAGGTCGGCGCCGCGGGTCACCAGGATCTCCTGCATGGTCATCTGTCCGCGCGCCGCGACGGCCCGGCTCAGCCCCTTCACCTGCGAGCGGATCTGTTCGCTGTCGACGTGCACCGATGCGTCGATCGCGTCCTCGGCGGTCAACAGCAGCGGTCCGTAGCTGGCGATCCGGTCGCGCAGACCGATGCTGTCGTCCAGCACCCTGTCCAGCAGCGACTGCCCGGCGTTGAGCAGCGTGTTGACTCCTGACCGGACGTCGGGGATCACGTCGGTGTCGGCCAGCCGCGTCTGCAACTCGTATTTGCGGGCCGAGAAGTTCTTCTTCGCCCCCTCGACGTCGCGTCCGGCGGAACCGGCCAGCAGCGCGACGTCGAGCGCCGACATGTATTTGGTGATGGCCGGTATCACGTTGGCCCGGGCCGCCGCCAGGCGCAGACTGCCGGAGCTGGCCATCGCGCTTTCCACACGCAGCGCGCCGAACGTCGCCGCCAACAGCAGCGGCACCAGCGCGATCGCGAAGACCTTCCAGCGCACCGGCCAATTGCGCAGCGACCACCTCGGCGGGCGCTGCTGCGGCTTGGCCGGCTTGGCCGGCTTGGCCGGCCCGGAAGGCTTGGATGGCCCAGTGGGCGGTGGAGCACTGGGCGGAACCGCCGCGACCGAGTCGGCCGGGCGGGCGAACATGGTCACGTGGCGGCGGCCGGGCCGGCCGCACCTGCTGGTGGCATCGCGTGAAACGAGAGGCTCATGAGACTTCCTGCTGCTTATTCGCCCGTCCCGGCAGATGGCCGCGAACGTCATACCTGGCAATCCGACGAGTATGACAGCCTGCAGCCGAGGTCTCCATAATTGTTACTGAGTAGATAAGGATGGCTACAATCGGTGCCTGGACGCCGGCCCGCGCCGCCGATCCCATTGCCAGGCGCACGAAGCGATAGTCCAGCCGCAGTCGAGCAGAAATCCGTTCTTCGCCCAGAACGACGCAAGCCGCGTGGCGCTTTGCCATGATCGACCGATGTTCCGGCTGCTGTTCTATTCCCCGCGCATAGCGCCGAACACCGGAAACGCCATTCGGACGGCCGCCGCTACCGGCTGCGAGCTGCACCTGGTGGAACCGCTGGGCTTCGACCTGTCCGAACCCAAACTGCGTCGGGCCGGGCTCGACTATCACGACCTGGCGTCGGTGACCGTGCATGGCTCGCTGCAGCAGGCGTGGCAGGGGTTGGGGCCAGCGCGGGTGTTCGCGTTCACCGCGCAGGCCACCTCGCGGTTCGCCGACATCGCCTACCTACCCGGTGATGTGCTGATGTTCGGGCCCGAACCGACCGGGCTGGATGCGACGACGCTGGCCGACCCGCACATCACCGCGCAGGTGCGGATCCCGATGCTGGCCGGGCGTCGCTCACTGAACCTGTCCAACGCTGCTGCCGTGGCCGTCTACGAGGCGTGGCGCCAACAAGGCTACGGCGGCTCGATGTAACGCGGTGACGTCTAGGGCTCAGATGCAGAAGCAGGCTCGTGCGTAGGCACGAGCCTGCTTTCCACAGGGCACGTTGGGGGGCAGGAGGAAACGTGCCACAGCTTGGGGCGCCGTCATGTCGGCGCAGCTATTAGCCGTAGTCGTTGGCGCCGAAAGACAACGGGGTGCGAACGGCTTCGATCTCGTGTAAGAGAATCTCGCTGCTCACGGTGTTCCTTTCGGACCAAGCGGTGACGACTTCGTTGTCACCGAGATTGCCCGATGCGGGCCGACGGCGGTGTCCCCCAATAGGGGAGAAACCGGGATGAATTCGGTGTCCTCCGATTGGGGGACAATCGGGGGACAACGCGGTGGGCGGCTACCAGCTGTTCCAGTGGGTCACGCTTTCCGCCGGCAGCCGTTTGGCCGGCCGGAAGTCGATGCCCTTGGTGTAGGCGATCGGGAAGAGACCACCCTGGCTGTACTCGTCGTACGGGATGCCCAGAATGTCGGCCACCGTGCGTTCGCCGTCGGCAAGCAGGTGCAGCGTCGTCCAACAGGAACCCAACCCGCGCGAGCGCAACGCCAGGCAGAAGCTCCACACCGCCGGGAACAGCGAGGCCCAGAACGAGACCCCGCCGATTGGCGAGCTGTCTTCCCGGCCGCTGATGCACGGGATCATCAGGACGGGCGCTTCATGCATGTGCTCGGCGAGATAGGTCGCCGATTCGCGGACCTTCGCCATCCGTTCGCCGCGGGTGTCGCTGTACTCGGGTGCGGGTGAGCGCAGGTAGCCGCTGGCGTTGGACAGGTAGACGTCGCCGATCGCCTTCTTCTTCTCAGGGTCTTCGACAAACACCCACTGCCAGCCTTGGGAATTGGATCCGGTGGGCGCTTGCAGTGCCAGGTCGAGACATTCCATCAGTACGTCGCGGGGCACCGGCTTGTCGAAGTCGAGGCGTTTGCGAACCGATCGGGTGGTGCGCAGGACTTCATCGACGGTCAGGTTGAGGGTCATGTGTGGAGGCTACCGTTGGGTTATGAGTATCGAACTGTCGCAAGAGGTTTCCAGCAGGCTCGAATCCGACCACTACGGCTGGCTGACCACCGTCGCCAAATCGGGGCAGCCGGTGCCGCGGCTGATCTGGTTCTACTTTGACGGCACCGATCTGCTGGTCTACACGATGCCCAGCGCCGCCAAGGTCGCCCATATCAAGGCACATCCGCAGGTCAGCCTGAACCTGGATTCCGATGGCAACGGCGGTGGCATCATCGTCGTCGGTGGTTCGGCGGTAGTGGATGCCACCGACGTCGACTGCCGTGACGACGCGCCGTACTGGGCGAAATACCGCGACGACGCCGCGCGGTTCGGCCTCACCGACGCGATGTCCTCCTACAGCACCCGGCTGCGGGTCACCCCGACGAAGGTGTGGACCACACCCACGGGCTAACGGAAGTCCCGGGACTTCGAGCCGACGGCCAAGCTGATGCGGCCCAACCGTTCGGCGACGACGGTGATTGCGCCGCTGGCGTTTTGCACCTGGCCGCGGATCAGCAGGGCCGGTGCCGTGTGCGCAAGCTTGCGGTGTCGCGCCCACACGCCCGGCGTGCAGAGCACGTTGACCATCCCGGTCTCGTCCTCCAGGTTGACGAACGTCACCCCCTGGGCGGTCGCTGGCCGCTGCCGATGCGTCACCGCCCCGGCGATCAGCACCCGGTCCCCGTCGGGCACCGATCCGAGCGCGGCCGCAGGCACCACCCCCATCGCGTCCAGGTCGGCCCGCAGGAACTGGGTCGGATAACTGTCCGGGGAGACACCGGTGGCCCACACGTCCGCGGCGGCCAGCTCCAGCTCGCTCATCCCCGGCAACTCCGGGATGTGTGATGACGAACCCACTCCGGGCAACCGGTCCGGTCGTTGGGTGGCTGCGGCCCCGGCCGCCCATAGCGCCTGCCGTCGGGACATGCCGAAGCAGCCCAGCGCTCCGGCCGTCGCCAGCGCTTCGGTCTGCGGCACGGTGAGTTGCAGTCGCGACGTCAGGTTCAGCAAAGAGGTGAACGGGCCGTTGCCTTTTCGCTCTTCGGCCAGCTTCTCGGCAAGGTCGTCGCCGATATGGCGGACGGCACCCAGCCCGAGACGAACCTCCGTTCCATCATTCTCGAGGGTGGCGTGCGCCAGGCTGGCGTTGACGTCCGGACCGTGCACCGGCACCCCGTGCCGGCGCGCGTCGGCCACCAGCGACTGGGGTGAATAGAAACCCATCGGCTGGGCGCGCAGCAGCGCCGCACAGAACGCCGCGGGGTGGTGCAGCTTGAACCACGACGAGTAGAACACCAGCGACGCGAAGGACAGCGCGTGGCTTTCCGGGAACCCGAAATTGGCGAACGCCTGCAGCTTTTCGTAGATCCGGTCGATCACGTCATCGGAGGCGCCGTGCAAGGTGCGCATGCCGTCGTAGAACCGGCCGCGTAGTCGTTGCATGCGTTCGGTCGAACGCTTGGACCCCATGGCACGCCGCAGCTGGTCGGCCTCCGCGGCGGAGAAGCCGGCGCAGTCGACCGCCAGTTGCATCAACTGCTCCTGAAACAGCGGCACGCCCAGCGTTTTCCGCAGGGCCGGCGCCATGGAGGGGTGGTCGTAGACCACCGGGTCCAGGCCGTTGCGTCGCCGGATGTAGGGGTGCACCGAGCCGCCCTGGATGGGTCCGGGACGGATCAGCGCGACCTCCACCACCAGGTCGTAGAAAATCCGGGGGCGCAGCCGCGGCAGGGTGGCCATCTGGGCTCGCGACTCCACCTGGAACACGCCCACCGAATCGGCCCGGGACAACATCTCGTACACCGCTGGCTCGGAGAGATCGAGCCTGGCGAAATCCACCTCGATGCCCTTGTGCTCGGCAACCAGGTCCCGGGCGTAGTGCAGCGCCGAGAGCATGCCCAGCCCCAGCAGATCGAACTTCACCAAACCGATTGCCGCGCAGTCGTCTTTGTCCCACTGCAGGACGCTGCGGTTCTCCATGCGCGCCCACTCCACCGGGCACACGTCGGCGATCGGCCGGTCGCAGATCACCATGCCGCCGGAGTGAATGCCCATGTGCCGCGGCAGGTTGCGGATCTGCTCGGCCAACTCGACAACCTGCTCCGGGATGCCCTCGATATCGGCGGGCTGCCCCGTCCAGTGGCTGATCTGTTTGCTCCACGCGTCCTGCTGCCCTTGGGAGAACCCCAGGGCACGTGCCATGTCGCGCACCGCGCTGCGCGCCCGGTAGGTGATGACGTTGGCCACCTGGGCGGCATAGTCGCGGCCGTATTTGTCGTAGACGTACTGGATGACCTTTTCCCGCTGATCCGACTCGATGTCGATGTCGATGTCCGGTGGCCCATCACGGGCGGGTGACAGGAACCGCTCGAACAGCAAATCGTTGGCCACCGGATCGACCGCCGTCACCCCCAGGGCGTAACAGACCGCGGAGTTGGCCGCCGATCCCCTGCCCTGGCACAGAATGTCGTTGCGCCGGCAGAACCCGGTGATGTCGTGAACCACCAGGAAGTAGCCCGGAAATCGTAACTGGGCAATCACTTTCAGCTCATGTTCGATCTGGGCGTACGCTTTCGGCGATCGCTCGGCCGACCCGTAGCGATCGGCGGCACCCGCCATGGTCAACGTGCGCAGCCAGCTGTCCTCGGTGTGCCCCTCGGGTACGTCGAACGGCGGCAGCTGCGGGGCGATCAGCGCCAGACCGAACGCGCACTGCTCGCCGAGTTCGGCGGCGGCGGTCACCACCTGGGGCCGCTGCGCAAACAACCGCGCCATCTCCTCACCGGAGCGCAGATGCGAGCCGCCCAGTGGGGCCAGCCACCCGGCCGCGGCGTCCAGCGACTGCCGGGCCCGGATCGCGCCCATCGCCATGGCGAGCCGGCGTCGCGACGGCCCTGCGAAATGGGCCCCGGTGGTGGCGACGACTCCGACCCCGAAATGCGGTGCCAGCCCGGCCAGCACCGCGTTGCGTTCATCGTCGAGGGGTTGACCGTGCTGGGTCAGCTCGATGCTGACCCGGCCGGCGGTGAACCGGTCCACCAGATCGGCCAGCGCCCGTTTCGCCGCGTCCGGGCCTCCTGCGGAAAGCGCTTGACGCACAGCGCCTTTGCGACATCCGGTGAGAATGTGCCAGTGCCCGCCGGCGGCCTCGGTCAAGGTGTCGACGTCATAGCGCAGCTTGCCCTTCTCGCCACCGGCCAGGTGCGCGGCGGCCAGCTGCCGGGACAGCCGTCGGTACCCTTCCGGACCACGCGCCAGCACCAACAGATGGGGACCGGGTGGATCCGGCTGCTCGGTACGGGGAACCGACGACAACGACAGCTCGGCGCCGAACACGGTGCGCACGCCGAGCTCGGTGGCCGCTTCGGCGAACCGCACCGCCCCGTAGAGGCCGTCGTGGTCGGTCAGCGCGAGGGCGCGCAGACCCAGCCGGGCGGCCTCCTCGACCAGTTCCTCCGGCGTGCTGGCGCCGTCGAGGAAGCTGTACGCCGAATGCGCATGAAGCTCGGCGTAGGCGACCGACGAACGCACCCGCCGCCCGTCCGGCTTTGCGGTATAGGCACCACGCTTGAGCGAGAGCGGACCATCCTCGGCCGGGCCGAACGGAACAGGATCCCCGGCATGACGCGGCTTGCCGTCCAGTACACGTTCCATTTCGGCCCAACTCGGCGGCCCGTGGTACCAACCCATGCCGACAGTGTATCGAACATTTGTTCGATACACTGTCGGCATGGCCGCCTCCCACAGAGACGGCTTCCCGAACGGCTTGGCAACAGAACGGAAACACTTTGCGAACGTCGTCGGCCGCCAGCCCATCGGCGCAGTTCAACGCACCTTCAACTGAAAAGCAGATTCTTAACCTGGCAGGCCTATCGATATGCGAGCACCACCCGGATACTTATACAGATCAATCAAACAACGGCGGGGGCCTTGGCATGACACGACTGACGACACCGCATACGGGAAACTCCCCCGCACCGGGCTCGGCGAAACACGCGAGCATGGCCACGGGGGCGGTCGCCATCTTCGCTGGCCCCATCCCCGATCAGGGTCGAATCAAACATGTTCTAGCACAAAACTTTCCGCCAGCAAATGACACATTTGCGCAGGTGCATCGGGCTTCGCTCCCGCTGCCCGGTGACGAAAGCGAACTGTTTCGTGCCATCGCGTTCGCCCCGGAGCGACCGCTGGACCCCGATCGCCCGCCGTGGGCATGCCGGATCATCGAGGGCTTGCAAAACCACCGCTGGGCGATCCTGATCACGCTCGGCCAGGGCGTGGCCGAGGGCCTTTCTGCCGCCCAACTGCTCGCCCGGCTCTGCGATGACGACGCCGGCGACAGCTTCGCCAACAGCGATGCCCCCGAGCATCTTTCACCGTCCCGCGCCAACACGCCGAGCTGGTCCGACATCGTATGGCAGGCCTCGGCACGCGCCGTCACCAGCGCCCTGCGACTCTGGCCGGCCGGTGGCCCGCCGTCCACTATGCGGCGCTACCGGACGGTGATCGCCCCCCGCGTCACCGTCGACCACATCGCCGCCAAGTTGGGCGTAACCGCCGATGACATCGCACTCGCGGCGATCACCGAGGGCTTCCGCACGGTCATACTGCAACGAGGCGAACCGCCGCGGGCAGATACGGTGCACGTCCTGGGGTCGGCGTTGCCATACCTTCCCGTGCAGCACCAGGACCCGGTTGCGCAGCTGCGCGCCGTGCGCGCGCCGTCGAGCCATAGCTATCCGCGATTCGCGGTACCTGCCCGTTTTACTCTGTGCGCCAAAGCAATCCAATCGATCGTTCGGCCGCCACAGCACGTGGTGACGCTGGCCACCACGCCGCCCGGACCACGGTTTCGGCTGCGTCTGATGGGTCAACAGATCGACCGGATGCTGCCCATCTCGCCCAGCGCCGCGGGCACCGGAATTGCCGTCCTGAGTTACGGCGACGAACTGGTTTTCGGGATTACCACCGACGCCGCACTCGACATCGACTTGCTGGCCGCCGGGATCGAGCGGGGGGTGAGGCGGCTGGTGGCGCTGGGCCAGGACTCGGTCGTGTTGTTCGACCGCCGACGCAAGCGCTCGAACCGCGCGCCGGCCAACGGCGCGGCGCGGTGGCGGCCGTCCTCGTCGACCGTGCGAGTGCGCCACTGACGATCACCCGAATTGACCACCGTGAGAAGGTGGGTCATGCCAAAGTTGGGGTCGGTCACCATAGACCCACGCCATCACGATGCAGTGCTGTTCGACTCGGCATTGCCGTCTCCGCAGCCGCTGCTCGAACGCCTGCACGAGGTCGGTGTCAGGACCGGGGTATGCACGCCCGACCGTGATGCGCTGATCGCCGCGGCCCAAGGGCTCGAGGCCCGCCCGGGGCGGTGCGTCGTCGTTGCGTCGGAGACGGCCGGCGTCACCGCCGCCCGGGACGCAGGATTCGCCTTGGTGATCGGGGTCACCCGCCAGCCGGTGCGCGGCGCCGACGCCGTGCTGACCGACCCGAACGAGATTGGTGTTCGCACCGGCGACAAGCGCATGTCAGAGCTACCCGATGCGCTGGACGCGGTCGATCTGGCCGGCGGCACGCCAGCAGTGTTCTTCGATTTCGACGGCACCCTGTCGGACATCGTGAACGACCCCGACGCGGCCCGTCCCGCGACAGGGGCCTCCGAGGCGCTGCAGCAACTGGCCAAGCAGTGCCCGGTTGCCATACTCAGCGGCCGTGACCTGGCCGACGTGTCCAAACGCGTGGGCCTGCCCGGCATCTGGTATGCCGGCAGTCACGGGTTCGAGCTGACCGGACCCGACGGCACCCACCACCAGAACGAAGGGGCCGCGGCGGCCATACCGGTGCTGCAGCGGGCCGCGGCGCAACTACGCGAGCAGCTCGGGCCGATACCCGGTGTTGTGGTGGAGCACAAGCGCTTTGGCGTGGCGGTGCACTACCGTAACGCCGCGCGCGACCGGGTCGGCGAGGTGGCCGCGGCAGTGCGTAACGCCGGAGCGCGCGACGCGTTGCGGGTGACCACGGGTCGCGAAGTGATCGAGCTGCGCCCGGATCTGGACTGGGACAAGGGCAAGACCCTGCGCTGGGTGATGGACCATCTTGGTTCGCAAGCGGGGCCGCTGATGCCGATCTATCTCGGCGACGACATCACCGACGAGGACGCGTTCGACGCGGTGCGTGCTGATGGCGTCCCAATTCTAGTGCGGCACAACGATGATGGCGATCGAGCCACCGCGGCACTTTTTGCGTTGGCGAGTCCTGCCCAGGTAGTGGTGTTTGCTCATCAACTCGCCCACCAATTATCTGACGCTGGCGTGAATTAACCGGCGCCGCTTCGTAACCCGGATGTCGCCGGAAATCGACAGAATGCCCCAATCCCCGTCGAATCAGCGTGAGGCTGCGCGGCAGTTCAAGAGGAGGAATTGCCATGTCGTTTGTGTTTACCGATCCGGAAAGCATTGTCTCGGCCGGCACCGACTTGGCAGCCCTCAGATCGGCGATAACGGCGCCTAGCGCGGCAGCATTTGCCCCGACAATCCGTTTGCAAGCCGCGGCCGCGACGATCTCGACGGCGATCGCCGCAGTCTTCGGCCAGCAAGCGATGTCGTTTCAGACCGTCAGCACACAAGCGGCCGAATTCCATCAACAGTTCGCCCAAGCACTGAGGGCCGGCGGCAACTCCTATGCGCTCGCCGAGGCCAACAACGTACAGCAGACCGTGTTGGACGCGATCAACGCGCCGACCCAGACACTGCTCGGCCATCCGCTGATCGGCAACGGCGCCGATGGTACAGCGGCCAGCCCGAACGGCGGAGCCGGCGGGTTGCTGTACGGCAACGGCGGCAATGGCTTCTGTCAGACCACTGCCGGGTTGGCTGGCAGTGCCGGCGGCGCGGCCGGGCTGATCGGCATGGGGGGCCGGCGGCGCCGGCGATGCCAGTGCGAATGGGGGTGCCGGCGGCAGTGGGGGCTGGTTGTACTGCAGCGACGGCAGCGGCGGCGCCGGCGGCGCCGGCGTGGCAGCTTTCGGCGATTCCGCGCATCTTCCTAGCCTCGGCCTAACCTTGGCCTAACCTCGGCTTAACCTCGGCGCCGTCAGCGAATTTCCCGGGCCATGGGGCACCGGTGCCTGCGTTCTGGTGGCCGGTTGGTCGGCATCGTGGCAATCGAGCCACGGCGGCGCCGGATGGCCCGATCGAAGTCGCAGATTCCAC
>JALHRH010000107.1 GCA_022841565.1 Mycobacterium sp. | reverse complement strand
ACCGGGATGGCGGGAATTTACCCCCCGCGAACGCCGGTGTTCGTCCTCGGTGACGAGGGGGGCTTTCGCGGCCAGTTTTACGACGCGATTGAAAGAAACGTCCCTGACGCGCCTCGGTTCGAGCGCCACACGCCATCGGCGATGCGGTCGGGCGGATTCAAAGACGCGCTGGCCGCCAGCGGGCGCAACCGTGTGGTTATCGGCGGTATCAGCCTGGATCTCTGCACCTTGCACACCAGCCTGGATTTACTGGCGGCCGGATATGAGGTCTATGTCGTGGGCGACTGCTCAGGCACCGAATCCGAGCTGGTCCAGACAGCGGCGATGATGCGCCTGACTCAGGCCGGCGCCGTCCTGACCAATTGGGTCAGCCTCGCCTCGGAGTTGATGGGTGACTGGACTACGCCCGAGGGCGAGCAGGTTGGCGGCCTCTACGCCGAACTGAGCGCATGGAACGCCGATCCCGACCCGGTCGAGATAGCGCGCGAAGGACTGCGGCGAATGGCCGAAATCCACCGCGGCGGATCGATCGAAGAATATCTTGAGCTGGTCACCGACGACTACGAATTCTCTATGCCCCTCGGGGAGTTTCGCGGGCGCAATGTCGGACGGGACCGCGCCCGCGAATGCTACCGCCTCATCCAAGCGCAGCACCCCGACTTCGTCTACCAGCCGCCCGAGCGGGTGACCACGGCCGGCAACACGGTGGTCTTCGAATTCGCCGATCATGGAACACTTCTGGGTCAGCCTTACCACAATCGGATCGCTGCCTCCTTCGACGTTCGCGAAGGCAAGCTGTCGGCCTACCGGGAGTACATGGGTGAGATTGATGTAGAAGCGCTGGCGAAGGCGATGCAGTCCTCCGAATGAATGTAGGCGCAGCCGGATCGGGTCAGCGGCAGGCCATACTGAGCATCGATGGCAACGCACAATATGCAGCTTGATTCACCGGAAACGGCGCTGGGATTCTTGCTCAACCAACTTGGTGGCCTCGTTCACCACCACACCGCGCGGGTTCTGCAGCCGCTCGGCATGTCACCGCGAAGTTTCGGGCTGTTGCTGGCCGTGAACGACGAGCCTGGCGCCAGCCAAATCGCACTGAGTCGGCGTTTGGCAGTCGACCGGACCACCATGAGTCAGCTGGTGGATGAGTTGACCCGTGCGGGCCTCATCAAGCGCTCGGTGGCCGCCGAAGACCGACGAAGCCATAAACTCGCGCTGACCGCCAAAGGAGTCAAGACCCTCGATCGCGCTGTTCTGCTAGCCAGCGACGTTGAGCGAGCCGTCGCCCGCGACATTGGCGACAGGAAGCTAGCCGCACTCAAGCGATCCCTGCTGGAACTTCTGATCAGCGCGCGAGGCCACTCCGATAGCGGCGCTTAACGCGGGAACCGCGAGCGCCAGCACCACAGTTATCCAGCGTCCCGCCGGGGAGTGCCCCCAACTCACGCCGAAAGGGTCACCCCTGCTCGCGCAGGGAGGGTGACTGCTAGTTCCAGATCCTTACCCGGTGCTGCGGGTCCAGGAACAGTGCGTCCTGCGTCGACACCTCGAAGGCCTCGTAGAACGCGTCCACATTGCGGATGACGCCGTTGCAGCGGAACTCCGGCGGCGAGTGTGGGTCCACCGCGAGCCGCCGAATCGCTTCGGCGTCGCGGGATTTCGTCCGCCACACCTGCGCCCAGCCGAAGAATACCCGCTGCACGCCCGTCAGACCGTCGATCACCGGCGCGGGCTCGCCGTTGCGTGACAGCTCGTATGCCAGCAGTGCGATCGACAGGCCGCCCAGGTCGCCGATGTTCTCCCCGACCGTGAAGGCGCCGTTCACATGGTGGCCGTTGTCCAAAGCCCGTGGCGTGTACGCCTCGTACTGCTCAATCAACGCCTTTGTGCGGGTGGCGAATTCGGCGCGGTCGTCGTCAGTCCACCAGTCCACCAGGTTGCCGTCCCCGTCGTACTTGGCGCCCTGGTCGTCGAAGCCGTGTCCGATCTCGTGTCCGATCACCGCACCGATACCGCCATAGTTTGCGGCGTCGTCGGCTTGGGCGTCGAAGAATGGTGGCTGCAAAATCGCTGCGGGGAAAACAATTTCGTTCATCCCCGGGTTGTAGTAGGCGTTGACGGTCTGCGGCGTCATGAACCACTCGTCACGGTCGACAGGCCCGCCGAGCTTGGCCAGCTCCCGGTCGTGGTTGACGGCGTAGCCGCGCTGGAAGTTGCCGTACAGGTCACCGCGGTCGATGACCAGGGCGGAGTAGTCGCGCCAGGTGACGGGATAGCCGACCTTGGGGGTGAACTTGTCGAGCTTGGTCAGCGCGCGCTCGCGGGTCTGCGGTGTCATCCAGTCCAAGTCGCTGATGCTGATCCGGTACGCCTCCCGCAGGTTGGCCACCAGGGCATCAATGCGGTCTTTGGCGCCCGACGGGAAATGCTTTGCCACATAGAGCTTTCCGACGGCGTCGCCCATCAGGGTCTCCACCAGTGCGACCGCCCGCTTCCAGCGGTCTCGGATTCGCTCGGTGCCGGTGAGCAATCGGCCGTAGAAGTCGAAGTCCGCTTCGACCATCTCGCTGGTCAGCCAGGGCGAACGGGCGCGGATCAATCGCCAACGGGCCCAACTCTTCCAGTCCTCAAGGTCTTCGCTGCTCCACAGATCGGCGAAGGCGGTGAGGTAATCCGGCTGCCGGACAACCAGTTCCGCGACAGCTTCGGGCGTGGTACCCAGGCCGGTGACCCAGCCTGACCAATCGAAGCCCGACGTGTTCTCCAGCTCGGCGAAGGTACGCAGGTTATAGGTGAGCTCGGCGTCACGACGCTTGACCACGTCCCAGTGGGCGGCCGCCAGTTTGCGCTCCAGCGCCACGATTCGGGACGCGGTGTCGGCGTGGTCGTCCGCGTTGCCCCCGAAGGCCAGGGCGAACATCGTGGCGATGTGGCCCGGGTAGGCGGCGAGCACGGCGGCATGCTGCTCGTCGCGGAAGTAGGACTCATCGGGCAAGCCGATGCCCGACTGCGAAAAGTGCACCAGGTAACGGCTGGAGTCTTTGGAATCGGTGTCGACGTAGAATCCGACACCACCGCCCACACCGGTGCGTTGCAGGGCTCCGACGGCCACCGCCAGCGCACTGCGGTCGGCGGCGCCGTCGATGACGGTCAGTTCGTCGAGCAGCGGTTGCAGTCCGCGCCGTTCCACGGTGTCCTCGTCCAGGAAGCTGGCGTACAGGTCGCCGATGCGCTGCTCGTCGGTGCCCGGTGCGGCCTGACTCTGGCTGGCGTGCATGATCAGGTCGCGAACCTGCTCCTCGGCCCGGTCGAACAGGGTGCGGAACGCCCCGTCGGTCGCGCGGTCGGCCGGGATGTCGTATTCGGTCAACCAGCGGCCGTTGACGTGACCGAATAGGTCGTCCTGGGGTCGGGCGCCTGCGTCGACATAGCTGAGGTCGATCCCCGAGCGAATGGTCTCTACTGTCACCCCGCCATCCTTCCATCTCTTTTCGGGTGCAACGATCGGGCCATGCCCGACCAGGACGCCGAAGACCCCGCTGACACCCAAGACGCCGAAGACATCGACGATGCTGACGACGCCGCAGCGCAATCCAGGGTGTTTTCCACCTACGGCATCGCCTCGACCGTCCTGGGCCTGCTGTCGGTCGCGGCGCTGGTGTTCGGCGCGCTGATCTGGTTCGGGCACCGCGACGACTCTGGCGAGCGCGTGTATCTGTCCCGGGTCATGGCGGCCGCGGCCGACTGGACGGCAATCCTGATCAACATGAATGTCGGCAACATCGACTCCAGCCTGCGGCGGCTGCACGACGGCACGGTCGGACAGCTCAACATCGACTTCGAGGCCGCCATCGGTGACTACCGAAAAGTGGTAGAGAAACTGCAGGCCAAAAGCGTCGGCCAGATCGAGGCGGTGGCCATAGACACCATGCACCGAGACCTGGACACCGTGCCCGGCTCCCCGCGACCGGTGGTGACGACGAAGCTGCCGGCGTTCGCCACCCGGACCGACTCGGTGATGCTGGTCGCCACGTCGGTCAGCGAAAACGCCGGCGCCAAACCACAAGTGGTGCACTGGAACCTGCGCCTGGACGTGTCCAACGTGGACAACAAGATGATGATCTCCAAGCTGGAGTCGATCCGATGAGAAACGCTTGGCGGCTGGCGGCGTTCGACGTGTTGGCGCCGCTGGCAGCGCTCATGGCTTTATTCGGCATCGGCGCGGTGCTGGCCTGGCCACGCTGGTGGGTGGCGGCGGCCGCCGCGTTGGCGCTGCTGATCATCGAAGGTGTCGCAATCAACTTCTGGCTGCTGCGTCGCGACGCGGTCACCGTCGGCACCGACGACGATGCCCCCGGGCTGCGGTTGGCGGTCGCGTTCCTGGCAGCAGCCGCCCTATGCGCGGCGGTGCTGACCGGATACACGCACTGGACCACCAAGGACAACGACTTCAAGCGCGACTCGGTCGCAGTGGTTCAGGTCGCCACCGGAGTGGCCGAGGCCGTCGCGTCATTCTCACCGACTGCGCCCGGGGCCTCCATCGACCGCGCCTCGTCGATGATGGTGCCGGACAAGGCAAGCAAGTTCAAAGAGGAGTACCTCAAGACCAGCGCCGACCTACTGCAGCGGAAAGTTACCGCACAGGCTGCCACGCTGGCTGCCGGTGTCGAGGCCATCGGGCCGTCGGCGGCCAGCGTCGCGGTGATCATGCGCGTCACCCAGAACGCGCCCGGCCAGCCCGTCAGTCAGGCCGCGCCGGCGGTCCGGGTCACGTTGACCAAACGCGGCGACGACTGGCTGGTTCAGGACATCGTGCCGATCAACTCCCGCTGAGCGTTAGTTGGCGTTGGCCGACCGCTCGTTCTTCACCCGGACGAACCGGTCGGACAACCTGCGCATCCGGATCATCAGCGACGCCGATGGGCTGACGCTTCCGTCCAGGTAGGAGGCGAGATCCTCGGCGGCTACGCCGATGCGCGAGGCGAACTCCTGGTGCGCCAAGCCGGATCTCTCCATGAGGAGCTTCACGTGGCGGGCCACTTCGGCGCGTTCGTTGGCCTCGAGATGGGTGCGGGCGCGCTCGAGCACCTCCCACATGGCTTTGGCGATGCCTACCGGCCGAGACCCGCGCAGGATCTCTTCCACCTGACGGGCGGTGCGGCCATAGGGGTCGCGCTTCAGTGCGCCGGCGATGCGCTTCCAGGTATCGATATCCCCACCCTGTAAAGCGGCATGGATCGCAGCAGTTGACCAGAACTCCACCGGTTGATCGGAATCGGGTCGCCGCACGGCGGGGGCAGCGGGCGCAGGATTTCGCTGGTCGGCAGCCAACGTCACCTCGCCTCCTCCAGCATTGCCACAGCCACGGACAGGCAACGCCGCCTGACCTCCTCCCAGTCTGCCCTTGCGTCGGGTTCGGGCCAATCGTCGACGAGGTCGGACGGATCGGGATCCGCAAGACGGCGAACCAACTGGCTGGCCATCCACCGCGATCGCGAAGACGAGCCGAGAGGCTGACAACAGTAATACCTATCCATGCCGGCCAGCACCACTGCGGCGGTCTCCGGATCCATTGCCTCGACCATGTCAGCAAAATCGGCATAATCGCGGCTGCTGTTACGGCTCATGATCAGATAGCCCTTGAACCGCAGTGTTTCGGCGCCCGTCGGGATCAGCAGACGGTCACCGGTGGGCAGTTGGACGTTGGTGGTCTCCACCGGGCTGCTCCGGCGGAAACCGTTCTTGGTGCCCTTGCTCTCCAACGCGTCCAGTGCGACCGAAAGGCGGCGGCGCCACAAAGTGACCGGATGGATTGGGCGGTCGGTCCAGGACATGGCCCGCGCGATGCCGGTGCGGTACGCGAGGCTGACCTTTCCGGCCGGACCGGTGGCCAGGGCCACCGTGTCGGCCTCCGCCGATGGCGGCTCTTCCTTGCGTTCGCACCCGGTGAACGCCAGCGGGTCCGCCACGCAAACGGCATCGGGTGCAAGCTGTTTGAGCTTGGTCGCCGACTTGATCACCACCCGTAGATCGGCGCTGGGAGCAATCGCGGCGGTGATGCCTTCGGGGATCACCACGACGCCGCCCAGATCGACATCGGGCAGCGGCCGCTCGAAGTCGACCGAGGGCAGGACCCGGCCCAACCACCCGGGCAGCCACCAGTTCCACTTCGAGAACATCGCCATCAGCGCCGGCACCAGCACCAGGCGCACCACCGTGGCGTCGACGGCGATCGCGACGGCGCAGGCCACACCGATCTCGGCGACCAACGGCATGCCCGCGAAGGCGAATCCGCAGAACACCGCGATCATGATCAGCGCGGCGCTGGTGATCGTGCGGGCGCTGGTGCTCACTCCGTAGGCCACCGCGTCGCGGGTATGGCCGGTCTGCAGGAAGCGTTCGCGGATGCGGGCGAGCAAGAAGATCTCATAGTCCATGGACAGCCCGAACGTCATCGCCAGGACCAGCGGCGGCACGGTGCTGTCGATCGACGTCAGGTGCGGGAAACCGAGCTGCTCGGCCCAGCCCCATTGGAAGACCATCACGAGGCTGCCGTAGGCGGCGGCCACCGACAGCAGCGTCATCAGTACACCCTTGAGCGCCAGCAGCACCGAATGCACCGAGAGCAACAGCATGAGGAACGCGATCAACGCGATGAAGCCCAGCACCACAGGTTGGGTTTGCGACACCCGGTCGTCGAAGTCCTTGATCAACGCGGTCGAGCCGCCGACCGAGACCTGTGCGTCGCCCGCGGTCCTGGGCAACTGGCTGCGCATCCAATCAACGGTCTGCCGCGCGCGGAGGTCTTCGGGATCGACCGACAGGACCGCGCTGAGCAGGGCGCTCTTGTTGTCGTCGGCGTATTGCGGCGGCCCCAACGAGGCGACGTTGGGCGCCTGGGCCATTTTTTCGCGCAGTGCGGCAACCTTCTGCGCCCGGACTCCGATGGCGTCTTGTCCCTGCGGCCAGTCGGGGAAGCTCACCAGGACCTGGACGGGACCCAGCGCGCCGGGGCCGAGTGCCTGCGACGCCGCGGCCACGCCGGCCCGAATCTCGTGAGAGGAGTCGAACTGCCGCAACAGGCTGTTGCCCAGCACCATCGACAGCGCTGGTGCGGCCATCAGCAACAGCACGGCCGAGGCCGCCAGCGCGGACATCCATGGTCGGCGCATCACCCAGGACACCCAGCGCGTCCAGAACCGCGACACCGTCGTCTCCGGTCGGCGCGACCAGTGCAGCAGCGCGGACCTCTTGGCCGCCGCCCGGGAGAACGTCGCCAGCAATGCCGGCGTCAGGGTCGCCGACGTCAGCATCGCGACCGCGACAGCGAGGATGGCGCCGGTGGCCATCGACTGCAGCGCCGGGGTGTTGATCAGGTAGATGCCGGTGAGCGAGGCGACGACGGTCATGCCGGACAACACCACCGCCAGGCCGGAGGTGGCCATCGCCGCGTCCACGGCGTCCTGCGGCTGACGGCCGGTGCGCAGCTCCTCCCGGAAGCGCATCAAGATGAACAAGGAATAGTCGACGGCCAGCGCGATGCCGAACATGGACACCGTTGAGGTCACGAACACCGACATGGGCGTATGCATGGACAGCGCGTAGACCAGTCCCATGGTCACCACCACCGTGCAGACACCGAGCGCCAGCGGGATCGCCGCGGCGGCCAGCGAACCGAACACCGCGAGCAGCACCACCAGGATGATCGGCAGGTTCCACTGCTCGGCCTTGGCAATGTCGTGCTTGGTGTTCGCCGCGGCGGCGGCGCTCAGCGCACCCTGCCCGATGACGTAGAGCCGGACGCGGCCGTTGTCGGTCTGCCCGGACTGGTCGCCCTTGACGCCGACCCGTTCGCGCAGTTTCTTGGCGACATCGCTGGTGCCGGGGTTGCGGGCGTCCAGGCGCAACGACACCACATAAGGCCGGTCGGGTTGGGGTGGTCGTTGGGTGGGGTTGGGCGCTTCCTCGACTCCTGGAAGTTCACCGGCGATGCGTCTGAGTTCGGCGACGGCGTCGTTGATGTCCTGGTAGGTGGCGTCGGCCCGGGGCGCGGCCACCAGCGCCAACGGCGACGCGCCCAGCTCGGGGTATTGCTCGATGAGTTGGTCGTGGACGGTCAGCGACTGGGAACCGGCGACCTCGAAACCGCCGCCGGTGAGGTTTCCCGACTGCGTCATGGCCAGCTGGACCGCCGGTATCAGGGCGAGCAACCAGCCCGCGAAGACGAACCAGCGAAATCTGCGCAGGTTGCGGCTCAGCCGCATCATGAACTGCTGGATTTCTCTCTCCCCGTATTTCTTGCGCAGCACGTGCCCGCGAGCCTACCCGAGCGCCTGGCGTCCAAGCCCTAATTATCGGTTCCTGAGCTGCGATGACACGGGTTTCGCGGGATCGTTGTTAAGTCGTGATCGGGTTGGGCCAATGATGGCTGGTGACTCAACGGGGCCGCGGCCAACCAGGGTTGGTAGGTCAGGGGGGCCCGTTGCCGAGCTGATTTGACCGTATCCGCAATCGAGATGGCAGGATGTTGATGGCCGCGGGTCGGGGGACTTCGGGCGGCGAACCGTGAGGAGTCATCTATGAAGCCAAGAACGTCGTTCCTGCGCCGCGGGGTATTCGCCGTCGTGGGCGCGGCCGGGCTGCCATTCGCTGCCAGCGCATTCCTGGTCGCGCCGGCGGCGACGGGTTCGACGGATCCGTGCGCGGCAAGCGAGGTCGCCCGCACGATCGGTTCGGTCGCCAAGTCGACGGGTGACTACCTGGACTCGCATCCGGAGACCAACCAGGTGATGACCAGCGCCCTGCAGCAGCAGGCCGGCCCGCAGTCGATGGGTTCGCTGAAGGCCTATTTCGAGGCGAACCCCAAGGTGGCGCTCGACATGCAGGGACTCGCCAGCCCGCTGAACAAGCTGGGCACGCAATGCAAGCTGCCAATCTCGCTGCCGCAGGCGCTGAGCCTGGTGCAGGCGGCACAAGGGGGCGGATTGCCCGGGCTGCCGGCCGGTGGGTTGCCCGCGGCCGGTCCAGGGACGTCTGGGGCCAATGGCACCGGGCCGCTGCCCGGGCCTAAGCCAGGTCACGGTTAGTCCGGTTGATCCGGCGGCGGTAACGGACCCTGCAGCGCCGAGTCTGCCGGGTCGCCGAAAGCGCGGAGATTCGGAACCCGCAGTTCGGGGTCGGTGGGCGGGTCTTCGTCAGCACCGGATTCGCTGAGCTTCTCGGTGCGGAACATGAAGAAGAACACCACCCAGCCGATCGCGGCGATGAACAGCCAGCTGATCAGCCGGTAGATCAACATCGCCGAGATCGCATTGGGCAGCCCCATGCCGCTGGAGACCAGACCGGGGACCAGCACCGCTTCCACGACCAGCAGGCCCCCCGGCATCAGCGGAATGGTCCCCACTGCGCGGGCCGCCGCGTAGGCGACCGTCAGCCCGGCGACTGACGCGTGGTCACCGGCGGCGTAGGCGGCGAAGCCCAGGCACGCGACGTCGGCGATCCAGTTGAACAGTGACCAGCTGAACGCCACACCGAGGTCGCGTCGGCTCAGGCTCACCGACTCCAGCTGCATCAGGATTTCGCGCCATTTCTCCAGACCGGAGTCGGCCGGTTTGCCGCGGATCGAATTGACCCAGGACAAAACCTTGCTCCCGATCCCTTCGATCAGCTCCGGGCGCGAGGCCACCGCCTGGGCCAACAGCAGCAGCGCGATGAAACCGCCGAGAGTGAACAGCAGCGAAAACGGGTTGTTCTTGGCGCCCAAAAAGAACGCGCCGCCCAACCCGAGCACGGCCAGACCCACCGCCTGCAGCGCGCCCGACATCACCAGCTGCCACGACGCCACCACCGTCGAGGCGCCCCAGATGCGCTGCTGACGCAGCAGGAACGTCGCCGATATCACCGGACCGCCAGGCAGCGTCGTGCTCAGCGAGTTCGCCGCGTAGAAGGCGGCTTCCGAGCGCAGTTGTTTGACGTGCACTCCGGCCGAACGCAGTAGCGTGCGCTGAACTTGGGCGAAGCTGTGCATCGACGCCGCGGCGGCCGCCATCGCAGCAACCAGCCACCACCATTTGGCTTCGGACAAGCTCGTCCACGCCTTGGCCAGCTGGTCGCGCACCAGCAGAGCCTCGACGCCGAGCACGATCACCACGACGGACAACACCACCCACCGCAGCCACCAGTGCTTGCCGCGCGCCGCCCGCTCGCCCCGGGTGAGACGTACCCCGGCAAACTTGCGGGCGCCGGCGCTGGACGACATCGCATTAGGGTAGCTGTGCTGGGGTCGGGTGCATCGCTGCACTTCGCTGACGTGTCGGCGTTGTTCCAGGCTCGTAACCCGATCGTGCCGACCTGGTTTGCGGGACATCCCGGTTAGGCTGACGAAATGTCGGTGTGTGTGGACGACGAAGCGGTAAGCCCTCTGGTTCGCAAGGCCGCGGCCTGGTCGTGGCGGCTACTCGTCATCGCGGCTGCCGCCGGCGCGCTGCTGTGGGTGGTCGCCAAGCTCGAAATCATCGTCGTGCCGGTGTTGCTGGCGTTGATGCTAAGCGCTTTGCTGGTGCCGGCGGTCGACTGGTTGGACCAGCGCGGGCTGCCGCGCGGCGGCGCGGTGACGGTGGTGTTGCTGAGTGGTTTCGCGGTCTTGGGCGGCATCCTGGCTTTCGTCGTCAGCCAGTTCATTGTGGGTATGCCCGACCTGGTCAAGCGAGTGGAGCAAAGCATCGACAGCAGTCGCAGATGGCTGATCGAAGGGCCGGCGCATCTGCGCCGCGAGCAGATCGACAACGCGGGCAATGCCGCGATCGAGGCGGTGCGCAACAACCAGGCGAAGTTGACCAGCGGCGCGCTGTCGACCGCGGCCACCATTACCGAGCTGGTGACGGCGGCCGTGTTGGTGCTGTTCACCCTGATCTTTTTCTTGTATGGCGGCCGCAACATCTGGCAGTACGTCCAGAAGCTTTTTCCGGCTCACGTCCGCGACCGCGTGCACCAGGCCGGTCAGGCCGGGTACGGCGCGCTGACGGGTTACATCCGGGCCACCTTCCTGGTTGCGTTCACCGACGCGGCCGGCGTCGGTGCTGGGTTGGCGATCATGGGTGTGCCGCTGGCGTTGCCGCTGGCCTCCATCGTGTTCCTCGGCGCCTTCGTGCCGTTGATCGGTGCGCTGGTGTCGGGCTTGCTGGCGGTGGTGGTGGCGCTGCTGGCCAAGGGGATGCTCTACGCGTTGCTGACGTTCGGTTTGCTGATCGTGGTGAATCAGCTCGAGGCGCATGTGCTGCAGCCCCTGGTGATGGGTCGCGCGGTGTCGATTCACCCGTTGGCGGTGGTGCTGGCGATCTCCACCGGTGGGGTGTCGGCGGGCATCGTCGGCGCGTTGCTGGCTGTTCCGACAGTGGCGTTCCTGAACAACGCGATGCAGGTGTTGCTGGCCGATGATCCAGAGGCCGAGGCGGAAAAGCAGGAAGACAACGACGAGGTTTCGGTGATCGTGCAGGCGAAACCGGACCGGCCGGACGACTAGTCACGCGGGATGTGGTTCCGGCTACGGCACCAGATCCCATCCCTGATCAACTCCGGCGCCGCAGAAGCGGGTGGAGACCCACGTGCCGGGATTCGGACCGCCCAGGACGGTGAGGCAGTAGCCGAAACCGCCCGTGATATGGCCGTCGGGCTGGGCGGTCCAGCCCTGAAAACAGGGCCCGAGATGCACCGTCGCCCTGTCGTCGCCCGGCATAGCCAAGCAGTTGCCGGGAAAGGCCACGCTTTCTAACTGCTGGCCGGGGGTGAAATTCCAGCGCTGAAAGTCCGTCCCATTACAGGGGTTGACCACCACCATGGTCATCCAACTTCCGCTCGGGGCGTCCAGACACACATCGCCGAGTCGGCTCTTTACTTGAACCGGGCCGTCAGCGCTCGCCGTGGCGGCGGTCAGGGCCGCGACGCTCGCTGCCGTGCCGACTGTCACGAGTGCCCGGCGCACGCCGGTGATCCACCGCAATGTGTGCATGACCCGGAATTCTCGCGTAGCTAACGACAAAGCGCCAGACTGCGCGTCGCCGTCGCGCTGCGGTGGGCGCTCGACCGGCTGGAGGCGGGTTACCGGGCTGTGCTCCGGCGCGGTATTGGTGGCCGATGTTGACCCTGATGCCGCGTTGATCTGTGCTTGGCGGTGGAAGGAGGTGTCGGTGGCTCCGACGTTGAAGGTTGACCTGCCTGAATGTACGGGCGGGTGCGGAGAAGATCGATGACGCGAAGGCCAATGTCGGGAAAGTCTCCGTGCCCGGCGATCTCCGGGCGATCCAGAAATGCCAGCAACGGATGATGACCGAACGACTTTTTCCAGGTCGGCGCCGCGTTGGCCTTGTTGTCGGAATGGTCGATGACCAGGGTGGCGTCGATGTCGATATACAGGGGCTGACCGGCCGGCGGAGCGGCTCCAGCGGCCCACGCCGCCGCCCGCGCCACCGCGCGGGCCCCACGAACACCTGGCAAGTGTGCGGCGTCGATGCGCTGATCGACCAGCCGCCACATCGTGGTGGTCGAGGCCTTCGCCCCGAACACATGCTCACGATCCCCGCACAGCTGCCCGACCCCGTCGATACAGTCCGCACCGTCGGCCACCGCCGCAGCCAGATCGGCGAACAGCGCACCCGGGGCATAGACCCACGGACCTTTGTGCGTGTCCGCCAATACGTCGCTGACCTGCGCCGACAACCCGGTCAGATCAGCCAACTCCCGCAACAACCCCATCCCGGCATGCGACACCACACCATGACCATCCGCGGACACTTTCACCCGCGAAACCGCTGCGATATTCTTCACCTGCGAGGTGCCTTCCAGCCGACGTTGTGGACCCTAGAGAAGTCCCATTATGTCTTGCAGGACAGGCACTTTCGCTTATCTACACACTTCCGCCGTCAACATTCCGCGACAAATCCGGGTTAGCGGTGGTGCTGGCGATCTCCACCGGTGGGGTGTTGGCGGGCATTGTCGGCGCGTTGCTGGCCGTTCCGACAGTGGCGTTCCTGAACAACGCGATGCAGGTGTTGCTCGCCGATGATCCAGAGGCCGAGGCGGAGAAGCAGGAAGACGACGACGAGGTGTCGGTGATCGTGCAGGCGAAACGGGACCGGCCGGACGAGTAGTGGCGCGGGATGTGGTTTCGGCTATGGCACCAGATCCCAGCCCTGATCGACTCCGGCGCCGCAGTAGCGGGTGGACACCCACGTGCCGGGATTCGGGCCGCCTAGGACGGTGAGGCAGGCGCCGAAAGCGCCCGTGAAGTGGCCGTCGGGCTGGGCGGTCCAGTGCTGGGTGAACCAGTTGGAACAGGGCCAGAGAGGCACCGTTATCATGGCTGATTGCTGAATCATGGTCAGGCAGTTCCCGGGAAACGCCTCGCTCTCTAACTGCTGCTCGGGGGTGAAATTCCAGCGCTGGAAGTCGGTCCCGTTGCAGGGGTTGATTACCACGATGGTCCACGAACCTGCGCTCGGGGCGTCCAGACACAGATCGCCGAGGCGGCTCTTCACCTGAACCGGACCGTCGGCGCTCGCGGGGGCGGCGCAAAGGGCCGCGAGACTTAATGCCGTGCCGACCGTCACGAGTGCCCGGCGCACGCCGGTGATCCACCGCGATCTATGCATGACCAGGAATTCTTGCCCAGCTAGCGACAAAGCGCCAGGGTGCGCGTCGCCGTCGCGCTGCGGTGGGCGCTCGACCGGCTGGCAGGCGGGGGCGGTGCGGGAACGCTTCTGCACGATCTCGCTAGTGTCGGCCCCCGGTGGCTACACCGGGCGTTTGGTTGCCTAGGCGAAATTCGTTCTGGAACTTACCGTCCAAGTCGTCAAACGCAACGACGACATCGCTGGCTGCACAGTGCTGTCGCGCCGCTGGGTCGTCGAATGCACCATCGGGTGGATGCTGCCGATAACGGACTTCGGATAGCACAACTGCTGCAAAACGTGCGCCAACGCTTCAGTCCCATGGATCGATTAGGTCCACACCTGTGCCCTCGAAATGTCGAGTGTTCCGTGTGGCCAGTGTGGCCCGTCGGGCCGCGGCGAATGCCGGCGATCTGCACATCGCGGATTTGCACCGTCTGGCCGGATCGTTGGCGCAGCGCCACGATGGCTCCGGCGGATTGGGCTGCCGCCTGGTCAAAGGCCTGAACACGTGCCGCGAGGTCGTCGGCGAGAAGCTGGGAAAACGCCTGATCAAGACGCTTACGCCGCCGTCCGCGTTCCAATAGTTCTATGCCGGTGCGGATTTCAAAGACGGTGATGGAGGTTGTCCAGATTGACTCGGCCGGCTGCTCGTCGAGCCACCTGACGACAACTGGATCGGGCATGTGCTGCATCAGCGCGGAGAGGACGTTGGTGTCGAGCTGAATCATGAGTCGAACTGCGCGGGTTGGACCGGCTGCCCGCGCAGCTCGGCCACCTCATGCTTCAGGCCGACACCGCTGAACCGGGCCGCGATGCGGGATCCCAGCTTGGCCGGTGGTTCATCCACCTCGCGCACAGCGTTACGCAGGATTTCACGGACCTCCTCCTCGGTACTGCGCCCGTGCTGGCGAGCCAGACGCTGCAGCTTGCCCTTGGTGTCATCATCGATCTGCCGGATGAGAATCTGCGCCACCCACGAATGATATGCGTGATATCGCATAGCGTCTGGGAGCCGTTTGAGGTGAATGTAGTTGCCGCAGAGCGACGTATCCGCACCTATCTGCGTAATGATGGGCGCGCGCGGCTGGTCGTCGGTCATGTCCAGGCCGAGATGAGAGTTTCCACGCTGACCGCTCGCGGCGCCATTTCTGTCCGGCGCTGCCTATGCGCTACGGCGCGAGAGGAGGGGCTAGATGCGGCCCTCGCGACGCAGCAGGTCCTGGGCAGACAGGCCACCGCCGCCGGTGCGCCGCCGGCGTCCGGTGTCCACCGTGGTGTCCTCCTGGATACCGCGGGCGTCGAGCTTTTCGGTGGCCGTCTCGGCGTCGCCGCCCTCGGCCCGCTGAACCGGCAGGGCGGCGGTCTTGTCGGCCGGGTCGGCGGTCGGTTCCGGCTTGGGTTCTGGCCGGCTGCCCGCCGCGGGCATCTTGTTGGTCTCCCCGGCAGAAGGCGGCGGCGCGGCGTTCTTGGGCGCCCGCCCCCGGCTCGGCGGCCGCGGCTTCGCCGACGACGGCCCATTGCGCGTCGGCTGCGGCGCCGAAAGACGTGTCGTCGGCGCCTCCGTCGCTGTGGTGCGCAACGGAACCTGCGGGGGGGACGAGGGCCCGTCCTGCGCGGGACTCAGCTCCGGCCGCGTGGGCCGGGTCAGTGCGGTCGGATGCGTCGGGTCGTGCGGTTTCCGTGGGGCTGCGCCAGTGCCGGCGGCAACCAGTCCGGCCGTCACCGGCGGGCGCACC
>JALHRH010000106.1 GCA_022841565.1 Mycobacterium sp. | reverse complement strand
GCACGACCAGGCCGGGTCTGCCGCGGTAGGACGCCAGCTCCGCGGCCAGCACGCGACCCGCTTCGCGGCGGTCGCGATACTTGCGGGTTGGCATCCGCCGGAGAAAGCCCCTGGATGGGGTCCTGGATGGGGTCATGTCAACCTCCCGACTGCAGGCCTCACCTAGCCTACGGCCTGCAGGCTTTGCTGCCGAGCCTTCAGGTGGTCTCAGAGGGCGGCACCCGCTCAGCACAGCCGGCCTGCGCGCACGGCATCGACACTGCGCGCACGGTATCGACACTGCGCGCACGGCATCGACACTGCGCGCACGGTATCGACACTGCGCGCACGGCATCGACACTGCGCGCACGGTATCGACACTGCGCGCACGGTATCGACACTGCGCGCACGGCATCGACACTGCGGTGAGATCCGTCGGTGGTCGACGAAGCTCGCCCTCAGCGCAGATTGAAAGCCCCCAACGCAGACTCGGAGACCAGACGCGGCCGCCGCGCGACAGCGGCGATCAGACACGAATTGACTAGTCACACCGGTGTAAGAGTCCCCTGCTGGCGTCGCGGAACGGGCTCGACACTGCCGATGATTCGATGGAGGACATCGCAATCGAGATCTCCGAGTTGGTCAACGTGACCGGACTGGTCGACGCGTAAGCGGGCGCGGAGCACGGCTTCACTTCAGTGAAGTTTGGTGAATTGAACGAAATGCCAATTGCCACAACAGAATTCATGCGCGTTGCTCTTGTCATGATGGGCAATCACCACCTGCTACGCGCTCAAAGTAGCTGAGGCACGCGGCGCAGCACCCGCGGATCGCTGGTCGGGATAAACTAAACAGATGAACGCAGGCCGGCGGCAGAAGGATGCAGCACGCACGCGTCTCTTGGCCCGCCGCGGCGGCGGCCCCGCATCAGACGATCAACTCGTCGACGAAGCGCTGAACATCCCCGCGGCAGACCTGTCCGCGGCGGTCGACGATTCGGCCGTGAACAGGTTCGTCGAGGACGAGATGGCGACCATGCGGGCCGAACGTCGTTCACACCACAACGTCAGCGCCCGCTAACGCTAGATGCTTCGCGTCGTCCTGGACACCAACGTCCTGGTGTCTGCGGCCATCGGCTCACCGCAGGGTGCATCAGCAGTTCTCCTCGCAGCAGCCCAATCGGGCGAGATCACTATTCTCGCCTGCACTGGGCTGATCGACGAGCTGTCCGACACTTTGGGGCGTCCCCGCCTGCGGAAGAGAATCTCTCAGGATCAGGCCGACGCCTACGTCGACGGCGTGACCCTCCTGGCGGAATGGGTGGACGATCGCCCGTCTGCGCAGATTCCTCGGATCTGCGCAGACCCAGAAGATGACTTCTTGGTGGCGCTATATCAGGACGGTGACGCGGTGATGCTGATTAGCGGTGACAGGGCTGTGCAGCAGATCACGTATCCGAACGTATACGTATACACGCCAGTCGAAGCGATCAAGGTGCTAGCTCGCCGCCGCGAACAAGGTGCAAACTTTCTGCCCGGGGAAGCCGAGGATTTCCGGCGTCACGTCGAAGCTGAAGGGCATCTCCCCCTGGTCACGCTCTACGCGCATCTGCATCGCCTGCTGATGCTTGGCAGCCCTGAAGAGCTCGAAACGAAGCTGCCGGCACTCGTGGTCCCGGACGCTTTGGCTGGCTTTCGCGCCGAAGTGGACGCAGTGCGTGAACTTCTCACCGACCGTGCTCTGTATTCGCGGCCTTCCTACGCTGCGCCCGATATCGCACACCTGCGACTGCCCCCCGATACGGGTGAGCTCATCCGTTACGCCGAGAACGTGGTGCTCCCACAATCGACGATTTTCGTGACAGTGCAGCGCTGCCCCGATCTGGATGACCCGCCATGGTTGTCGGTTGACCACTGGCGGATCTACAACGTCGGCGTCGATCCTGTTCCGCCGCATGCAGTTCCGCCAAGACCTCCGGCCTGACCGCCGTCACCTGTACCGCAGTTCGGCGCGCGGCGGTGCCGACGCGATTGCTCAGCACACGGGGTGCCGAGGATGAAGCAGCCCTGCCGATTGGGGCCGGATCACCGGTGTCTCAGAGGTGCGCCGATCGCGGGGCCGGTTGTATCAGCGATAACCAAAAATCCGAGGTGATGTGTCGGCGAACCGTGATATTCAATCGATGACAGCAAACATAAAGAAACCACTCCGACCTAGGTCGGATTGGTTTGCAAAATCAGTTAGCTAAGAAATCGTGTCCGAGGGGACTTGGCCACCTACGGCACGGGCTGGTGTCTTCCAACTGAGTCTGGACTGAATGGAAGCCGACAACCAGACCGCTGGCCGGCGAGTGTGAGCCGGGCGGACGTTGATTCATCCTCAACGGCCAACTGAAGGCCCGCGAGGTTCGTGGTGGGCCCATGACGACGGCGCACCCCGGTGCCAACGCAGTCCGATGCCTCCCCACCAAAAACGGATGGACATCGCGAGTAACTTTGATTGACGTGGCAACCGCGTCGCTCGACACACTCTTCGATGACTATAAGAGAACCGATGACAGACCAGCCCTGTTCTCGGAGAGTAGCTATTCATACCTCAATCGTGCCGCCGGTGAACGATTCTCGAAGATCAGGGCGCTGTTGGAGGACTGGTTTGCCCAGTATCCCGACGAGCACAAGGCCGAGTTCCGTGCGCGATTTACCATCGGTGACCTACTCGACCGGGGCCAGTTTGTCGGGGCTTGGTGGGAGCTCTACATCTTTTCGATGTATCGGCACCTGGGCTACTTGATTGCCGTTCACCCAGGTCTCGAAGGTGTCGACACCAAGCCGGACTTCCTCGTCACACTTGGCAGTGACTCAATGTACGTAGAGTGCATCGCCTCGACCGCAACCGATGCGCAATTCACCAGCAACCCAGGCGTCGCGGCGGCCATTTTTGATGCGATCAACCAGATCGCAGATGCCAACTTCTTCGTTGGACTCCGGTTCAAGCAGGAGGGCAAACGGCAGCCAAGGCGGCAAGAGATCGTTGCCGGCATCGGAAGGTGGCTCAACGAGCTCGACCCTGACGACGTACTGAAAGACCTCGAAGGCAGCCGCGCAGCTGGCGAGCTGGCCGACCTACCAGAAGGGGAATTTCCTTTTGCGGACTGGATAATCACCTGCGTCGCCTACCCCAAGTCCCCTGACAGCAGAGGTCACACAGCCCGGCTACTGGGAGCACTCCCACCAACCGGGGCCTTCTTTGTTCGGAACGTGGAGCGCATTCGTGAAACCGTGCGGACAAAAGGCCGGAAATATGGAGAACTGGGCTCGCTCGACAAGCCGCTTGTCGTAGCCGTTCTCAGTGTCGGCAGCTTCGCTGAGCAGCGAGACGTCACCGACGCGATGTTCGGCACGACTGCCGTCAAGTACACCGACGGCGATCCGCCGTCCGTGGAATGGACCCGACAGCCGGACGGGTACTTTCGCGGTCCAGACTCCGAACGCGGCGCTAGGGTTTCAGCCGCGCTATTCAGCAACGACATGATGCCATGGTCAGTAGCGTCGCACTTGCCAGCCGTGTGGCTCAATCCGTGGGGCCGAAATTCCCCTCGATGGCCATCCGCCGTTCACCACGTTCAAGGCCAAAGACAATGGTGAGATAGCGGAGATTGCGTCAGCGACGACACCTCGGGATCTGTTCGGCCCGAGTATCTAAGGCCGATGCGTGAAGCACCCGATGCGGTGGTGCCGATGGGGGAGATCGAAAGTGACCAACGCCGAGAATTCTGATTCCAGTGTCGGTGACCAGCTCGCGCGGTTGGCCGCTCTGATCGACGGGGCGATGGCTTCTGAGTCGCACTACGCGATAGCGCTTGCTGTGCGCGAGGCAGTCGGGTTGGGCCTCGCAGAGGATGTCCCGGAGACGTCAACCGACATCACGAAGGCGGTCGTTTGGGCTTTCGACTATCGGACCGAAATAGATAGCGACAACACGCGCCGGGTACGTATAGTCCCAAGGTCGGACTTCGGTGGGCGATCTGAGCCACCCATGGTGAAGGATGTCCCCGAGCAGATCAAGAGCATGTGGCGGCAATTGCTGGGGGTTGTAACCGCGCCCGCAGGCCGGGCGCGGTTGGCACACATACTTTTCGAGATTGGTGGTCCCGAACGGTTTCACGACGGCGGGGTGGCCATCGACGCTTGCATCGCGTCAGCGGCGCACTGGGGCCGGGATCTAGATCGCGTTGAAGACCTTAGGATCGGCGCGTGCCTTGCGTACGCCATCCGCGATGACGTCAGGCAAGACCGGTGTTTCGACGCACTTCTTGACGTCAGCGAAGCGGAACTGGACTCCGAATCTGCCCGCGCTCCGCGATCTCCAGGGCCTTGCGACGCAGTGATAGCCGCACGATTGGCTCTTGCTCTTTCTCGGCCGCAGCGGCGAACGCCTCGACTCGACGACGCCATATCGATTGTCTGCATTCATCGTCGGCACACCGCTGAAAAGCCTGTTGTAGCGCCTGATCTCGCGCGTCGACATCGCCGAGCTCGATGGCCGCACGCTCGATAAGTCCATCAACACGGTCGGGGCATCTCGGAAAGGACATGACATGGGAGATTGGGTACAACACGATGCCAGAGATCGAGCATCCCAGATCTACGGCGGCACGCTGCGGCCCAATTAGAACAGGCACGTGGCGAAGACTTGCGGCTCGTCCGGTTCGGTGCGTCATCGGTGCTCTACACCGAAGAGTTTGAGCGCGTGCGTGACTCATTCATCTCCACGGAGAGTTGGAAAGCTGCTCTCGTTCGCTTTGCATACGTCGGCCCGCTCAGCGGTGACGTTACGCAGAATCGATCGTTTGTCGAAACCATGCGAAATGAGAATGCGCTCAGCGCGCTGTTTCCCATCGAGCTTCTTGGGCCGGACAACATGCCTATCCTCCGTGCGATAAGCCCAGAGGAACGGTTTGAGTACGACCTTGTGAGGTTGGAGGCGCAATACACCTCGATGCTTTCCCGGCCTTTGGTCGATGCACTTCACGAAATTGTCGTCCGCTTCGGACTGCCGTCGAGCGCGGAACTCACAGCGTTCCTCGCAACTTGGCCAGGTATGAGCGCCCCAGCGATCCACACTGTCGTTCGCGCGCTGCACCGGTTCTGGTCTGGAGATAGCGAGGGAGCGACGTACACGCTCGTGCCCCGAATTGAGATGCTTGTCCGTACCCTGATCCTCGGCACGGTCCGAGGTATCTATAGATTGCAGACCACTCATGCTCCCGGGCAGTATCCGGGTCTTGGCGCAATGCTTGCGATCCTGCCAGAAGAGTTCGAAATTGATGAATCGCGTTTGCGCTTCTTACAATTGACACTCACAGAGGCAGCCGGATTCAACACTCGGAACACGCTTGCACACGGAATCAACGACTGGTGGGATCCTGGCGCAGCCGCGATCGCCATACACAATGCCTTGTTCATTGCGACCCTGCGCCCCGCTGCTCAGGAGGCCAGTAGCAGCAACGGAAACGAGCCGAGCGAACCTGCGGACGTAGGGGACGACTGACCCGTTGTCGCGATCTTCGACTGTCGGAACGCCTGCAGCACAACGACATTCGATTCGGTACGGAATCACAGCAATGCGCCGCGCTGGCCGGTCGGTCGGCAATTGGCGCCTATGAGGTGGGGCACCGTCACGAGAGTGCTGCCGATGCGATCCACGATCACGAAATTCTCGTGCCTCACGTGGGTGAGGTTGACCGGGCGTGTCCCTAGTACGGCAGCCGGTGCGCCCAGTGATCAGGAGGTGATTGCTCAGGCCATGACCTGATCGAAAGCTCGTCGTCGCCTGCCGGTGAGAGTCCGGTCCGGGTAGCTGTCAAGAGGCCCGGTAGCAGGCTGGCGGCTTGGTCTGGAAACGGGCCGGGTCGAAGCCCAGCGTCGAGAGCTCCGTTGGGGGAAGCAACTGAGCGGTCCGTAGCGCAAGCGAAGCCTGCCGCGTCGTTAGACATTGAGGGAGAGCCGAGCGGGGCGGTTCACGGTGAAGGCCATGGAAGCGGTGAAGATCCTGGAAGTGCAGCCGCGAAGGACTCCTCGGCGTAAGAGGGCGCGGAACGTTCAGACGGTGGCGGCGGGAACTGGGGAGGCTCTCCCCGGCCGAAACGCACTGCGAATTGCGTGGAACAGCTTGTCCTATAACCGGTGTGGAGCCGGGAAGTGGATCGCGTGCCGGGTGACCGCGCGACTCGACGCATGGATCGCCACTCTGGCCGATCCCGAAGACCTCTCACGCGGGCAGGACGCGGACCCCGCAGCATGAGCTGGGTACGCCGCTCTGCAGCGCCAGCTCAGCGAGGTGAACGGGAAGGTTGCTGCTCTGATTGTCGCCCTGGAGTCTGGCGTGGCCGTCGAGGACTTGACCGCTGCATTGCGTCGCCGCACCGCCGAGCGTGACGAGTTGAAGGCCCGCCTCGAACGAGCCGAAAGACCCCGCGCCATGTCTGCCGCACAGATCAGCGAGTTGGTCGAGGAGTTGGGCGGGCTGTCAGCGGTGCTTGGTGAGGCGACCGGAGCGGAACGCGCTCAGGTGTTCGCAAGCCTGGGCCTGCGTCTTGACTACGACCCCTACCTGCGACGGGTCAAGGCGACTGCCGACCTAAGTCGTGTCGCCGGACGTGTCCGAGGGGGGACTTGAACCCCCACGCCCATTAGTAGGGCACTAGCACCTCAAGCTAGCGCGTCTGCCATTCCGCCACTCGGACCTGACCAACCACAAGAGTTGGCAGCTAAGGCTATCGGATCAGTTCGCGTCGGCCCAATCGGCCTCCATGAGGATACGACTGACCCGCAGCGGGTCGCCGCCACCGGCAGAGCAGTGGTAGGAAAGGTGACTGTGACCCGTGCGACCGCGGTTGACCCGTTCGACCCCATCGACCCAGTCGATGATGTGGCCGAGACCGTCAGCGCGCTGATCCGGTTCGACACCAGCAACACCGGCGAACTCGAAACCACCAAAGGCGAGGCCGAGTGCGCCCGGTGGATCGCCGAGCAACTCGCCGAGGTGGGATATGAGACCGAATACGTGGAGTCCGGGGCACCCGGCCGGGGCAACGTGTTCGCCCGCCTGCCCGGTGCGGACCGCACCCGCGGCGCCTTGATGATCCACGGACACCTCGACGTGGTGCCCGCCGAGCCGGCCGATTGGAGTGTGCACCCGTTCTCCGGTGCGATCGAGGACGGCTACGTCTGGGGCCGCGGCGCGGTCGACATGAAAGACATGGTCGGCATGACGCTGGTGCTGGCCCGGCACTTTCGCCGCGCCGGCATCGTGCCGCCGCGCGACCTGGTGTTCGCGTTCGTCGCCGACGAGGAACACGGCGGCACCTACGGGGCGCAGTGGCTGGTCGACAACCGGCCGGACCTGTTCGACGGCGTCACCGAAGCGATCGGTGAGGTCGGTGGCTTCTCGCTGACGGTGCCGCGCCACGACGGCGGCGAACGTCGGCTGTACCTGATCGAGACCGCGGAAAAGGGCATCCAGTGGATGCGGCTGACCGCCCGCGGACGGGCAGGGCATGGGTCGATGGTGCAGGACAACAACGCGGTCACCGCCGTCGCCGGAGCCGTGGCCCGGCTCGGCCGTCACCAGTTCCCGCTGGTGTGCACCGACACCGTCGCCCAGTTCCTAGCCGCGGTCAGTGAGGAGACCGGTCTGACGTTCGACGTCGACTCACCCGACCTCGACGGGACGATCGACAAACTGGGTCCGATGGCGCGGATGCTGAAGGCCGTGCTGCGCGACACCGCGAACCCGACAATGCTCAAGGCGGGCTATAAGGCCAACGTGGTGCCGGCGACCGCCGAAGCTGTGATCGACTGCCGCGTATTGCCCGGTCGCCTGGCGGCGTTCGAGGCCGAGGTGGACGCGCTGCTCGGGCCGGACGTGACCCGCGAATGGATCAGGAGCCTGAGCTCTTATGAGACCTCGTTCGACGGCGATCTGGTGGACGCGATGAACGCCGCGGTGCTGGCCCTGGACCCGGGTGCCCGGACAGTGCCCTATATGTTGTCCGGCGGTACGGACGCAAAGGCGTTCATGCGCTTGGGAATTCGCTGCTTCGGCTTCAGCCCGCTGCGGCTGCCGCCGGACCTGGATTTCACGTCGCTGTTCCATGGCGTCGATGAACGGGTACCCATCGACGCGCTGAGGTTCGGCACTCGGGTACTGGCGCACTTTCTCACCCACTGCTGATGACACGAGAGGACTGACGATGACCGTGCCCAACCCCTATGACTCGCTACCCGAACTGCCGTCGTTCACCTTGACCTCGGAGTCGATCACCGACGGAGCGCCGCTGTCCAAACCACAGGTCAGCGGCATCATGGGTGCCGGGGGCGGGGATGTCAGTCCGCAGCTGAGCTGGTCGGGCTTCCCCGCCGAGACCCGCAGCTTCGCAGTCACCGTCTACGACCCCGACGCCCCGACGGCATCCGGGTTCTGGCACTGGGCAGTGGCCAACCTGCCTGTCGAGGTCACCGAGTTGCCCGCCGGTGCGGGTGACGGCGGCAAGCTGCCCGGCGGCGCGCTCACGCTGGCCAACGATGCCGGGCAGCGCCGTTACATCGGGGCGGCCCCGCCGCCTGGACACGGTCCACACCGCTATTACGTCGCCGTGCACGCGCTGGACGTCGACAAACTGGATCTCGGTGAGGATGCCAGCCCGGCATACCTGGGCTTCAACTTGTTCCAGCACGCGATCGCCCGGGCCGTCATCCACGCGACCCACGAGCAGACGTAAGCGCCGGTCGTGCGTGCCTGCGTGCTGGTCCTACCGGGTGGCAAGGTACGAAGTGACGAGCCGTCGCGATGGTGGCAGTGGGCCAACCTGCGGATGGTGTTCGTCGCTCGCGCGTTGCGGCGCCGGCTCGGTTCAGACGTCGTGGTGCGACGAGTGCAATACCGGTTGCGCGGATGGAACAGCCCCCAGCGCGATCCGGTGCGCGACGCCGACGAAGTGTTGCGCAGTTGTCGGCGCCGGTTTGAGCCGGAAAAGCAGCTTGTGCTGGTAGGGCATTCGATGGGCGGGCGGGTGGCCGCGCAGTTGGCGGCCCAAGGTGACATCGGGGCGGTGGTGGCGCTTGCGCCGTGGTGGGCGGGGGAGAAGGGCGAGCTGATCCCGGTGGGCACGCGACTGCTGGTGCTGCACGGTACCGCGGACACCCGGACCGACCCCCGCGATTCCCGCGAACAGACACGACGGGCCAGCCGGCGCGGGCTGGACGCCCAGTGGGTGGGCATCGAGCGTGCGGGGCATTCCATGGTACGGCGTTGGCGCGAATGGCATTGTCTTACAGTGGATTTCGTTGCAAGGTATGTTGCTGACGGATGACCGGAAGGCCAGGGGCCCGCGCCGAGCATCGCAACATGGCGACCTGCGGGCGCAAAACGCCACCACGGCCGGTCCTGGACGCAACAATGAGGAGGCGTCTATGGTGTCCCGCAGCCGGGCCCACGAACTTCGCCGAGAGCGCTTGGAGAGTCGATGCCCGATAGCACTGAGCGAGTCACCGTCGTCGTGGCTGACGACCATCCGGTCATGCGACAGGGGATCGTCCGTGTCCTTAAGTCCAGCGGTGCGGTGGAAGTCGTCGCCCAGGTTTCCGACGGTCGTGCGGCGCTAGACGCCGTTCGGCAACTTCGGCCCGCGGTCGCCCTTCTCGATTACCAAATGCCGGAGCTGGACGGCCTCGAGGTCACTCGCGCAATAGTCCGGGAGAACCTGCCCACGAGTGTGGTGCTGTTGAGCGCCTTCGATGACAGCCCCGTCGTCTTCAAGGCCCTGGCTGAGGGCGCCTCGGGCTTCCTGTCAAAAGAATCCGACGCCGACGAGATCGTGGATGCCGTGATCAGGTGCGCAAGCGGGGGCTCGTACCTGCCGGCAGGGATAGCCGGGGGGTTGGCCGGCGAAGTCAGACGGCGCGGCAAAGGGGCGACAACATCACTGACCGAGCGTGAGACCCAAGTGATCACGATGATGGCAGAGGGGCTGTCAGTTCCGGAGATCGCCTCGCGACTGTTTCTGGCGCGCAGCACGATAAAGACGCATGTGCAGAGCCTGTACGAGAAGCTCGGTGTTTCGGATCGCGGCGCGGCCGTTGCCGAGGCGATGCGACGTCGACTGCTCGAATGAACTGCGTCACGATTCGGAACGATTTCCGGCTTTCTCAGGCGCACGCGCGGTTTTGAGTGGCAACTCAACACGCAGGTGCGAGCCAGCGGGCGCTTCGACGATCGTGAACGTGCCCCCGGCCGCTTGAACCCGGGCCCGATGTGAGGCAAGACCGATGTGCCCCTGGGCGAAACGGCGGGTTGCAACGTCATCGGTGATCCCAATCCCGTCGTCCACGACGTCGACGCGGGCGACACCGCGGTCGACCGCCAGTGTGACCGCGGCCGAGTTGGCCTGCGAATGACGGGCCACGTTGGACACCAATTCGCGGATCACGCCGAACAGTATTGGGTCCATCGCGTCGCGGTCCGGGTAGTCAATGTCCGTTGTGATCACGATGCCCGAGCGGGTTGCGGCAACCGAGACCAACTTTTCCACCGCCGCGGCCAGGCCGACCTGCTCGAGTAGTGCTGGGTGCAGTTCAAAGGTGGCTTCGCGCAATGACTGCGAAGCGTCTTTGAGGCTCGCTACCGCATGGGCGAGGGGCGCGTCCGGCGCTACTTTCAGGAAGCTGGTGATGTCACGACGGGCCGCCAGCACGTCCTGCAGGGGTCCGTCATGGATGAATTCCGATATCTGTCGGCGCTCCGCCTGCGACGCGGTCATTGTCTGAGCAAGCAGCTCTTCGCGCGAGTTCGTCAGTCTGGTCAATTCGTCGACATTGCGCAACCGGAAAATCACCACCAAGAAAGCCGTGAAACAGACGAATCCATACATGAGCACGATCAGCGCCGTCTCCCACGCGCCAATTCGCGGCGTGATCACAGGGTCCTGGAGAACCGATGCGGCAAACACCCCGACGCTGCCGGCCAGCACGATGGCCGCTCGTCGCAGCGACAACTCGACAGCCACCATGCGCGGCAACAGCGTCATCACCAGCAGCGGGATATATCCACCAGGTGATAACAGCTTGAAACCGAACACGGTGAACACGTCAGCAAAAACGAGAGTCAACAGTGCCTTGTCGTCGTTGAACACATAATTCGCGCCGGAATGCGCCACTGCGAACGCGCCGACCGTGACCAATGCGTAGACGGTCAGCAGCGCAGCCTGCGCAGGAATACGGGATGGATCGCCGGCGATCAACATGGCCGCGATCATGATGGCGAGGACGCCGACGCGCAGCACGGACCCGCCCTGGATTGAGCGCAACCGTTGTCTCTGGAGGACCTGCTCGATATCTGTGCTGCTCATCGGACTACCTAACTTACGGCTACATGGTTGCAACTGTTGCCCGCCACGACGCCACACGTCATGGCAAGGAGACATTGTTGAAGAATCCGGACAGGTTGGTGCCGATGTTCAAGAATCCCGAGACATTGGCCGCCGTCGCAAGCCCCAGCGTGCTGGTGTTGAGGACGCCCGAGATGGTGTTGCCCAGGTTAGCGAGGCCCGAGACCAGCTCGCCCTCGTTGAGGTAGCCGGAATTTTCGGGGCCCCCGCCATTGACGAGGCCCGACGTGTTCGCGAACTCGTTTGCGAGGCCCGACACGCCGCCGCCCGCGGAGTTGAAGAAGCCCGATGCGCCGCCACTGCCGGAGTTGAAGAAGCCTGACGACGGGGTGGTGGTCGCATTGAAGAATCCGGGCGTCTGCTGGTAACCGAAGCCGAAGGTGTACGGGCCCAGGGTACCGCTATCTGAGAAATCAGGTGTTTCGGCAATAGTGTTATCGATCGAGATTGCAGGTTGGAGAACGGTTGAGCCGATTGTCCATCCGCCGATGCTGTCGTCATACACAGTGATTTTCACGGTGGTGCACTGATAAAATGGTGGCTCATACCACGGGTAGCAGATCGTTTGTTCCAATTGGACCTTGATCGGTATCTCGGAAATGTTGATCAATTCCTGAGTGATTTCGTTGACGGACCCCGTGATCGGCATATCGATGGCAGCAGTCACATCGTAATGCCAGGGGATTTCGGGGATGGTCGACGCGTACGAGAACGACATCAGGCCCTGGTAATCACCCCTCCACAACAAGCCGTTGTTGTAATTTCCCGACATGAAGGCACCGGTGTCGACGTTGCCGGAGTTGGCTAGGCCGGTGTTGGAATTCCCGGTGTTCCACAGGCCCGTGTTGTAGCTGCCGGGGTTGGCTAGGCCGGTGTTGTAGTTGCCGGGGTTGAAGCTGCCGGTGTTGGTGGTGCCGGTGTTGTAGCTGCCGGTGTTGTAGTTGCCGATGTTGGCGATGCCGGTGTTGGCGATGCCGGCGTTGAACAGCCCGGTGTTGGTGGTGCCGGGGTTGGCGATGCCGGTGTTGTAGCTGCCGGAGTTGGCGATGCCCCAGTTTCCGGTGCCGGAGTTGGCGATGCCGATGTTATTGGTGCCGGAGTTGAACAGGCCGATGTTGCCGGTGCCGGAGTTCAGGGCGCCAATTCCGCGCAGGCCGGTGCCGGTGAGTCCGATGCCGATGTTATTGGTGCCGGTGTTGCCCAGCCCGATGTTGCCGTTGCCGGTGTTGCCGCTGCCGAGGTTGTGGCTGCCGGTGTTGGCGAAGCCGATGTTGTTCAGGGCCGCGGTCGAGGAGGGGCCGGTGTTGGCGAAGCCGATGTTGTGGCTGCCGGTGTTGCCGCTGCCCAGGTTGAGGTGGCCGAGGTTGCCGCTGCCGAGGTTGGAGTTGCCGATGTTGCCGCTGCCCAGGTTAAGGTCGCCGGCATTGGCGTTGCCCAGGTTGTAGTCGCCGATGTTTCCGAAACCGATGTTGAGTTGGCCGACGTTCGCTAGGCCCACGTTGAAGACCGTCCCGGTGGGGCCGTCACGGAGCACGCCGGCCAGGCTGGTGCCGATGTTTCCCACGCCCGAGACATTGGCCGCCGATGCGAGGCCCAGGGTCCCGGTGTTGTAGAGGCCCGAAATGGTGTTGCCGAAGTTGGCCACGCCCGACTGCAGTGAGCCGGCGTTGAGGTAGCCCGAGTTCCCGAATGTTGCGGACGAAGCGTTCCACAGGCCCGAATTGTTGGGACCCGCGTTGCCGACGCCTGACCCGCTGCCGTTACCGGAGTTGAAGAAACCCGACGACGGGTTGGTGGTCGTGTTTCCGAATCCGGGCGCGGGCGGGGCGTTGATGATCGGGATCGTGATAGGGCCGAGACCCCCGGTGCCGACTATGGCTATCACCGTTGAACCGTCAGGGTTCCCCACGTTGACTGCCACCGTGGGTTGATCGCCGAAGCTGATGACGATGGGGTCGCCGGGCTGGGCGCCGTAGACGCTGACGGGGCCGAGGTAGCCGACGACCTCACCCCCGAGGCCGTCGTTGAGGCCGCTGAAGGAGACTCGGGGAATGGTGACGGCGTTGATATTGATGTCGGTAAAGCTGACGATGATCGGTACGTTGACGGGTATCTCGACAGTCAAGTATGCGGGGATCTCGTCGATGGAGATCGCATAGTACGCGCCGATCAACCCCTGGCTGTCGCCTCGCCACAAGAGGCCGTTGTTCATATTGCCGGTGTTGAAGGCGCCGGTGTTGATGGTGCCGGAGTTGGCGTAACCGGTGTTGTAGTTGCCGGGGTTGGCCAGGCCGGTGTTGTAGTTGCCCGGGTTGAAGCTGCCGGTGTTGGTGGTGCCGGTGTTGTAGTGGCCGGTGTTGTAGTTGCCGATGTTGGCGATGCCGGTGTTGGCGATGCCGGCGTTGAACAGGCCGGTGCTGGTGGTGCCGGGGTTGGCGATGCCGGTGTTGTAGCTGCCGGAGTTGGCGATGCCCCAGTTTCCGGTGCCGGAGTTAGCGATGCCGATGTTGTTGGTGCCGGAGTTGAACAGGCCGATGTTGCCGGTGCCGGAGTTCAGGGCGCCGAGTCCGCGCTGGCCGGTGCCGGTGAGCCCGATGCCGATGTTGTTGGTGCCGGTGTTGCCGAAGCCGATGTTTGTGTCGCCGGTGTTGCCCAAGCCGATGTTGGTGTTGCCGATGTTGGCGAAGCCGAGGTTGTGGCTGCCGAGGTTGCCGCTGCCGAGGTTGTGGTTGCCGAGGTTGCCGGCGCCGAGGTTGTGGTTGCCGAGGTTGCCGGCGCCGAGGTTGTGGTCGCCGAGGTTGCCGGCGCCGAGGTTGTGGTCGCCGAGGTTGCCGCTGCCTAGGTTGACATCCCCGGTGTTCCCCAAACCGATGTTGAGGGCGCCGAGGTTGGCCAGGCCGAGGTTGACGGCGGTTCCAGTGGCGCTGTTGTGGAATATCCCGGCCAGGTTGGTGCCGGTGTTGGCGAAGCCGGAGATATTGGCGGGCGCCGCGAGGCTCGCGGTGCCGGTGTTGTAAAGGCCGGAGATGGTATTGCCGAAGTTGGCGATGCCCGACTGCAGTGCGCCGGCGTTTCGGTAGCCCGACACACCTTCGACGCCGACCGACAGGTTGCGGAGGCCGGAGTTGTTGGCGCCGACGTTGCCGAAGCCGGAGGCGCTGCCGGTGCCGGAGTTGAAGAAGCCCGACGACGGGCTGGTGGTCGAGTTTCCGAAACCCGGGGCCGCTGGGATATCGATGAATGTGATGTTGATGGGGCCAATGCCGCTGCTGATGGTTATGGGGATCGTGGTGTTGGGTCCGCCGATCAGGGCATTGACCGTGGGCATGGTTCCGGTGAGGCCCGGGAAAAAGATGGGACTGAAGGTGATGCTGAGATAGGACGAGTCGAGTGTGCTGATGGTGATTGGGAAGATAGTAAAGGGCATGACGACAATATCGGCGATATCCAGGTTAATGGGGATATTGACGGGTATCTCGAAGGCCAGGTTAAGGATCGAGAATTCGGGGATATAGATTCCGGCCTGGAAGCCATACAGGCCTTGGTAATCTCCCTGCCAGAAGAACCCGTTACTGTAATTGCCGGTGTTGAAAGCCCCCGTGTTGACACTACCCGTGTTTGCCAGGCCAGTGTTGTAGTTGCCGGTGTTGAGGAAACCCGTATTGTAATCGCCCCGGTTGAAGCTGCCAGTGTTCGTATTGCCCGTGTTGTAGCCGCCCGTGTTGTAGTTGCCCGGATTGATGACGCCCGTGTTAATACTGCCGGTGTTGTAGACGCCCGTGTTATAGGCGCCCACATTGCCGATCCCGGTATTGCCGGTGCCTGGATTCCAGAGACCTGTGTTGGTGTGGCCGGGGTTGGCGATGCCGGTGTTGTAGGCGCCGGGGTTGGCGATGCCCCAGTTTCCGGTGCCGGAGTTGGCGATGCCGATGTTGTTGGTGCCGGAGTTGAACAGGCCGATGTTTCCGGTGCCGGAGTTGAAGAGGCCTGTGTTGTTGGTGCCGGAGTTCAGTGCGCCGACGCCGATGTGGCCGTCGCCGGTGAGCCCGATGCCGATGTTGTTGGTGCCGGTGTTGGCGAGGCCGATGTTGAAGGC
>JALHRH010000105.1 GCA_022841565.1 Mycobacterium sp. | reverse complement strand
CCTGTGTTAAGGCAGCGCTTTTCGGCCTGATCGCCGGGTTGGTGGCGTGCTACCGGGGGCTGACGATCACCGGCGGCGGCGCCAAGGCGGTCGGCAACGCTGTCAACGAGACGGTGGTATATGCGTTCATGTCGCTCTTTGTGGTCAATGTGGTTGTCACCGCTATCGGCATCCGAATGTCGGCCAAGTAGGCGCCAGGGACAAACATGCGTCCGATATGCCCAAGGAGGTGTAAGCACCCACGGTGGCGCTGCGAGCCGTCTACCCGCGTCTGACGCGGCAACTCCAGAGACCGGTCGGCAGTCTGGGCCGAATCGGCGACCATACGCTGTTCTACGGCAAGGCGCTCGCCGGTATCCCCTTTGCGGTCACCCGCTATGGGCGCGAGATCATCCGTCTGATCGCCGAAATCAGCATGGGTGCCGGCACTTTGGCGATGATCGGCGGCACACTGGTGATCGTCGGCTTCTTGACACTGGCCGCGGGCGGCACGCTGGCGGTCCAGGGGTACAGCTCACTGGGCAATATCGGCATCGAGGCCCTGACCGGATTCTTGGCGGCATTCATCAACGTTCGAATCGCAGCGCCGATCGTCGCGGGCATCGGCTTGGCGGCCACGTTCGGCGCCGGGGTGACGGCGCAACTGGGCGCCATGCGGATCAACGAAGAAATCGATGCGCTGGAATCCATGGCGATCCGCCCGGTTTCGTACTTGGTCAGCACCCGAATCGTGGCCGGGATGCTGGCCATAACGCCGCTGTACAGCATCGCCGTCAGCCTGTCGTTTCTGGCCAGTCGGTTCACCACGGTCATCCTGTTCGGCCAGTCGGGTGGTCTGTACCAGCACTACTTCACGACCTTCCTCAACCCGATCGACTTGCTGTGGTCCTTCCTGCAGGCCGTCCTGATGGCAATCACCATCTTGCTGATCCACACCTACTACGGCTACTTCGCCTCGGGCGGCCCGGCCGGTGTCGGCGTCGCCACCGGCAACGCGGTACGGACCTCCCTGATCGTCGTGGTCTCGGTGACCCTGCTGATCTCGTTGTCCATCTACGGTTCCAACGGCAATTTCAACCTGTCAGGCTAGCGGGAGGTGACAGCGTTCAGTGACTGCACATGTGCCGGCGGGTCGGCATAGTCCGAGCCCCAGAGGACGGTCGCATCACTCCGGTCGGCCGAAACCGCGCAGTTATGTGCGCCCGCTGATGGGCCTGGCGACCGTCGTCGTCATCCTTGCCATCGTCGCCGCGGCAATTGGGTTGTTCCGCAGTGATTTCACCGACAGCGTGCCGGTGACCGTGGTGTCGCCGCGGGCTGGCCTGGTGATGAACCCCGAAGCCAAGGTGAAGATGCGCGGCGTGGTGGTGGGCAAGGTCGAATCCATCGAGGAACGACCGGACGGTCAGGCGGTCCTGCACCTTGCGATGCAGCCGTCGCAAATGCATCTCATTCCGCACAACGTTCTCGTTGACATCGCTTCCACAACGGTGTTCGGTGCCAAGTTCGTGGAACTGGTCCCCTCCGACCAGCCATCGCTAAAGAGCCTGCAACCGCATCAGGTGCTCGACGGTCAGCGCGTCACAGTTGAAGTGAATACCGTCTTCCAGCAGCTCACCGCGTTGTTGTCCAACATCGATCCCGCCAAACTCAACGAAACCCTGGGCGCCATCGCTTCGGCGGTGAACGGCCGCGGCCACAAAATCGGCCAGGCGCTGTCTGACCTGAATGCGTTTCTGGCCAAGCAGGATCCAGCGCTGCCCGCACTCGATCATGACCTCACGGTGCTGCCGGTGGTGAGCAACGCCTATGCCGACGCGGCACCGGATCTGCTCCGGTCGGCTGAGAATGCGACCAGGATCAGCAAATCGATCGTCGACGAACAACAGCACCTGGACGCATTCCTGATCAGCTCGATCGGTGTGGCCGACATCGGCAACGAGGTGATCGGCGGAAACCGGCAGGCGCTCACCGATGTCCTGCACTTGCTATTGCCAACCACCACCTTGACCAATGAATATCACCAAGCGCTGTGGTGCGGACTTTCCGGCTCGCTGGTGAATCTGCATGCGCCGAACCTGCCCGAACCGATGATCAAGGTGTTGGTGCTTCTCGGCTTCGGTGCCGAACGCTATCGCTATCCGAGCAACCTGCCTAAGGTGGCTGCGACCGGCGGCCCGCAGTGTCAGACACTTCCCGTGGTGCCGTTTGACGTTGCGCCGCCATTCGTGGTGGCCGACGTGGGCGCCAACCCGCAGGAGTACGGCAACCAGCAACTGCTGCTGAACTCCGACGCGCTCAAGCAATTGCTGTACGGGCCGATCGACGGGCCACCGCGAAACACGATGCAAATTGGACAGCCCGGATGAGCGGCTCACGCTGGATGATCGTCAAGTTCGGTGCGTTCGCCGTGACGATGGTGGTGCTTACCGTGTTCCTGTTCTTCATCTTCGGCCAGTACCAGACCGGTTCGACCACAGGGTATTCCGCCCTCTTCACCGACGTATCGCGGCTCAAAGCCGGGCAGACGGTGCGGGTCGCCGGTGTCCGGGTAGGCACCGTGAACAGGGTCGAATTGCGGCCGGACAAAAAGGTTCTGGTGAAATTCGACGCCAACCGCGATGTGGTACTCACCAGTGGCACCCGGGCTGTGATCCGCTACCTGAACCTGGTCGGTGACCGCTACCTCGAACTGCTCGACGGGCCGGGCAATACCACCGTGTTGCCGAGCGGATCTGAGATCCCGATCGATCGCACCGCGCCTGCCCTCGATCTCGATCTGCTGTTGGGTGGGCTGAAGCCGGTTACCAAGGGCCTCAAGGCCGAAGACGTCAACGCGCTCAGCGCATCGCTCATCGAGGTCTTCCAGGGCGAGGGCGGCACCCTGCAGTCGCTGTTGTCCAAGACCTCGTCGTTCTCAAATACGCTGGCCGACAACAGCGAAACGGTGCAGGCCCTCATCGACAACCTGAACACCGTGGTGGGCACCGTCAATGCGGAGGGCACCAGGTTCTCCGGCGCCATCGACCGGCTGGAGCGGCTGATCAGCGGACTGTCCTCAGACCGCGACACGATCGGCGCCGCAATCACGGCTTTGGACAACGGAACGGCCTCGATCGCGGATCTGCTGGTTCGCGCCCGTCCGCCGCTGTCAGGCACCATCGACCAATTGAATCGGCTGGCCCCCTTGCTGGATAAGGACAAGAACCTCCTCGACATCTCGCTGAAGAAGTTGCCCAATAACTACCGCAAGCTGACCAGGCTGGGCGCCTACGGTGCCTGGTTCCCGTACTACCTCTGCGGGCTTGCCCTGCGGGTCTCCGATCTGCAGTACCGCACCGTGGAGGTGGGCGTCACCCACCAGGTCACCGGACGGTGTGCGGAACCAGATGCTTAAGTACCGTGGAGCGCGCCTCATCCGAGCCGGATTCATCGGCATCGTGTTGATAGTGCTGGTCATCGCCGTCGGGCTGTCTCCAGACCAGTTGCTGCAGCGGGCCACCACGGTCCGCTACCAGGCGGTGTTCGCCGATGCGGGCGGCCTGGTGACCGGCAATGACGTGACCATATCGGGAATCAAGGTCGGCACCGTGTCGGGTATGTCGCTGCATGGCGGCGATGTTTTGGTGACGTTCACCGTGAAAGGGGGGGTGCAGCTCGGGTCGGCCAGCACCGCGCACATCCGCACCGGTTCGCTGCTGGGCCAGCGGGTGCTGACCCTCGAGTCGACCGGCAGCGGCTGCATGCGTCCGATGGCCGTTATCCCGCTGTCGCGTACCTCCTCGCCCTATTCCCTATCCGAGGCCGTCGGCGACTTGGCGACGGACATCGCGGGCACCAACACCGACACCCTCAACCAGTCCCTGGATACGCTGTCGACGACGCTGGATCAGATTGCGCCGCAACTGGGTCCAACGTTCGACGGGGTGTCCCGGCTCTCGTCGACCCTCAACAACCGTAACCAGACGCTGAGTGAGTTACTCAAGGGCACAGCCGATGTCACGCACATCCTGTCCGAGCGCAGCCAACAGCTGAACACCCTGATCCTCAACGCCGACGATCTGCTGTCCATGCTGGTGGAGCGGCGGCAGGCGATCGTGCGGCTACTCGCCAGCACCTCCGCGGTGGCCAAACAACTCTCCGGCCTGGTCCACGACAACGAAGCGAAGCTGGCGCCCACGCTGACCAAGTTGAACTCCGTCACCGCGATGCTGGAGGACAACCGGGACAACCTCGGCAAAGCGATACCGGGACTGGCCAAGTTCGAGCTGACCCAGGGCGAGACGGTGTCCAGCGGTTTCTACTACAACCCGTTCATCCCGAACATCTTTACGTTGCAGTTCTTCCAGTGGTTGTTCGACTACGCCTTCGGCTTCCGCGCTTACGGTGCTCCCGGGCAACCGCCGGACAACGCCGGCCCGCGGGCATTGCTGCCGTTCCCGTTCAACCAGAACCCGGGAGGGTCGCGATGATGCGGCTCGAGTCGATTTCGCGCCGGCGGTTCAAGGTCGGACTGGCAATAGCGTTGGCAACGCTGGTCGTTATCGGCGCGGGAGTCGCCATCCGCAACACCTTCTTCCGTCCAACCACCATCATCGCCTACTTCCACACCGCCACCGCGATCTATCCCGGCGACGATGTGCGGGTATCAGGCTTGAAGATCGGCACTATCGAGTCGATCCAGCCGACCGGAACCCAAGCCAAGATGGTGATGCAGGTCGATCACGGCGTCTTGATTCCGGCGGACGCCAAGGCGGTGATAGTGGCGCAAAACCTGGTGGCGGCGCGCTACGTTCAGCTCACGCCCGCCTACCGCTCCACTGGCGCCACCATGGCCGACGGTGCGGTGATACCGATCAACCGGACGGCGACGCCCGTCGAGTGGGATGAAGTCAAGGACCAATTGATGCGGTTGGCAACCGATTTCGGGCCCAACAGCAGGGTGTCGACACCCTCGGTGGCGCGGTTCATCGACGCCGCCGCGGGCGCGCTGGGCGGCAACGGAGACAAGCTGCGCCAGACGCTGGCCCAGCTGTCGGCGTTGGGGCGGGTTTTCGCGAACGGCAGCGGCAACCTCATCGACGCCATCAAGAATCTCCAGACCTTCGTCGGGGCGCTGCGGGACAGCAACGTCCAGCTTGTGCAGTTCAATGATCGGTTGGCCACTCTCACCAGCGTGCTCGACGACAACAAAGCCAATCTGGACGCGGCGCTGAACGACCTGTCCGGTGCGGTCGGCGAGGTGCAACGCTTCATCGCTGGCAGCCGGGACCAGACCGCCGAACAGATCACCCGGTTGGCCGACCTGACGCAGATTCTTGTGGACAACAAAACGGCGCTACAGAACGTGCTGCATGTCGCGCCGAACGCGCTGGCAAACGCTTACAACGACTATGATCCCGACGTCGGTAACGTCCGCGGCGGTGTTGGAGTCCAGAACCTCAGCAACCCTACGAATGCCTTTTGCTCGCAGATCGGCGCGCTGGAGAACGTCACCTCGGTGGAGACCGGCAAGCTGTGCGGTTTGTATCTGAGCCCCGCGCTGAAGGTCTTCAACCCGCTGACCTTTTTCAACTTCAACTATCTCCCGATTCCGTTCAACCCGATCCTGGCCCCCGCATTCGACCCGAAGAACGTTGTCTACACCGAGCAGCGGCTGGCACCAGGCGGCGAGGGCCCGAAACCCACGGCACCCGAGTTGCCGCCCGCGGTGTCGGCGTATACCGGCTTGCCGGGTGACACGCCGGAGGCGCCGCCACCGCCGGGGCCCCCTGCACGGATACCGGGGGCGGCAATGCCGGAGCCGCCGCCGCCGAGTGTTCCGCCCGAACCGGCGCAGCCGCCGCAAAGCGTGCCGGAACTGCTGCTGCCCGCCGAGAGGCCGCAACGATGATCCGTTTTGTCACTGTGCGAGGTCTCCGCAGACTGCTGGGCATCGGTCTGTGCGTGATGCTCACCGCGACCGGGTGCGCGTTCAGCGGCCTGAATTCGCTGCCGCTGCCGGGAGCGGTGGGACGCGGGCCAGGCTCCAGCGTGTATCACGTCGAGGTCGCCAATGTTGGAACCCTGGAAGCGAATTCGCCGGTGATGAGCAACGACGTGATCATCGGCAGCATCCGGAAGTTGTCGGTGCGAGGCTGGCATGCCGATGTTGAGGTCTCCGTGCAGCCCGGTGTGGTGATTCCGGCCAACGCGGTGGCCACCGTCGGTCAGACCAGCCTGCTGGGATCCATGCATCTACAGCTGAACTCGCCGGTGGGCCAGGCGCCGGCCGGCCGGCTGCAACCCGGCGCCACGATCCCACTCAACCGGTCGTCGACCTACCCGTCGACCGAACAGACGCTGTCCTCGCTATCGGTGGTCCTCAATGCCGGGGGGTTGGGGCAGATCGGCGACATCATCAACAACTTCAACGCGGCCCTGTCCGGACGCGCCAGTGACGTTCGCGATCTGCTGAACCGGCTCGATCGGTTCGTCGGCATATTCGACGCGCAGCGCGACAACATCGTCGCGTCGGTTCAGGCGCTGAACCGGCTATCCGGCACACTGGCCGGCCAGCGCGACGTCATCACCCAGGCATTGACCAAGATTCCGCCCGCCCTGGATGTGCTCAACAGAGAACGCCCCCGCATCACGACCGCACTGAACAAACTCGGTGTATTCAGCAATACGGCAACCAGACTCGTCAACGATGCGGGATCGGACCTGGTGAACAACCTGAAGAATCTCGAGCCGACCATCCGTGCGCTCGCCGACGTGGGGCCGGAACTCGATGCGGCACTTGCCTATGCGCCGACCTTCCCATTCACCCAGACGTTCATCGATCGGTATGTCCGAGGCGACTACGTCAACGGGTACTTCGTCATCGACTTAACGAATGCCGGGCTGCGCAAGAGCCTGCTGCGGGGTACCCACTGGGAGCGGATGGGCGCGGAGAGCGTGCCCTCGCCCGGGGATCCGGAGTATCTGCAATTCCGATTCGGCGCGCCTGGGGCGCCCGGGTCATACCTGCCCGGACCGCCGGCCGGCCCGGCGCCATCGTCGGCACCGGCCGCGGACCAAAGTGCGCCGCTGCCGGCCGGTTTGCCGCCCGCGGCAACACCGGCGGACGGGAGTGGCTAGATGCTGACCCGCTTCATCCGCATCCAGTTGGCGATCTTCGCGATCGTGGGAATCATCGGCTTGTTCGTGATGGTCGTCTACTACATCCAGGCGCCGACGCTGCTCGGGATCGGCAAGATGACGGTCACGATGCAGTTGCGCGAGACCGGAAACCTTTACCGCTTCGCCAATGTCACCTATCGCGGCGTGCAGATCGGCAAGGTAACCGAGGTGACGCTGACTCCCGATGGTGCGAAAGCCACACTGCGGCTTGATGCCTCACCGAAGATTCCGGCGGACCTGGTGGCGGAGGTGCGCAGTATCTCCGCGGTGGGCGAACTATACGTCGACTTGCGGCCACGAGCCGACTCCCCGCCCTATCTGCACGAAGGTTCGGTGATCGCTGCGAAAGACACCAAAACGCCCCAGCCGATCGGTCCCGTGCTGGACCAGACCAGTGCGTTGCTCAACAGCATCCCGCAGGGCAAGCTCACTGAGCTGCTCGACGAGTCGTTCAAGGCATTCAATGGCGCCAGTTACGATTTCGGCTCGCTGTTCGACTCGTCGGCGCAGCTCTCGGGTGACCTGAACGGCGTTGGCGACCGTGCGCGCAGCCTGACCGAGGACACCGCCCCGCTGCTGGACAGCCAAGCTCAGACCGCCGACGGGATCCGCCGGTGGGCTCACAGCCTGGCCGGGTTCACCGGCCAGCTGTCGGCCAACGATCCGCAGGTGCGCACGTTGCTGGAAAACGGGCCCGAAGCCCTTAACGAGGCATCGCGCTTGCTGGACCAGATCAAGCCGACACTGCCGGTGTTGCTGGCCAACCTCACCACGATCGGCCAGATCGGCGTGACCTACCACGCTTCACTCGAGCAGGTGCTGGTGTTGCTGCCGCCCTTCACCGCCGCCATCCAGTCGTTCCTGGGCACCAAGAGTCCAACCGGGATGGCCACGGGCGCTTTCAATCTCATCATCAGCGACCCGCCCGCCTGCACGGTAGGCTTCCTACCGCCGAGTCAATGGCGCTCGCCGGCCGACACCACGACCGTCGACACACCCGACGGTCTGTACTGCAAACTGCCACAGGATTCACCGATCGGGGTGCGCGGCGCCCGCAACTACCCTTGCATGACCCACCCCGGAAAACGGGCACCGACCGTCGAAATCTGCGACAGCGATCGGCCATTCATGCCGCTGGCGATGCGCCAGCACGCGTTCGGGACCTACCCGCTGGACCCGAATCTGCTCGCCCAGGGCATCCCGCCCGACGACCGGGTCAACTGGAACCGGGAGAGGATCTTTGGGCCGGTGGACGGAACACCGTTGCCGCCTGGCGTGGTGCCCCCGCCGGCCGGCGTGCCGGTGGCGCCGGGGATCACCCCGCAGGCGCCGATGGGCCAAGTAGCCTCCATCGCGCCGCTTGACGTGGCATCCGAACCAGCCGCCCCCGCGCCCAGCCCGGCGCCATCGGCGGCGCCGAGCGCGTTGGGCCGCAACGGAATAGCCGGCGGCCCGTCGGTGGCCTTCGCTCAGTACAGTCCGGAGACCGGGAGTTACGTCACCCCGGACGGACACGTCTTCCGTCAGACGGACCTGGTTGCGTCAAAAGCGCCCAAAACGTGGCGGGACATGTTCGCCACCTGACGACCTGGTCGGGTCAACCGATCCTGTCCAGCCGGAATGGCTGCTCGACATACAACGGTGCGTTGGTGCCACACGCGCCGCTGGGGCCGACCGTGTGTTCCCGTCCGGCCAAAACTGATGACCCAAGCGTGTTTTCGCCCGTTTCCGGGTTCGCCGGATAAAAAGAGAAGACCTCGTGGCCGGTGAATGCGGTACCGTCGGCGCACGTTTCCCAGTTCGGGATGTCCCGTTTGACGTACCAGTTCAGCCCGTCGCGCATGGTCAGCGGCGCGGTCCAGCCCTGGTCGCTGACGACCTGGCCGGCGCAGTCCTGGGCAGTCGAACACGATGACGTGATGGTCCACGTGCTTTGCACGACAGCTTCGTCGTGATACACGGTCCTGGTGCGGGCCCAGTCGCCGATCAGGGTGGCAGTGAAAATCCCGTTGACGGCCGGGTTGTAGGCCGACGCTGTTGGGGTCGTGTGCAGCATGACCGCCACCCCGCCCACCGCGAGGGTTGCGCCGACCATCGCAGGTATTGAACGCATCATCTGCTGCTCCTCGACGCGCTACATCCCGGCAATTTCACGTGAAGTCGAAAGTTCATGGCGAAAGGACAGCTGCGCTCATATGCTCTCGAATTTCTCAATAAGCCAGGAACTGTTGACCTTTTTCAACGTTACCCGAAGGCTACTCGATGTCACCACCGGTTCTGGCTTTTCCTTGCTCGCCGTCTTTTGCTTTAAGAAAATCAGTACGACGGCTGAATTCGGATTCAGTTCGGCGACCGCGGCCTTCACCACGGTGGCGGTGGTGGTGATTTGCGCACGCTGGGTCGACGGGCCCACGATCTGGTCGGCGAACTGCTGGTAGTAGCGCAGGTAATTCTCGGTGAGCTTGGATTTGGCGTTGTCCAAATCGCGGCTGAGAGTGTCGGGTGAGTAGGACAGCAGCGCTACGGCGCCATCGCTGGCGGCCTTGACGACTTGGCGTGCCACGGCGCGGTCGGTCTCCCTATCCGGCCGGTATACGAAATGGAAGTAGCCGGCGCCGAACCCGGTGGTGGTAACAACCAGAAGCGTCAGCACGATCACGCGCCAACGGGACAAGCCACGACGCGTCCAGCGCGCGATCGCGCTGGTCCGCGGACCCCTCACGGGACGAACTCGATCTTGGAGATCTTGAGCGCTCCGCCCGCTCGCTCGACGTCGACGACCAGTCGCCACATCCGCGTTTCCGGCTTAGCCTGATCGGGTTTGGTGATCTCGGACTTCGCCGCCACCAGCACCACAGCCGAGTCTTCGGTCATCGACTGCACGCCGACGGCTTGCACAACGGCTTTGGCAACGACCTTGGACTGCTCCAAAGCCCTGACCATATCCTCGGCGCCCAGCAATACGCCGGCCTTGAATTGTCCGGTCGTTTCGTCGGCGAAGCGTTGCATGTCTTCTCTCGCCCTGATCGGATCGATTGACATCATCAGCAACACGGCCTTGCGGGCCGCCGTCGCAAATTCTGCGGACCGTTGGCTTTGCTGCACGACTTCGTGGTGGTGCCAGACCAAATAACCGGTGCCGGTCCACGCGGCTACGGAAACCGCAATCGCTGCGGCGACAGCCAGTGTTTTGCGGCCCGGGCGATGTAGTCGGCGTCGGGGGCGCCACCGCGGCGACGCCGCTACCGTCTCGCCGGATGAGTCGACGCCGTCGCTGGATGCCGCATTCGCTTGCCGGCGCAGTTCGCGCGCGCGGGCACGGGCGGCCTCGGCTCGGGCTTCCGCCTCGGCGAGGTCGCCCACCGTCGCACTGTGGTCCGCAGCGTCGGCCTCTTGTGCTTGCGCATCGGTCTCTTGTGCTTGCGCATCGGTCTCTTGTGCTTGCGCCGAAGTTTCGCGTGGCGGCATGAATCACCTCCTCACCCCGCGCCTACGAGAGAATCACATTATCACCGACAGGCGTAACTGCCCGTGCCGATGCGATCGATGCCGGGGCTTGGGATGCCCTCTCCGAATGAGAGAATTTTCTTACCAGCGATCGGCAACGTAATGAATTTTCCGGCCGGCTGTGGCAAATTAAGCTGGTGCGATTCATGGTGGCAGCGATTGCGGCTTTGGCCGGCCTCGCTGTGATGGCGGCACCGCGGGCCGCCGCCGATCCGGCTACCTGCGATTACCCCGACTGCACGCCTGGCATCACGGGGCACGTCGTGCTTGGTGCGCCGTGCGATAACACCACCTACTACGTGTTCGGCACCGCTGACTACTACGTGTCCTTCGCCACCGAGCCGGGCCGGTTGATGTTCTGCGGGTCACCGAGAAGGTATGAGCCACGATGGTTTCGGTCGCCCCCGATGGCCGGCGTCAAGATCGAGAACTCGTCATGCACCGAGTACCCGGAGTATTACGTTGCGCAAGCGCCGGATGGTCTCTTCCTCGTGTGCAATGCCCATGACGGCAGACAGGTTTGGGAACGCGGCGACACCTAGCTCCGCGGGAACTCACGGCCGGTTGTTCGGAATCTCAGGCCAATCCTGGAAGGGGTTGGGACCGAAGTAGTCACGGTTATGGATCGTGCCGTCCATGTCACGATGGTGGGCGTCATGACAGGTTGTCGCATCCCACTGTGGCCCCCATGCTCCCGCGTTGAAGGGCTGACCGGGGCACCAGTGGTATCCCACCCACGGCCAGGGAACGTCGTCATCAGCCGCAGCCGTGGCCGTGGTCGTGAGGGCGAGTCCAAAGCCGGTCGTGACCGTAATTGCCACGGCAGCCAGACTTCTGACACGGTCCATATGAGAACGGTATCCGAGCAGCTCTCTGGTGAAAATGAAACTGCCAGAATCGGTTCTGATCAATCCGCAGCAACGGCCGACGGGTGATCCGCAGCAACTGGGCGCACGGCGCGGGCGGTGTGTGTGAACCGGAACGCGCCCCGGGACTTCGACGCCTGCGTGCTGCCGATCGCGGCCGGACTAGGCGGCGGTTACTTGGTGGGGTTTGGAACAGGCTGCGCATGCGCTGACGGCTCACGACGGCTCATTGCGGCTCATTGCGGCTCATTGCGGGGTGAACGTCAGGTGGAGCTGGTTGAGTCCGCGCAGGACGTACGTCGGCTCGTAGGTGTACCGGCGGGCGTCTGCCGGGCCGTGGTGGGTCTCGTCGATGCCGATGTCGGCCATGCGATCCAAGATGCGTTCGATGGAGACCCGGCCCTCCACCCGGGCCAGCGGTCCGCCCGGGCAAGAGTGCACGCCACGCCCGAAAGCCATGTGTTCGCGCACGTTTTGGCGGTCGAGCCGGAACTCGTGCGGGCTGGTGAAACGGCGCGGGTCACGGTTTGCCGCACCGGTCAACACCGTCACGACAGTGCCGGCCGGAATGTCGACCCCGCCCACCCGGGTGGCTCGCCGCGCCAACCGCGAGTCACTCTTGATGGGGGTTTCCATGCGCAGCGACTCCTCAATGAAGCCGGGAATCAGGCGATGGTCGTCACGAAGCTGCTGCTGGATGTCTGGTCGGTCGCCGATCACCCGCAGGGCGGCGCCGAGGAGCTTGGCCGTGGTCTCTTGCCCGGCAGCGAAAAGGAGCGTGGCCGAACGGACTACCTCGATGACTTCCGGCGTCGACCCGTCCGGGTACTTCGCGGTCGCCAGCGCTGTCAGCACATCATCGCGCGGTTCGGCCCGCCGGTCCTCAATATAGGAGCGGAACTTGTCGTCGAGAAACTCCAATGGATTGATGACCACCGATTCCTGGCCCAGAGCTCCGACCTGGCCGGGACGATCGGCGCCCAACACGACCCGGAACTCCTGGTGATCATCCTCGGGAACTCCGAGTAGATCGGCAATCACCAACGTGGCGAACGGTTTTGAGTATTCGCTGATGAACTCGCAGTTACCGTTGACCAAGAACTCGTCGAGTTGACGGTCAGCGAGGCGCCACATGAATTCCTCGTTCTGCTTGAGCCGGCTCGGGGTCAGTAGCCGGCTCAAGATCGACCGCGCCCGGCTGTGCTCGGGCGGATCCATGGTGACCATGTGTTCGTGCATTGGGAAGCTCTCCCGGTGCGCGTCGATCTGTGCGTTGATGTCGTCGCCCTCGGGCGTAAACGGCAACGGGGGGAACGGCCCGCCCAGCGCAACGCAATTCGAGAAGGAATCGGTGTCTTTGTAGACAGCGGTGGCCTCTTCGTACCCGGTGATGGCGACCACTCCGTGGTGAGGGAGTTGCAGCACCGGGTTCCGGCTGCGCAGGTAGTCGAAGTACGGGTGCGGATCGGAGACCAGTGACGGATCGGTGAAAAAGTCGACTGTGTCGTAGTTGCTCATGTCGTACGTGCCTCCTTAAGCCGGTTCCATATGGTGCCCATGCTGAGTTGGCGACGAGAGCTGGCGCCGCTCAACAGAAGATTCAGTGCTGAGCATGTGCTTAGCATGACGGAAATGTCTACCCAGTTCGTCGAGCGTCGCCTGCGCCGTCTGGAAGGCGAACCTATGCTGGACGCGTCCGGCGGCGTACGGAGTCACCAGGTTCGCAGCGAACAAAGCACGCCCCGGTCTCCGTCCTTGGATACGACGACGTTCCCGTCAACCGACACCGTGCAGTGAAACCCCGGCAAGCCCGGTTGTCGCCCGGTGCTGACGCTGACCATCGCCCACTGGTCGGGGTTGATGAGCATCACCTGCTGGGTCCACGGCCTGCCGGGCGCGATGTCGGCCCGGATGTTCGGCGTGAAGGTGTAGGGGTTGTGGCTGTAGTCGGAAAACTTTGTGGGGTCTTGATCCCCGTAGTAGATGTCGGCGTAGATCGGGTTGTTGGCCGAGACGGTATACACCACCTGATGCATGGGCGGGTCATCATCGGCTTTCGCCGGGCCAGGGCTTACCAGGAGAGCCGACAGCAGGATGGGCGCGGCAACGCCTACGGATCGTGTTGCGGTGGTTGTCATATCGCTCCTCCGGCTGCGGGGCGCGGATTGGCTGTGCGGCTCATGACCCGATCGGCGGCCTGCCAGTGCGCGTCTGCCATCGACAGCCGTGCAACCGATGCTATCGCCTCAGCAGCGGAATCTCCGCTGATTACCTGCCAACAACGATGCCACGCTGTTGCAGCCCAGCGCGGCCAGCCGGCCCGGCTGATCTTGACAGTCACGGCGTGGCGAGTGCAGGCGATATTGGCATTCTCGTGCGCGGAGAATAGCATCATCGGTGCGGGTCCAGAATTCGGAAAAGGCGGAGTCAGGTGCACCTCCGAATCGCGGCAGCCATACCGGCGATACTTGCGGCGGCCCTCCTTGGCGCCTGTCGCGCACCGTCCCCGGCCCAGCTCGCCAGCACCGCGACCGTGAACATCAACGGCAACGTGTTGCACCCCGATCTGGTTAGGTGCTATCAGCAGGAGTGGTACCGGACGATCGCGCTCGGCACCGACGAGTCCGGGGCAACTGCCGTCCTCGATCAGCGTCAGCATCCGGCGACAACGATCTCCGTGCGCTTTCACAACTTAGGCGGGTTCACCGGCACCACCACCGCAGCGCCTGGCGGTGCAGGCGCGGCTGCCACGCGTTTCGATAACGGCAACTTCGTCATCAGCGGTACGGCTAACGGCGCCACCACGGCGAAGCCGACCGAAGCGGCGACGGTGGATTTCAAGATCAGCGCGAAGTGCTGAGCCGCGCCCCTACTGGTCGTCCGGCATTGCTAGGTGAATGATTCCCGATCCGGTCGGTGGTTGTGGGTGATCAGTGACCTTTGGTGGGTGCGTTGGTTTTCCAGTTGTGCCAGATGACGTTGGCGAGGGCGTACAGGCGCTGGGCGATGCGGGCATAGACGCCGTCGGCGGTGCGGCCGCGGTGGCGTTTGAGGTTGAGTTGGTTCTTGTAGGTGTCGTAGGTCGTTTCGATCCGTTGGCGGATTCCGGTGAGGTTGCCGTAGCGGCGGTTCTTCTCGTCCTTGCGGTCGGGGCGCACTAGCAGCACGTCCAGCTGATCGGCGCAGTGGCGGTCCGGTTCGGTGCCGGACAGGCCCTTGTCGGCGATGATGGTCATCTGCTCGCGCAGCGCTCCATTGGCGCGGGCATGCCCGAAAAGTTCTGCGGCGACTTCGGGTTCGCCGGTCTTGGGGTCGGCCAGACATCACGCGATCGTTATTGCCTCGACGGGGGTGATCACCTACAGCTTGAGGCCCCCGAACCGGTGGGAGTGTGCCGCGCAGTAGCCGTCGTTGGCCCAGCCGGCCAGCTCGGAGCGTTGGGCGGTCTCCCGGGAGGCCCCGCACGGCACCGGGGTGGCGTCGACCAGATGCACCTGGTCTGCCCACGATGGGCGCTGGGTGGCCAGGTAGAGCATCGCCTTGCAGATCAGCGGTGCGGCGGGTTTGACCCGCTTGTGGTAGCCGGGCTGCTTGGGCAGGTACGGAAAACAGGTGCCCGAGCCGACTGAAACACCTGCGCAGCCGATGATGTTCGCTGCGCGCACCCCACAGCACCTTTGCGCCACCGCCCCACACACCAACTCGGCGTCGGTGAGCCGCTTGGGCCGTCCCGGGCGCCGGCGCCGGGGTTCGCGCACCTGATCGTCGATGGTCACATTGAGTTCGGTCAGGAGGGCATCGAGGTTCGTCGTCACGAACGTCCATCGATGCCCTCTCGCCACATCCGCCACAAGCCGACACGCCGAGAGTGCAACCACTGCGGCGCCGCCCAGGCGTGTCCCGCCGCCAGTGCACACTCAGCGCAGCCGGTGCACACTCGGCGAGCGATTGGGAATTACTCATAAAGTGGTGCGTCCGGCCCGCGGCGCTGGATCCGCTGAAACGCTGCCCTTCCTCGGGTTGCCGACGGAAATGGTCGTACGTCGCCCGATTGCTCGCCGACGTTGCCGGTGCCTAGTAGGGTTGGCCAACGGCGACGCCCGTCGCATTCCGCGCGGCATCGGAATCAGCGAACCGTTCCGATACCGTCGGCGGTAACCAGTTGATCGTCACCGACGGG
>JALHRH010000104.1 GCA_022841565.1 Mycobacterium sp. | reverse complement strand
AGCAGGCCGGCTATACCCGGCGACGGTGCCGTCTGGAAAAACACGGTCGCCGCGCCGCTACACCCTATTTGCCGTTTGCAGAACGTAGGCTTTACCTATGAGGACCGCATACCATGAGCAACTCACGGATCTATCCGAGCGACTCGGCGAGATGTGCGGACTGGCCGGGATTGCGATGGAGCGGGCTACCCAAGCCTTGTTGCAGGCCGATCTGGTGCTGGCCGAGCAGGTCATTACCGACCACGAGAGGATATCGGCTCTCAGCGCGCAGGCGGAGGAGAGCGCCTTCGTCCTCCTAGCTCTGCAGGCACCGGTTGCCGGCGACCTGAGGTCGATCGTCAGCGCCATTCAGATCGTGGCTGACATCGATCGGATGGGCGCCCTGGCTCTGCACGTCGCCAAGATCGCCCGCCGGCGGCATCCACAGCACGCCCTGCCCGAAGAAGTCAACGGCTACTTCGCCGAAATGGGAAGCATCGCAGTCGAATTGGGCAATAGCGCGCAGGAGGTGCTGTTGTCCCGCGACCCGGAGAAGGCCGCGCGGATCCGCGAAGAAGACGACGCGATGGACGACCTGCACCGGCATCTGTTCAGCGTGCTGATGGACCGGGAGTGGAAGCATGGGGTCGCCGCCGCCGTCGACGTGACACTGCTGGGACGTTTCTACGAACGCTTCGCCGACCACGCCGTCGAGGTGGCCCGTCGGGTCATCTTCCAAGCCACCGGCAGGTTCCCCGAGGACGAACCGAGCCCTACTTCACACTGACGGGTTAGGACCCTGGCCCCCCGCGATTAGCCGAATCGGCCGGAAATGTAGTCCTCGGTGGATTTCTCACTGGGGTTGGAGAAGATCTTCTCCGTGTCGTCAATCTCGATCAGGCGCCCGGGTTTCCCGACTGATTCCAAGTTGAAGAACGCCGTTTGATCACTTACCCGTGCAGCCTGCTGCATGTTGTGAGTGACGATGACGATGGTGTACTCCTGCTTCAATTCGCTGATCAGTTCCTCGATCGCCATCGTCGAGATGGGGTCCAGCGCCGAACACGGCTCGTCCATCAACAGCACGTCGGGTTGCACGGCGATGGCACGAGCGATACACAACCGCTGCTGCTGGCCGCCGGACAGTCCGCCGCCGGGCTTGTCCAACCGATCTTTGACCTCCTCCCACAGGTTGGCGCCGCGCAGTGAGTGTTCGGTGGTTTCGTCGAGCACCTTACGGTTACGTATCCCTTGCAGCTTCAGACCAGCCACGACGTTGTCGCGAATCGACATGGCGGGGAAGGGGTTCGGCCGCTGAAATACCATGCCGATGGCCCTGCGCACGCCGACCGGGTCGATGCGTGTGCCGTAGATGTCCTCGTCGTCGAGCAACACACTGCCCTCGACCCGGGCGCCGGGGAGCACCTCGTGCATCCGGTTCAGGGTGCGCAGCACGGTGGTCTTACCGCAGCCAGACGGGCCGATGAAGGCTGTCACGCTGCGTGGCAGCACGGACAACGATACGCCGGCGACCGCGTGAAACGGCCCATAGTAGATGTTGACCTCTTTGAGGTCCAAACGCTTAGCCAACTGATACAGCTCCTGCCCTTTGACTGCTCAAGTCTTCTTCGGAGTGAAGATCTTTGCGACCATCCTGGCCCCGACATTGATGATGGCTATCAACAAGATCAGAGTCAGCGCGGCGCCCCACAGCCGATCCGTGGCGACTGGGTTGAGGCCCGCGCCGGCGGTCGTCTGGTCATACATCATGCCGGGCAACGACCCCATGAACCCACCGAACATGTCGAAGTTCATAGCGCGGGAATAGCCGACCAGGATGAGCAGCGGCGATGTCTCGCCCAGAACCCGGGCCAACGCCAGCAGAATCCCGGTGAGGATCCCGGACAGGCCGGTAGGCAGCACCACCCTGACGATGGTCTTCCACTTCGGTATCCCTAGTGCGTAACTGGCCTCCCGCAGGTCCACCGGAACTATCCGCAGCATCTCTTCGGTCGCCCGCGCGATCACCGGCAGCATCATCACGACCAACGCCAACGACACCGCGAACTGGGAACGCGGCAGGCCCATCGCGGCGACCCATACCGCGTAGATGAACAACGCAGCGATGATCGATGGCACCCCCGCGAGGATATCCACGGTGAAGGTGACCAGCCGCGCCACCAGGCTGCGCCCGCCGTATTCCACCAGGTAGATCCCCACCAGCACACCAATCGGGATGGAGATCGCCGCGCACGCCACTCCTAGCAGCAGCGTCCCGATGATGGCATGGTAGGCACCACCCCCGGGATCCAAGACTGTCGTTCCCGCCTGGGAATGCGTCCACCACGACCTCGAAGTCAGCGCCCCGAAACCGTTGATCAACACCGAGGACAGTAACCATAGCAACGGCGCCAGGGCGACCATCATCGCCAGCGTCACCAATATGGTGGCGACGGTGTTGGTGATGCGACGACGCCGGCCGCGCTCGGCGAGTGCCCGCCATTTCAGCGGTCGGTCCAGCATCGAGTTGATGACCGCCTCCTCCCGGCCCGGGTGTCGGCCACCGCTGCGCGCGCCGCGGCATTAACCACGAACGTGAGCAAGAAAAGCACCAGACCCGCGGCAATGTAAGCGCCTGCCTGGTACTGATTGTCGAATTCGGACGCGGCGGCGGCGATCTTGGTGGCAAAGGTGGACCCGCCGTCGAACAGCGACCAGCCGAATGCCGTCTGGGTGCCGCGCAGGATGATCAGCAACGCAACCGTCTCACCCAGGGCCTGGCCCAACCCTAGGATCGTCCCGCAGATGAATCCGGATCGTCCGAACGGCAGCACCGTCGTTCTGACCACCTCCCAGCGCGTGGCACCCAATGCGAGCGCGGCCTCGATCTCGTCCTGTGGGGTCTGGACGAACACCTCGCGGGTGACCGCGGCGATGATCGGCAGGATCATCACGGCAAGGACGATCCCGGCGGTGAAGATGGTGCCGCCACCGGCTACCGATGCGTTGCCGGTCGCGAAAAGGAACCCATGCCCGAGGTGCACGTTGAGCCAGCTGGCCACCGGCCGCAACCGCGGCGCCAGCACCTGCAGCCCCCAGACGCCGTAGATAATCGACGGCACCGCAGCCAGCAGGTCGACCGAGTACGACAGTGGCGCGCTCAGCTTGCGCGGCGCGTACTGGGTGAGGTAGATCGCCACGCCCAGAGCCACCGGCGTCGCCAAGACCAGCGCGAACAACGACACGAAGATCGTCACCTGCAGCTGTTCCAGGATGCCGAACCGCATCTCCGAGAGATCTGTGGTGACCCAACTGCCGCGGTAGGTGAAAAAGTTTTCCCGATTACGGGCCAGCGCCGGGATGGCGCGCCAGAACAAGAACCCGCCGATCCCTGCGACCAACGCGACGATCAACAAACCTGCCCCTTCGGAGAACCGGCGAAATATCCGGTCCCCCAGCGGCGGCGTGCCGTACCCCCACGGACTGATGGGAACGACCGGCGGTCCCGGGAACGGAGCGGCGACGACCTCGCCCGAACCCGCATGGGTTGGGTTTGGCGTCGTCACTGTCCATCCCTCGATGTGTTCCGTGGGGTTACTGCAGTGCGTTGATCGCGGTGATCAGGCGCTCCTTGACCTTATCTGGCAACGGGACATACCCGGCCGTTGCGAGTGCGCTCTGACCATCATTTACGGCGGTGGTGAGGAAGGCCTTCACCGCAGCGGCGGTATCCGGGTCGTAGCCTTTGGAGCACACGATTTCATAGGTGGCCAGCACCAACGGATATGACGTCGGGTCCTGGATTGCATACATCGAACTCAGCTCCAAGACCAGATCGTGGCCGCCGGCCGCGAACGTCACAGCGTTGACCGCATTGCGAGCGGTTTCGTCGGTCAGCGCGACGACGCCGTTGCCGGTGTCGATCTGCGCGAACGGCACCCGGGCGCGATCGGCGAAGCCCTTCTCGACATAACCGATGGCCCCCGGCGTGGCCTGCACCGCCTCAACCACACCGGCCGATCGCGGGGCCCCCTCACCGACGCCGCCCTGGAACTCGGTGCCTACACCCCGGGTCCAACTCAGCGGCGCAGCTGTGGTCAGGTACCTCTGAAAGTTGTCGGTCGTGCCCGACGAGTCCTTGCGGTAGATCGGCGCGATCGTGGTCTTGGGTAGCGCCACGCCGGGATTGAGCGCAACCAGTAGCGGGTCGTCCCAGTTGCGGATGCCGCCGCTGAAGATCTTCGCCAGCGCATCGGCGTCAACGGCCAGCCTCGGAATCCCCGGTAGGTTGTACACCAACGCAATCGAACCGAATACCAGCGGCAGGTCCCAGGCTGAGTTTCCCTTGCACCGCTGGGCAGCCGGGCCGATCTGTGCGGCGATCAGCGGTGAGTCCGAACCGGCGAAGTCAACGTGGCCGGCGATGAACTGCTCGCGTCCGGCACCGGACCCGGTCGGGTTGTAGGCCACCGACTTGCCCGGACACAGCTGGCCCCACACCTGATTGAACAGCGCCATCGCAATCTGCTGGGCGGTCGAACCTTCGGCGGTCACGGTATCCTTCCCGCCGCACGCGCCAGCACCGGGTGATTGGCGGCCTGGTGCCGAGGCACCGCGATTGTCGTCGCTGCCGCAAGCCGTCACCACCGCGCCGCAGACCGTCAGTGCAACAGCCGTCGCTCCCAGCACCGAGCCGAGTTTCACCTATCTCGCTCCTGCACCCTCCGACGGTTCGTGTCCCACTGGAACATTGCCAAATAGCCCAGAAACTATGCTCCCAGCCGAAAGTAAACGCGCAGGTGACGTGGAGTGATCAGCTCGACGCGTAGGCGGTGTCCACGCTATAGACGGCGAACCCGGTCTTCTCATAAGTCCGCACCGCAGCCGCATTGTCGGATTCCACGTAGAGCATCGCGTGGGGGTCCGGCAGCCCGGCAAGCCGCTGCGCCAAGGACGCCAGACCGATCGATGTCAGTAGCTGTCCCAGCCCGCTGCGCTGGGCTCCCGGATCAACGCCAAGCACGTAGACCTCGCCCAGCCCCGCGGGGTCGGGATGCACTTTGGTCCAGTGGAAGCCCAGCACCTTGTCGTCGCGGTCGAGCGCCAAGAACAGGCCGGTCGGATCGAACCATGGTTCCCCGCGGCGTTCCTCGATCTCGCGTTCGGTCCAACCGCCCTGTTCCGGGTGATAGGTGAAGGCAGCGTTGTTGACCCGCAGCAGTTCGGCATCGTCTGACGGGCCTGCGTAGGTGCGAATCCGCACCTCACGCAGGCTGTCGGGGGGCACCGGTTCGGCGATATCGCGCAGCGCCCGCCGCATTTGCAACAGTTCCCGCACCGCAACCAAACCCAACGTCGACGCGGTGGCGCGGGCAGGCTCCAGCGTGCCGTGCGCCCAGAAACGGGTCTGCCCGCCGGTCTTGGCCAACGCCGCGCGTGCAAGTGCGGCGCCGACACCGCGACGTCGGGCCTGCGGGTGCACCACCATTTCCGATATCGCGCCGGCCCCCTCTCGCGGCGGGGTGAGGTTCAGATAACCCCTGATGGCATGGCCGGGGCTGGGATCCGCAGCCACCAAGTGCTCGGTGCGGTCATGCGGTAGCTCCCGCAGCACCTGTTCGCCGACCGGGGCTACACCATCGAACTGCGTTGCCGCCGTAAGGAGCTCACGGATCTCCCGTTGCTCATCATCGGTGAGGGCGCTGCGCCACTGCGGCGAGGTCACTGACTGCGCAAGGGGTCGGCCAGCGGGTCTATTTCGGCGTCGGATTCGTCGGCGTCGGATCCGTTGTCGGGCGCGGTGGCTTGGACCCGGCCGCGCGCTGGCCGAACCGCCTTGTAACCCACGTTGCGCACCGTGCCGATCAGCGCTTCATGCTCGGGGCCGAGCTTGGCGCGTAGGCGACGCACGTGCACGTCGACGGTTCTAGTGCCGCCAAAGAAGTCGTAGCCCCACACCTCGTGCAACAGTTGGGCGCGAGTGAACACCCGGCCGGCGTGCTGGGCCAGGTACTTCAGCAATTCGAATTCTTTATAGGTGAGGTCAAGCGGGCGACCGCGCAGCCGGGCGGTGTAGGTGCCTTCGTCGATCACCAGTTCACCGAGGCTCACCTTGCCGACGCTTTCCTGGTCGGCCAGACCACCCCGGCGGCCCACCACGAGCCGCAGTCGTGCGTCGATCTCGGCAGGGCCGGTGCTCGGGAGCAGGATCTCGTCCAGGCCCCAGTCGGCGCTGATGGCCACCAACCCGCCTTCGCTCACCACCGCCAGAACCGGTACGGACCGGCCTGCCGTGCTCAGCAGTCGGCATAGGCCGCGCGCCGCCGAAAGGTCATTGCGCGCATCAACAAGCACGGCGTCGGCATTACCCGCCTCCAGCAAAGAGGACGCCTCCGGCGGCGCCGTGCGCACGGTGTGCGGCAGCAGGGACAGCGAAGGTAGGACCGGGTCGGGATACAGCTCCGAGGTCAGCAGCAACAGCTCCAACACGCCCTCCAGCGTCGTAGGCAATGCCTCCGAGAGGCATCGCGACATTAGACGTTAGCGGCAAGATCATCTAAACGATAACTTGCCACCGGGTATTCGGCCTGGCAACGGACCCTTCGGTAGCGCAACTCGCGGAGTCCATCGATCCACCACAGCCCCGCGTCGACCCGTCCGGGCGGCAGGCGAGCCTCGTGGGCTCGAGCCGCGGACGACTGTCAGAATGTCCGCGTGCGCAAAGTCCTGGTCGGTGCCACAGCCGCGGCGATTACCGTCGGCGCCCTGGCACTCGGCGCCGTCAGCGTCGACTACGGCGCGAGCATCTACGCGGAATACCGGCTCTCGACCAATGTGCGCAAAGCCGCGAACCTAGGTTCTGACCCCTTCGTGGCCATCCTCGCCTTCCCGTTCGCCCCGCAGGCGATGCGCCACCACTACAACGAGCTAGAGATCAAGGCCGGCGCCGTCGACCAGGCGACCATCGGCAAGGCCACCCTCGAGGCCACCATGCACTCGATCGACCTCACCGACTCGTCCTGGCTGATCAGACCCGAGGCCAAGCTTCCGGTGGGCGAACTGGAAAGCCGGATCATCATCGACTCGGTGCACCTGGGCCGGTATATGGGCATCACCGACCTGATGGTGGGGGCGCCACCCCAGGAATCCAACGACGCCACCGGCGGAACCACCGAGTCCGGGATATCCGGCAGCCGCGGACTGGTGTTCACCGGCACACCGAAATCCGCCGACTTCGAGCACCGAGTCAGCATCTCGGTCGACCTGTCCATTGCTCCAGATGACCCGGCGACTCTGGTGATCACCCCCACCGGCGTGTTCACCGGACCCGACACCGCCAACCAGGCCGTACCCGAGGACAAGCGCGACGCGGTGCTGCGGGCCTTCAGCAGCAGGCTGCCCAACCAGAAGCTCCCGTTCGGGGTGGCGCCGAACACCGTCGGGGCGCGCGGCTCCGATGTCATCATCGAGGGCATCACCAGGGCAGTCACCGTCACGCTCGAGGGTTTCAAGCAGTCCTGACGGTCATGATCGACGCCCTGCGGCCGGGCTGTCGGCCGCTGTTGGCTTGATCACGGTTTCATTGGGTAAGCTGACCGACGTGTCAGCCCGCATCGAGCCTGTGCTCACCAAGCGCCGCACGGTTCAGCTGTGCCGCGCTGCGGGTTGTTGCTGTTGCTGTAGCCGCTGAGTAGCCGCGCCTTTCTGCGCAGCACTCGAAGCGGCCAGCGCCCCTACCGTGGCATGTCTTCTTCGCGCAACAGGCGTACCTAGGAGTTAATTCGTGTCGAACACGACCATCACCCGCGCGCGCGGGCGTCCTGCGCTTGGTTCCCTCGGGCCTCGCCGGTAGCCCGCCTGAGCACGCTGTTCATCGGAAGAAACGGAAAGGATCCCCATGGCACGCTCCGACGTCCTGGTCTCCGCCGACTGGGCTGAGAGCAATCTGGATGCCGAAAATGTCGTCTTCGTCGAGGTCGACGAAGACACGAGCGCTTACGACGGCGGCCACATCGCCGGCGCGATCAAGCTGGACTGGCGAGACGACCTGCAGGACCCGGTCAAACGGGACTTCGTCGACGCACAGCAATTCTCTAAGCTGCTGTCCGACCGCGGCATCTCCAACGACGACACCGTGGTCCTCTATGGCGGCAACAACAACTGGTTCGCGGCGTATGCGTACTGGTACTTCAAGCTCTACGGACACGACAACGTCAAGCTGCTCGACGGCGGCCGCAAGAAGTGGGAGCTCGACGGCCGCCCGCTGTCCAGCGACGCCGTCAACCGGCCCGCCAGCTCATACACCGCGGCAGCGCCGGACAACACCATCCGCGCCTTCCGTGACGAGGTCATCGCCGCGATCGGCACCAAGAACCTGGTCGATGTGCGGTCCCCCGACGAGTTCTCCGGCAAGATCCTCGCGCCGGCCCACCTGCCGCAGGAGCAGAGCCAACGTCCCGGCCACGTCCCCACCGCCATCAACGTGCCCTGGAGCAAAGCGGCCAACGAGGACGGCACCTTCAAGTCCGACGAGGAGCTGGCGAAGCTGTACGCCGACGCCGGCCTGGACGGAACCAGGGAAACGATTGCCTACTGTCGGATCGGGGAACGGTCGTCGCACACCTGGTTCGTCTTACAGGAATTACTCGGACACCAAAACGTCAAAAACTACGACGGCAGTTGGACGGAATACGGCTCCCTGGTGGGCGCCCCGATCGAGTTGGGAAACTGACATGTGCACTGCACCAAAGCAAGGACTGACGCTGCCGGCCAGCGTCGACCTGGAGAAGGAGACGGTGATCACCGGCCGCGTCGTGGACGGTGATGGGCAAGCCGTCGGTGGCGCGTTCGTCCGGCTGCTGGACTCTTCTGACGAGTTCACCGCAGAGGTCGTTGCCTCGGCTACTGGCGATTTCCGGTTCTTCGCCGCGCCGGGATCGTGGACGCTGCGCGCGTTGTCCCGGGTGGGCAACGGGGACGCCGTGGTGGCGCCGTCGGGCGGCGGCATCCACGAGGTGGACATCAAGATCGCCTGAGGAACCCGCGACCCGCAAACTCCGGCTCCGAGGAATAGACTCATCCCCGTGGTGCTGTTCTTCGAGATCATGCTGGTCCTCGCGACCGTGGTCATCTCCTGGTTCGCGCTGTATGCGCTGTATCGGCTGATCACCGACGAGTCGTGACCTCCACCGAGGGCGCCGGCGCCGCTGACGAACTGTCACAGGCGGCGGAGCGGGCGAAGCTGACCGCTACCCGGAATATCCCCGCGTATGACGACCTGCCGGTGCCCGCCGACACCGCCAACCTGCGTGAAGGCGCCAACCTGCACGACGCCTTGCTGGCGCTGCTGCCGTTGGTCGGCGTGTGGCGCGGCGAGGGCGAGGGTCGGGCTCGCGACGGCGATTACCGGTTCGGCCAGCAGATCGTGGTCTCGCATGATGGGGGCGACTACTTGAATTGGGAAGCCCGGTCGTGGCGCCTCGACGCGGCGGGTGACTACCAGCAACCGGGGTTGCGCGAAAGCGGATTCTGGCGATTTGTCGTCGACCCCGATGACCCTAACGACCCCGACGAATCCCAGGCGATCGAGCTGCTGTTGGCACACTCGGCCGGTTACGTCGAGCTGTTCTACGGGCGGCCGCGTAACCAGTCGTCGTGGGAACTGGTCACCGATGCCCTGGCCCGCAGCCGGTCCGGCGTACTTGTGGGCGGGGCCAAACGGCTCTACGGAATCGTCGAGGGCGGCGATCTGGCCTACGTCGAGGAGCGGGTGGACGCCGACGGCGGCCTGGTCCCGCATCTGTCGGCCCGACTGTCCCGTTTTGCCGGCTGATACCGGTCCCGCGTTGGAGGCCGCGACCGCGATTTCGTTGTTGCCTTCCCGCGGACTTCCGCGTGTACTGATCGCGACCTAGCAGGCTCCGAGAAGGCTTGGGGAAGGAGGTCCGGTGGGCCAGAAGAGAATTGCGCCACCGCCGGTGCGCTGGGCCATGTCCATCATTGCCGTCCTGCTGATCGGCTATCTGGCTGCGGTGGCGTTCCAGCCCGCGATCCTGAACCTCCTGCCGGCCGGGCTGGGATGGTTCGGCCGGCCGGGATCGATGGCCACCACCGCGATCGTGGTCGGCGTCCTGGTCGCGGTGTGCGTCATGACGTTTCGGTCCAACACCAGCCACCGCCTGGTGGGCGTGTCATTCACCGTAATCGCGGTGCTCATCACCATCAGCGCGATTCTGGGCCTCAGCTCGTACTGGAACTGTCACGACGCGAACCATCCCGCGGTCTTCACCCCGCTGATGCTGACCGCCCAGCTGATCAAAGGCAGCAGCAGCGACTACTCACTGGGCGGGCGCGTCTGCCCCAGCCCCACGCCCGTCGGGCTCGAATTGGCGCGGATGGCAGCGGTTTCGGCGATCTTCACCGGCTTGGGCGGGGTGGTAGTCGGCGTGTTCCGCTCCCAGGTGGACCGGTTGCGGGCCAACTTCGCCGATTCCGTCACCGCCATCGTGGGGGTCGACGACGACACCGAATCGATGATCAGCGGGGTGGCGCGGACGTTGGACCGGCGCAGCACTTTGGTGGTTATCACCAGCGCCAACGACGACCGCGTGCAGCGCATCCGCAGGATGGGCGCCCGCGTGGTGCTGGTCGACTTCAACACGCCCACCACGCTGGTGTCACTGCGGCTGTGGCGCCACCTCGGGCGGCTCTACCTGATGGCATCCGACCCGGCAATCAACCTGTTGTGGCTGGACCTGATCAGCCGTCGACTCTCGGAGGTTGCCAACAAGCGGCGGCTGCCGCTCATCGTTCGCATCGACGATCCCTGGCTCGCCGAGGCGTGGCGTGCCCAGCAGTTCGGCGGATCCGACACTCGGTGGGCGGCCGATGTGGTCGGCAAGTACGAAGTCACCGCGAGCCGACTACTGGACGGAATCATTGCGACCGGCCGAACCCAACGTGTATTCGTCTGCGGCACTTCACAATTGACTCTGGCTCTGTGCGCGGACCTGACCCGCCGCGCCCTGGAGCGCGACTTCTACACACCGCCGGGCGCGGTCCCGCTGCCGTCGCTGACCCTGGTGGAACGAGACGCCGAGGAGTACCTGAAGGATCACGAGTTCTACCGTCAGCAAGCAGGATTCGCCTCCGCCGGACCGTCGATCGACGCAGTGTCCGAGGGCCCGACGATTCCCACGATTCTGCGGCTGGTCGGCGAAACCGACCCCACCACCAGCGCGGTGATCCTGGTCGACACCCATACCGCGACCACCGGCACCAGGCTCGCCGCCCGCTTCCCCGAGATGCCGGTGTACACCTCGGATCTGAACACCAGCATTGCTGACGATTCGATCCAAGTGGTCGGGATGCTGCAGTCCTACTCCCTGGTGCTGGACAGCCGCGAAGGTCAGGTCCAGGACGCCTGGGAGCGGGCCGCGCGGCTGATCCACGAGCGGTATGTCGCCACCATCGATCCCAGTTGGCCGCGGGGGCCCGCCTCGGTGCCGTGGGTGGAACTCGACGAGTTCTACCGCGGGTCAAACCGGCGTCAGGTGCGAAACGCGTTGTGGATGGTCGAACAGATCGCCGGCCACACGTGGAATACCTGGGGCAGTCCGCCCGCCCAGCTATCCGGGCGGGATATGGCCGATTCACCGCCGCTGGAACAGCTGGCGCTGATGGGTTTCGACCACTATTCGTCCATGGCGATGGCGCAGGCTGAGCACGAGGACTGGTGCCGTTACTACCGCCGCAACGGTTGGAAGTACGGCACGCCGCGGGACGACGCCCGCAAGATCCACGACAAGCTGGTCGACTGGTCTGCCGTCGAGAGCAACCCGGACCTCCTCAACGCTGCTGTGCGTAGCCTGGCAGCCACGCTGTGGAGCCTGCGCCAACTCGGATACCGATCACGCCCGCTCTGGCGGACTTTCACCCGAGTCGGCACCGTTTCCGCCGAACAACGCACCGCGCCATGGACCTGGACGTCGGACTCGGGGCACACCATGCGTGCCAACGCCGGTGACTGGGAAGTGCGCTCGGAGGGCAAGACCTGGTCGGTGCGCGACGACATCTTCCGCGCCACATATGAGCCGGCCAGTGACGGACGGTGGCGTCGCAAGGGACGGGTCCAGGCCCGTCCGGCGCAGCCGGGCGAGTCGATCAACACCCTCGAGGGCCCGACGAACGCCGCCGACGGCGACTGGGTGGTGCGGGGTGCCGAGGGCGAGCAGTGGCCTGTACCGGGCCCCGAGTTCGCGCAGCGCTACGCCGAGTTCCAGGCGCCGGACGAAGCGCACGCCCCCGTCGCGGACTGACCGCCGCGACGCGGACGGTGCGTGCCGCAGTTGGGTCGCCGGAGTCGATTGCTGCGACCGGTACCATGCGCTACCGTCGCATGACGGTTTCGCCGTATCAACTTCCCTTTATCCCTCAATCGAGGAGACTGCCGTGGCCATATTCATCAGCTACTCGAGCCAAGACAGGACATCGCTCGACGCGCTGACGACCGCGTTGAAGCGCGCTCAACAGAAGGTGTGGTTCGACCAGGAACTCGGTGGCGGCGACGCCTGGTGGAACGCCATCCTGGAGCAGATCCGCTCCTGCGACGTATTCATCGTCGCGCTGTCGAATAACTGGCTGCAGTCCAAGCCGAGCCAGGCCGAGCTGCGTTACGCGCAGGCGCTGAATCGCCCCATCCTGCCCGTCAAGGTGGGGCCAGTAGACAGCGTGCGGGTCAATCCCGTCTCCACGCTGCAGATCATCGACTACCAGAACCCGACCGTTGACGCCGGCATCCAGTTGGTCACGGCGATCCACGCGATGCGCGAAAAGGCCGCACCGCTGCCGTCGCCGTTGCCCGACGAGCCGCCCGTGCCGTTCGGCTACATCATGCGGCTGGGCAACACCCTGTCGGAGAAGGAGCTCACTCCGCAGACACAGCTGCAGTTGCTGGTCGAGTTGCGATCCGGACTCGACGAGGACGGCGACGACCCGAGCGCCCGCAGCGACATTGCCCAGCTGCTGCGCATGCTGCGGATGCGGCACGACGTCACCTACCGCACCCGGACCGAAATCGACAACGTGCTGGCCGAGATCGAGGCCAAGGACGGCGCACCGGCCGGAGCACCGGCAGCCAAGGCCCCGACGGTCGAGGCGCCCAAGCCGCCCCCCGCCAGCGCGGCACCACCGGTGGCCGCCAAGGCCCCCGCACCGGCCCGCCCCACAGCGGGCGCCAGCGCACCCACGACCGGCGAGCAGTCGAATAAGAAGCTGCTCGTCATCGGTGGTGCCGTCCTGGCCGCCGTGGCGGCCATCGCGTTGATCGTGGTCTTCGCAACCGGCGGCGGTAACACCCGTAAGCCGGTGGCGGCCAAGCCGAACGGCGCCTCGAACGGCGCGTCGAACGGCGCCGTGGCCCCGCGCGAAACCGGGTCCGTCCTGCTGGGCGCCGCCGACATCGGAAACGTGCTGGGTGACCCCAACATGAAGGAGGGAGCCCACAGCGACCAACTACGTGCCCAGCAGGGCACGTTGTCCGATCCGGAGTGCCTGTCGGCCTTCGAACCGTTCGAGGAATCGGTGTACCGGCCGCACAACCCGACCGCGATCCACACCCAGGTGGTTCAATCGGCCGGTGACGCCCATCGGGTGGTCGAGGCCGTCGCGAAGTTCCCGTCGGCCGAGAAGGCTCGCGCCTTCGTCGAGTTATCCGCCGGGAAGTGGCAAGGATGCGCCAACAAGACCGTCACGTTCACCAATCCGAGCAAGAGCACGGAGTGGACCTTCGGCGAAGTCAACGGCGCCGCGCCCAAGATCACCATGACGCGCGCGCAAACCGACAACGGACGCACCTGCCAGCACGCGCTCAGCGCGGCGGGCGATCTGGTCATCGAAGTTCAGGCGTGTGGCAACGACATCACCGACGGAGCCGCGCGGCTGGCCGATCAGATTGCGGCGAAGGCATCGAGGTAACCGGCACCTGGGGGCGCCGGCAAGTCGCTCGTCAAATAGGAGCGGCCCCCGAGCGACGCTCCGGTTGGACAGACCGGACGCCCGGGGGCCGGGTGGCTGCGGGAAATTCGCCAGCGCGCGTAGATCGCTGACTCTTCCGAGCCGATGCAGCTAGCGCGCAGCCACCTCACATGTCCATGAAGCTATCAATTTCGCGGACCACCTCCTTCCTTGTGTAGAGCCGACGCTACCGCGACTCTGGTCCGGCGACAACAGATTTAAGCGCTCAGCGATCAATGACGATCGCGGCGTCGACCAGCTCGGCGAAGGTATCGGCGAATGAGGTGCGGGGTAGCCAGCGACCGTCGAGGGTATGCACACGCGCGGCCAGCGTCATGCTCGAAACCAGCCAGATGCCTTGCGCCGCGACGAGATCGGCCGTCCGCAGCGCGCGGTAGTCGCAGTCATATCCGTTGGCGCGGGCAACTTCGAACAGTGCCTGCTGGGTGGTTCCCCGAAGGATCGGGTACCACGGCGGCGGGGTGAGCAGGCAGGGGCGCCCGTCCGCCCCGTCGACGGCAATGACCACTGTGGAGCGGGGTCCTTCCAGGATGTAGCCGTCGGTGCTGACGAAGATGACGTCACCGGCGCCTTGCCGGGCGGCGTAGCGCAGGACTGCCATGTTGACGGCATAGGACAGTGTCTTCGCGCCGGCCAGCAGCCAGGGCATGGTGTCGATGCCGCTGGCCGGCAGCCCGCGATCTAGCGTGATCGCGGCAACACCGTCGCGGCGAACCGCGGCCACCCGGCCCGGAACGGGGTTGACCATCACGTAGCTCGTGGGAGCCGTGGGTGCGCTCTCCCGGCCGCGGCTGTACACCAACCGCATCGCCGCCTCGTCTGCGGTGCCCGTCAGCCACTGCCTCGTCGCGGCCTCGATTGCTCGCCGCCAACGCGGCAGGTCGGGTTCGGGCAGGTCCATCAACTTCGCCGAGTGGGTCAGTCGCTGCAGGTGCGACTCGATCAGACATGCCCTGCCATCGCGCACCAACAGCGTCTCGAACACTCCGTCGCCGCGCACCGCCGCCAGGTCGTCGGCGTGCAGCAGCGGCGTCCCCGATTCGAGGACTTCGCCGTTCAGAGTGACGACCACACCCATCTGCCCAGTCACGCCTGAGCAGCCTAATGGCTTGCCTGCGGCTGCCGGGCGGCACGCTGATATGGCGCTCGACACCCAACGTGACACTGGCGCTCGATCGCGTGAGACTGCACTCGGCGACCGGGCCCGCCGTACAGTTGATGTGTGTCCGCAGTCCCTGCCCCGGATCCCGGCCCCGACGCCGGGGCGATCTGGCATTACGGCGACCCACTCGGTGAGCAGCGGGCGAGCCAAAACGATGCCATTCTCGTGGACCGCTCGCACCGTGCCGTGATCACGTTGACCGGAACCGACCGCCAAGGCTGGCTGCACAACATCTCCACTCAACACGTAAGCGAACTTCCCGAGGGAGCCAGCACACAGAATCTCAGCCTCGACGGCCAGGGCCGGGTTGAGGATCACTGGTTGCAGACCGAGTTGGGCGGCACCACCTATCTCGACACCGAGCCCTGGCGCGGCGAACCACTGCTGGGTTATCTGCGCAAGATGGTTTTCTGGTCGGACGTCACCCCCGACGCCGCGGACCTCGCTGTGCTGTCGCTACTCGGGCCGCGGCTGGCGGAGGCGTCCATATCGGACGCGCTGGGCGTGGACGCACTGCCGCCCGAATGGTCGGCCCTCCCGCTACCCGCCGGTGGATTCGTGCGCCGGACGCCGAGCACGCCGAACGGCCCGATCGAGCTGGATCTGCTGATACCGCGTGACCTCGCCACTGACTGGCGGCAGCGTCTGACCCGGGCCGGCGTGCGTCCGGCCGGCGTGTGGGCCTACGAGGCCCACCGGGTGGCCGCCCTGCGTCCGCGACTCGGCGTCGACACCGACGAGCGCACCATCCCGCACGAAGCGCGCTGGATAGGCGGTCCGGGCGAGGGAGCCGTGCACCTGGATAAGGGTTGCTACCGAGGCCAGGAGACGGTGGCACGAGTGCACAACCTGGGCAAGCCGCCGCGGATGCTGGTGTTATTGCACCTCGACGGTTTGGCGGACTGGCCATCCACCGGTGCCGCGGTGCTCGCCGCC
>JALHRH010000103.1:4544-16114 GCA_022841565.1 Mycobacterium sp. | reverse complement strand
ACCTCCGAGGATCCGCCCTGGGATTTCGCAACCTGACCAACTACATCGCCAGATCCCTGCTGGAAACCGGCGGATTCAAACCCCAACTACACCCTCGATTGTGAAGAGCCGGATTACCCCCGCGCTGTCGACGCGCCCGACAACGTAATTACCGAAGCCGCCGACAGCTTCGAGGAACTTTCGGCGCTGCTTGCTCCGATTGCCGCTGACGAATGGCAGTCGCCGTCAGGCCGCAGGATGGATCTGCCGATGCGCGGGAACGTCCTGACCGTGCCGATGAATGCGGATAAAACCAAGGATGGCCGTATCGCGGGCCTCGCTCGGCATGTTGTTCGACACGGTGCTCGGGTTGACAGCGTCGGGTGCTCACCGCCAGTACCCGTCAGCGCACCGCGTACCTCAAGATCAACTACCGCAAGATCGTGCCGATCGAAAAAGAGTTGCAATTCGAGGCGGGGATCGACAGCGTGGACGGACGGAAGATCTTGGTATCCGGCCGGTTGAGAGACGGGGCCAGCCTGCTGACCGAAGCCGACGCGCTGTTGTGCGGCTGAAGCCTGGCCAACCCTGAGGTGCGACCCCGATAGCATGGTCAGTTATCGCGAGCTAACCCTTTGAGCATTGGAGACAACCCGATGAGCGCCCCCGCACAGCCCGTCCCAGGCGGCGACGACGGCGACCTGCAGCACCCGGCAGTGCCGGGTGCGCGGTCACCGCAAGCCCGGATCCGGGTTCCGGCTGGGACTACCGCGGCGACCGCGGTCGGCGACGCGGGGTTACCGAGGCGCGGCTCGCCCGACGCGATCGTGGTCGTCCGCGACGCCGAGGGCAAGCTGCGTGACCTCAGCTGGGTGCCCGATGTCGACGCCGAGGTGACCCCGGTGGCGGCCAACACCGACGACGGCCGCAGCGTCATCCGCCACTCGGCTGCGCACGTGCTGGCCCAGGCTGTGCAGGACCTGTTCCCACACGCCAAACTCGGCATCGGTCCGCCCATCACCGACGGCTTCTACTACGACTTCGACGTCGCCGAACCGTTCACGCCGGAGAACCTCGAAGCGTTGGAAAAGCGGATGCGTCAGATCGTCAAGGACGGGCAGCTCTTCGACCGGCGTGTCTACGAATCCAGGGACCAGGCGTGCGAGGAGTTGGCCAACGAGCCCTACAAGCTCGAACTCGTGGACGACAAGTCCGGCGATCCCGAGGTCATGGAGGTCGGCCCCCCAGGTAGCAATGACGAGCTGACCGCTTATGACAACCTCAATCCCCGCACTCGCGAGCGGGTCTGGGGGGACCTGTGCCGTGGGCCGCACATCCCCACCACCAAGCACATTCCGGCGTTCAAGCTCACCCGAAGCTCGGCGGCCTACTGGCGCGGCGACCAGAACAACGCCAGCCTGCAACGCATCTACGGCACCGCGTGGGAGTCGCAGGAGGCTCTCGACCGCCACCTGGAGCTGATCGCCGAGGCTCAACGCCGCGACCACCGCAAACTAGGCGTCGAGCTGGACCTGTTCAGCTTTCCCGACGAAATCGGTTCCGGCCTGGCGGTTTTCCATCCCAAGGGCGGCATCATCCGTCGGGAGCTGGAGGAATACTCCCGGCGCAAGCACGCGCAGGCCGGTTACGAATTCGTCAACACTCCGCACATCACCAAAGAACAGTTGTACATCACCTCGGGCCACCTGCAGTGGTACGCCGACGGGATGTATCCGCCGATGCATCTCGACGCCGAATACAACCCGGACGGCAGCGTGCGCAAACCCGGCCAGGACTACTACCTCAAGCCGATGAACTGCCCGATGCACCATCTGATTTATCGGTCGCGGGGGCGGTCGTATCGCGAACTTCCCTTGCGGCTCTTCGAGTTCGGCAGCGTCTACCGGTATGAGAAATCTGGCGTCGTGCACGGCCTGACCCGGGTGCGCGGCATGACCCAGGATGACGCGCACATCTACTGCACTGTCGACCAGATGCACGACGAGCTCACCTCGGTGCTGCGGTTCGTGCTCGACCTGCTGGCCGATTACGGCCTCAACGACTACTACCTGGAGCTCTCCACCAAGGACCCCGATAAGTACGTCGGTTCCGACCAAGCATGGGAGCAGGCCACCGAGATCCTGCGCGAGGTCGGCGAGGCCTCCGGTCTGGACCTGGTGCCCGACCCGGGTGGCGCGGCGTTCTACGGACCCAAGATCTCGGTGCAGGTCAAAGACGCGCTGGGCCGCAGCTGGCAGATGTCGACGCTGCAGGTCGACTTCACCATGCCGGACCGCTTCGAGCTGGAATACACCGCCAGCGATGGCTCGCGGCAGCGTCCGGTGTTGATCCATCGGGCGTTGTTCGGGTCCATCGAACGGTTCTTCGGCATCCTGACCGAGCACTACGCGGGAGCGTTCCCGGCGTGGCTGGCGCCGATTCAGGCTGTGGGCATCCCGGTGGCCGACGAGCACATACCCTACCTGGAAGATGTTGCTGCGCAATTGAAGTTGCGTGGAGTGCGGATCGAGGTGGATGCCAGCGACGACCGGATGGCCAAGAAGATTGTGCACCACACCAACCAGAAGGTGCCGTTCATGCTGCTGGCCGGCGATCGCGACGTGGCGGCCGGGGCGGTGAGCTTCCGATTTGGTGACCGGACTCAGATCAACGGGGTGGACCGCGACAGCGCGGTGGACGCCATCGTCGACTGGATTGCGCGGCGCGAAAATGTCACGCCCACAGCCGAACTGATGCACGTAGCGGAGAACGATCGTGAGTGAGAGTGACGACGACACGATCCATGACCGCGGCGTCGGCGAGCGGGATCATCTGCAGCGGTTGTGGACGCCGTATCGCATGAATTACCTCGCCGAAGCGCCCGTCACCCAGGATGACTCCAGCCGCGGCGAGCCGTTCACCGACATCCCGCAGATGTCCGACGAAGAAGGTTTGGTGGTGGCTCGCGGCGAACTCGTCTACGCCGTGCTCAACCTGTACCCGTACAACCCGGGTCACCTGATGGTGGTGCCCTACCGGCGGGTGTCGGAGCTCGAGGATCTCACCGATGCCGAGAGCGCCGAGGTGATGGCCTTCACCCAGAAGGCGATCCGCGTCATCAAGAAGGTGTCGCGCCCGCACGGCTTCAACGTCGGCATGAACCTGGGCACTTCGGCGGGCGGCTCGCTGGCCGAGCACCTGCACGTCCACGTGGTACCCCGGTGGGGCGGCGACGCGAACTTCATCACCATCGTCGGCGGCTCCAAGGTAATCCCGCAGCTGCTGCGCGAAACCCGGCAGTTGCTGGCCGACGAGTGGGCCCGGCAATCGTGAGCAAGCTCCCGTTTCTGTCCCGGGCGTTCTTCGCCGGCATCACCAACCCGCTGGCTCGCGCGGCGCTGCGAATCGGACTGACGCCGGACGCGGTCACCGTCATCGGCACCGCCGCGTCGGTTGCGGGGTCGCTGATCTTGTTCCCGATGGGCAAGTTGTTCATCGGCGGGTGCGTGGTCTGGTTTTTCACGCTGTTCGACATGCTCGACGGTGCCATGGCGCGCGAACGCGGCGGCGGCACCCGCTTCGGCGCGGTGCTGGACGCCACCTGCGACCGCATCAGCGACGGCGCGGTGTTTTGCGGACTGGCCTGGTGGATCGCGTTTCACCTGCACGACAAACTGTTGACCGCGGCGACCCTGATCTGCCTGGTCACCTCGCAGGTGATCTCCTACATCAAGGCGCGGGCCGAAGCCAGCGGGTTACGTGGTGACGGCGGCTTCATCGAACGCCCCGAACGACTGATCATCGTGCTGGTAGGGGCCGGGGTATCGGATTTTCCGTTCGTGGCCTGGCCGCCGGCGCTGCCGATCGGGATGTGGCTGCTGGCGGTGCTGAGCGTGATCACCTGCGGGCAGCGGTTGTATGCGGTGCGCACTTCTCCCGGGGCCGTCGATCGCATCCCCATTCCAGGAAAGAGCGAGATTCCAGGAAAGAGCGAGATTCCAGGAGAGAGCGAGATTCCAGGAGAGAGTGAGCAGTGATACCGCCAACCGTAGGCCTGAAGCTGTCCGGCCGGCCACGCGACCTGTTGACCGGTAGGGCCACCGACTGGGCCTATGCGACCGGCTGGAGGGCGGTGCGGGTACTGCCGGAGTTTGCCGCGCGCAACGCATTTGACGCGGGCGCCCGCTACGCCGCTCGTAATGGTGGGCCGGAACAGCTGCGCAAGAATCTGGCGCGCGTCATCGGGGTGCGGCCCGCCCGGGTCCCGGACTCGCTGATGCGTGCCTCGTTGGCGTCTTACGCCCGGTACTGGCGGGAAGCGTTCCGGCTGCCGACCATGGATCTGCACGATTTGACCCGCCGGCTCGACAGCGGGACCCATGGCCAAGACAATCTCAACGCGGCGCTGGCCGCCGGCCGCGGCGTGGTACTGGCACTGCCGCACAGCGGCAATTGGGACATGAACGGCGTGTGGCTGGCGCAGACCCATAACACCTTCGCTACGGTCGCCGAGCGCCTCAAGCCGGAATCTCTGTACCGGCGTTTCATCGAGTATCGGGAAACCCTGGGTTTCGAAGTGATTCCACATTCCGGCGGAAAGCGACCCCCCTTCGAGGTGCTGTGCGACCGGCTGCGGGACAATCAGATCGTGGCCCTGATGGCCGAGCGCGACCTCACCCGTACCGGCGTCGAAGTCGACTTCTTCGGCGAAGCCACCCGGATGCCCGCCGGACCGGCCAAGCTTGCGATCGCAACGGGCGCGGCACTGCTGCCGTCGCACTGTTGGTTCGAGGGCGACGGCTGGGAATGCAAGATGCAGGAGCCACTGGACTGCAGCAGTGGCGACGTCGGCGCCATCACCCAGGCCCTCGCCGATGAGTTCGCCGGCAATATCGCTGCCCATCCCGCAGACTGGCACATGCTGCAACCGCAGTGGCTGGCGGATCTGTCGGACGACCGGCAGGCCTGGTTGAAGGACGGCTGATGCGGATCGGGATGGTCTGCCCCTACTCGTTCGACGTGCCCGGCGGGGTGCAGTCGCACGTGTTGCAGCTGGCCGAGGTGATGATCGACCGCGGACACGAGGTCAGCGTGCTGGCGCCGATGTCGTCGGAGACCTCCCTGCCCGACTACGTTGTCTCCGCCGGCAAGGCCGTCCCCATTCCCTACAACGGGTCGGTGGCCCGGCTGCGGTTCGGCCCGGTCACCTACCGCAAGGTGAAAAAGTGGCTCGCCGAAGGCGATTTCGACGTGCTGCACCTGCACGAACCGGGCGCCCCGAGCCTGTCGCTGCTGGCTCTCGACATCGCCGAAGGCCCGATTGTGGCGACCTTTCACACCTCGACCACCAAGTCGGTGGCGATGTCGGTCTTGGGCGGCATGCTGCGGCCCCGGTTCGAGAAGATCGTCGGCCGGATCGCGGTGTCCGACCTGGCGCGGCGCTGGCAGATGGAGTCCGTGGGGTCGGATGCGGTGGAGATCCCCAACGGCGTCGACGTCGATTCGTTCGCTTCGGCGCCGCTGCTGGACGGATACCCGCGGCCGGGCAAGACCGTGCTGTTCTTGGGGCGCTACGACGAGCCGCGCAAGGGCATGGCGACGCTACTGGCTGCCATGCCCACCGTGGTTCAGCGATTTCCGGACCTCCAGCTGCTGATTGTGGGTCGTGGTGACGAGGACGAATTACGCACTCAGGCAAGCGGATTCGTTGATCACCTGAAGTTTCTCGGCCAGGTGGACGACGCAGGTAAGGCGTCGGCGATGCGCAGCGCCGACGTCTACTGCGCGCCCAACACCGGTGGTGAGAGTTTCGGCATCGTCTTGGTGGAGGCGATGGCCGCCGGTACCGCGGTGGTAGCCAGCGACCTGGATGCGTTCCGGCGGGTTCTGCAGGACGGCGAGCTCGGACGGCTGGTCCCCATCGAAAACGGGGACGCGCTGGCCGAGTCATTGATCGCGGTGCTGGACAACGAGGCGCTGCGTAAGGGATACGTCGCGGCTGGGAGTGAGGCGGTTCACCGCTACGACTGGTCGGTGGTGGCCAGTCAGATCATGCGGGTCTACGAGACGGTCGCCGGGTCGGGCGTCAAGGTCCAGGTGGCCAGCTGATGGATTGGCTGCTGGTGGCCGTCGTCGCAGTGCTGCTGGTGGTGCTGGTGGTGCTGGGCGCCTGGGGATTTCAGCGGGCTAATCGGCTGGACCGGCTCAACGTCCGCTACGACCTGTCCTGGCATGCGCTGGACAGCGCGCTGGCGCGGCGTGCGGTGGTGGCCCGTGCGGTAGCGATCGATGCCTACGGCGGCTCGCCCGAGGGCAACCGGCTGGCGGCGCTGGCCGACGCTGCCGAGCGTGCGCCCCGCAGTACGCGCGAGACAGCGGAGAACGAACTGTCGGCCGCGCTTGCGCTGGTCGATCCGGCGTCCGTGCCGGCGGGCCTAGTTGCCGAGCTGGCCGATGCCGAGGCGCGGGTGCTGCTGGCACGACGATTTCACAACGACGCGGTCCGCGACACCCTGGTGCTGGCCGAGCGGCGCATGGTGCGGCTGTTCCATTTGGGTGGCAGGGCGCCGCTGCCAACCTATTTCGAGATCGCCGAGCGACCGCACGCACAGCGGCATACCGGCGACAAGCTCAACCACCGCACCTCGGCGCGGGTGGTCCTGCTCGACGAGGGCGGCGCGGTGCTGTTGCTGTGCGGTTCGGATCCCGTCATTGCCGATGCGCCTCGGTGGTGGTTCACCGTCGGCGGCGAGGTCCGGCCGGGCGAGCGGTTGGCCGAAGCCGCCGCCCGCGAGCTGGCTGAAGAAACCGGCCTACGCGTAGCGCCCGCGGACTTGGTAGGACCCGTCTGGCGGCGTGACGAGGTGTTCGAATTCAACGGCTCGATGATTGACAGTGAGGAGTTCTACCTCGTCCACCGCACCCGGCGATTTGAGCCGACGCTGGACGGGCGGACCGCGCTAGAACGCAGCTACATTCACGGCGCCCGATGGTGCAGCGCCGCCGACATCGCCGAACTGGAAGCAGCGGGCGAAGTGGTGTACCCGCGGCAGCTCGGGGAGCTGTTGGCCGAGGCCGACGAGCTGGTGGATCGGGCCGCCGGTGTCCGAGACGCCGTGGTGCCGCAGTCGATCCGATGAGTTACGTGAGTTCACTTCGCTCGCCGGTCGAGACTGCGTCGAGCGCCCCGAGACTGCGGTAACGGCGTGGGTCGAGCGGGTTGCTGCGGTCTGTGCGCAGTACCGGCGCCACGGGTGCAGTCTCGGCGCCCGCAGCAAGCGCCACGGGTCACGGCAGGCGGGCCGGCAAGCCCAATCCGCCCAGTGCGTCATGAACCCCCTGCACCGCACCTTGCTGCAACTGGGCTGCGAGCACGGCCGGATCTATGTGCGGGAATAACTCGAACGGTGCCAGCACGTCCTGGTAGGCGGTGCGGTCGTAACCCAACTCGACGAGCACCCGCAAATCCGGCTGGATCAGGTCGGCGAGTGGGTTTCCCACGAAGGGAATGGCGCGCAAGGGGTAGAGCAGCGGCAGATCATCCGTAGGAATCAGGATGTAGGTGGTCAGGACGTCGGGCGAGGATACCGGCTGAACAACACCCGATGCAATGTCGGTCGGCACCGCGATTAATCCGGAGTGCAGGAAAACGATGCCCGCGATGGCGTTGGCGGTCGAGATTAAGTTCAACGGGTATTTGGGGAAGTCGGCGACGCCATCGTATTGGACCGCATAGTCGACGACCGGGTAGGCGGCGGGCGTCGCGCCGGGGAACGTGACGCCCAACTGAGGAATGGAGAGACCCCGCGCGAATAGACCGCCGTCGGGCCGGAAGGGATTGCCGGTCAGCGCAAAAGACAATTCGTTCGGTCCCGGACGGAGGCCTTCTGGCAGGGATTGCAGATAGCGCATTTCGATGGACGCGATCGCCGCGCCTTGGGAGCCGCCAAACACGACGACCTGGTTTCCCGCCGCGAGTTGCGCCGTAATCGCCGTGTGCAGATTCACCACACCCTGGGCCACAGAGGCGTCAAAGGTCAGGCTAGCTAGCCCGGTGAATGGAAAAAACTTCGAGGGCGTATCCAGAAACTCAGCGGTGAACCCGGGATGGAATGGAGCTATGAACTGCGCAGCGTACTCCAGTATCGGGGGGCTGGGCAGAGGCAGCGGGCTGTCGGTGCCGCCGACCACTAATGCTGTTACTCCTGGCCCGCCGTCCCCCACCACCAGGGGATGCGGGTAGTCATGGCGGGGATTCCCGAAGCCGATTTGTCCGTTTCCGGTGATGCCGATGCCGATATTCCAGTTGCCGTTGTTTCCGTTGCCGATATTCCAGTTGCCGTTGTTCCCGTTGCCGATGTTGCCGTTGCCGTTGTTTCCGTTGCCGATGTTGCCGTTGCCGATGTTGCCGTTGCCGACGTTGTTGACGCCGGTGTTTCCGTCGCCAACATTGAAGGTGCCGGCTTTCAAATCCACGCTAATTGCTGGGAGCCCAGCGGCGGCGTATGCGCTAGCCACCTGCTCGTGCAGGTTCTGCATCAGCTGCTGCCACGGCGGGAGCTGCGTCGCGGCTGACGCGCCGGCATAATAACCGGCCATGGCGGCCACGTCTTGGGCCCATATCTGCTCGTATTCGGCTTCGACGGCCGCGATCGTTGGGGTGTTGAGGCCCAGCAGGTTCGATCTCACCAGTGACACCAGCTGGGTCCGATTGGCCGCGACCGCCGCCGGATGCACGATGGCCGAACGGGCGGCTTCGAACGCGCTGGCAGCCAGTCGGGCCTGGTTGGCCGTCTGTTCAGCCTGACCCGCCGCCGTGCTCAACCAACTCACATAGGGCCCGACCGCATGGGTCATCGCTTGCATGGCTGCGCCATGCCAGCCCTCGTCTGCCAACCCGAAGGTCACCGATGCGAACGAGCCCGCCGCGGCCTGTAGCTCCTGCGCCAGCCCGTCCCAAGCGGCAGCCGCGGATAGCATCGGGGTGCGGCCGGCACCGGCGAAGATGCGGGCCGAATTCAATTCCGGCGGCAACACGGCAAAATTCAAAGTACTTGCCTTCTCAGCCAGAAGGGTCTTCCACAGTAACCGTCGCCTTCTCAGCAGGTGAGTCTACGGCAGTAATCGTTCACCCAAGCCACAGTCGGAAAACTCGTTGGTTGGTCACCACTAGACTGGTACGGCAGCTAGGACAGCAAAGGAGAGCAGTGGACAGCCAGCAGAATGGTGCCCAGCCGGCGTCCGGTCAAACCGGAACCGCGCGGGTCAAGCGCGGCATGGCCGAAATGCTCAAGGGCGGCGTCATCATGGACGTCGTCACCCCCGAGCAGGCCCGTATCGCCGAAGGTGCAGGTGCCGTCGCAGTCATGGCGCTGGAACGGGTGCCCGCCGATATCCGGGCCCAGGGCGGGGTGTCCAGGATGAGCGACCCCGACATGATCGAGGGCATCATCGACGCGGTCACCATCCCGGTCATGGCCAAGGCGCGCATTGGGCACTTTGTCGAGGCGCAGATCCTGCAGAGCCTCGGGGTGGACTACATCGACGAGTCCGAGGTGCTCACGCCGGCCGACTACCTCCACCACATCGACAAGTGGAAATTCACCGTTCCGTTCGTGTGCGGCGCCACCAATCTCGGTGAGGCGCTGCGACGTATCGCCGAAGGTGCGGCCATGATCCGCTCCAAGGGCGAGGCCGGCACCGGCGACGTTTCCAACGCCACGACGCACATGCGCGCAATCGGTGGCGAAATCCGGCGGCTCACGTCCCTGTCAGAAGACGAATTGTACGGTGCCGCAAAGGAATTGCAGGCGCCCTACGATCTGGTCGTCGAGGTGGCCCGGGCCGGCAAGCTGCCGGTGACGTTGTTCACCGCCGGCGGCATCGCCACCCCCGCCGACGCCGCCATGATGATGCAACTCGGCGCCGAAGGCGTCTTCGTCGGCTCCGGCATCTTCAAAGCCGGTGATCCGGTGCAACGTGCCGCGGCGATCGTCAAAGCCACCACCTTTTACGACGACCCCGACGTGCTGGCCAAGGTGTCACGTGGGCTGGGTGAGGCGATGGTGGGCATCAACGTGGAGGAGATTGCCCAGCCGCATCGCTTGGCGCAGCGCGGTTGGTGACAGGCGGCTGGTAAGAACAGTCCGTGGCGATCGAAGAGATACTCGATCTCGAGCAACTCGAGGTCAACATCTATCGCGGCAGCGTCTTCAGCCCCGAGTCGGGCTTCCTGCAGCGCACTTTCGGCGGGCACGTGGCCGGGCAATCCCTGGTGTCGGCCGTGCGCACCGTCGACCCGCGCTACCAGGTGCACTCGCTGCACGGCTATTTTCTGCGGCCTGGGGACGCCCGGGAGCGCACCGTTTTCATCGTGGAGCGCATCCGCGACGGTGGGTCGTTTGCCACCAGACGGGTCAACGCCATCCAGCACGGCGAAATCATCTTCAGCATGGGGGCCTCGTTCCAGACCGATCAGGACGGCATCAACCACCAGGACGCCATGCCCGCGGCGCCGCCGCCGGACGGACTGCCGGGCCTGTCCTCGGTGAAGGTCTTCGACGACGCGGGATTCAGGCAGTTCGAGGAATGGGACGTCTGCATCGTGCCGCGCGACCGACTGAAACTGATGCCCGGCAAGGCGTCTCAGCAACAGGTGTGGTTCCGGCACCGTGATCCGCTGCCCGACGACCCGGTGTTGCACATCTGCGCGCTGGCATACATGAGCGACCTGACGTTGCTGGGTTCGGCGCAGGTCACCCACCTAGAAGATCGCCCGCATCTGCAGGTGTCGTCGCTGGACCACGCGATGTGGTTCATGCGGGCATTCCGGGCCGACGAATGGCTGCTCTACGACCAGTCGTCACCTTCGGCCGGCGGGGGTCGCTCGTTGTGCCAGGGCAAGATCTTCAACCAGAGCGGCGAAATGGTGGCCGCGGTGATGCAGGAGGGGCTGACCCGCTTCAAGCGTGGTTACCGGCCGACGGCGCCGTGAGCGCGCCGCTGATTGGCGTGCTGGGGCTGCAGGGCGACACCCGCGAGCACCTCGCCGCCCTGCGCGAAGCCGGTGCCGACGCGATCACGGTGCGGCGACGCGCTGAACTCGATGCGGTAGACGGGCTGGTGATTCCCGGCGGGGAATCGACCGTGATGAGCCACTTGCTGCTCGACTTCGACCTGCTCGAGCCGCTGCGGGCCCGGCTGGCCGCCGGGCTGCCCGCCTATGGCGCGTGCGCCGGGATGATCTTGCTGGCCAGCGAGATCCTGGACGCCGGCGCGCACGGACGCCAGGCCCTGCCGCTGTGCGGTATCGATATGACCGTGCGGCGCAACGCTTTTGGACGCCAGGTCGACTCCTTTGAAGGCGACATACCGTTTGCGGGCCTGGACGGTACGGTGCGTGCGGTGTTCATCCGGGCGCCCTGGGTGGAGCGGGTCGGCGTTGGCGTGCAGGTGTTAGCTCAGGCTGCGGGACACGTCGTCGCGGTGCGGCAGGGCGGCGTGTTGGCGACGGCGTTTCACCCGGAGGTAACTGGCGATCGGCGGGTGCACAAGCTGTTCGTCGACATGGTGAACGGCCGTTAGCTCGCCGA
>JALHRH010000103.1:0-4444 GCA_022841565.1 Mycobacterium sp. | reverse complement strand
CACGTCGTCGCGGTGCGGCAGGGCGGCGTGTTGGCGACGGCGTTTCACCCGGAGGTAACTGGCGATCGGCGGGTGCACAAGCTGTTCGTCGACATGGTGAACGGCCGTTAGCTCGCCGAGCGCCCGTCGTCAGCCCCGCCGAACGTCAGGCTCGGCGCGACTGAGCCGCCACGTAGACTCGTCTGGCGAACTTTTCCAGCGAAAGAGGTAGTAGACACCGATGAGCGGCCATTCAAAGTGGGCCACCACCAAGCACCAGAAGGCCGTCAAAGACGCGCGCCGTGGTAAAGAATTCGCCCGGCTAATCAAGAACATCGAGGTCGCCGCCCGTACCGGCGGTGGCGACCCGGCGGGTAACCCGACGTTGTATGACGCCATCCAGAAGGCGAAGAAGACCTCGGTGCCCAACGACAACATCGAGCGGGCGCGCAAGCGCGGTGCCGGTGAGGAGGCCGGTGGCGCCGACTACCAGACCATCATGTACGAGGGTTACGGGCCCAACGGCGTCGCCGTCTTGGTCGAGTGCCTGACCGACAACCGCAACCGCGCCGCCAGCGAGGTGCGGGTGGCGATGACGCGCAACGGCGGCACCATGGCCGACCCCGGTTCAGTTGCCTATCTGTTCTCCCGCAAAGGCACCGTGACCCTGGAGAAGAACAGCCTCACCGAGGACGACGTGCTGGCCGCGGTGCTGGATGCCGGGGCCGAGGACGTCAATGATCTCGGCGACAGCTTCGAAGTCATCTCGGAGCCGACCGACCTGGTGGCGGTCCGCACCGCCCTGCAGGAGGCCGGCATTGACTACGAGTCGGCCGAGGCCAGCTTCCAGCCCTCGGTGAGCGTCCCAGTCGACATCGACGGCGCCCGCAAAGTGTTCAAGCTGGTCGACGCCCTCGAGGACAGCGACGACGTGCAGAACGTGTGGACCAACGTAGACCTGTCCGACGAGGTGCTGGCCGCGCTCGACGAGGAGTGACCGGCGCTTGGCGAATAGCAGGTGTCGCATTGTCGGCGTGTAGCCAGCCGACGCGTCAACCGTTCGCACTGCTGCACTAACGAGGCTCAGGCAGTACGGACTGTGCACAGTGCCCTGTCCGTGCTGCCTGGTGTGTGCAATTCACCTTTGCGGTTGCTAGTGGTGCGTCGTGATCATCCTTAGCGGGGAATTTCGCTCTTCTGTACCCCGGGGTGGATGAGAGGCGATAGCGATGTCCTTTGTGATCGCTAATCCGGAACTGGTGTTTTCATCGGCGGCGGATCTGTCCGGGATCGGTTCGGCGGTCGCCGCCGCCAACGCGGCCGCGCTGGCCCCGACGGTGGAGTTGCTGGCCGCCGGCGCTGATGAAGTGTCGGCTGCGATCGCCGCACTGTTCGGCACCCACGCCCAGGAGTATCAGGCCGCCAGCGCACAGGCAGCGCTGTTCCACGATCGTCTTGTCCAGGCCATGACCTCGACCAGCCGCGCCTACGCCCTCGCCGAGGCGGCCAACGCGAACTCGCTGTTGGTCGAGCAGGTACTGGGTGTGATCAACACTCCCACGCAACTGCTATTTGGCCGTGCGCTGATCGGTGACGGTGCCAACGGGGCGCCGGGGACCGGTCAGCCCGGAGTGCCCGGCGGGTTCTTGTACGGCAACGGCGGCGCCGGCGGTTCGGGATCGCTCGGCCAGGCTGGCGGCGCCGGCGGGGTTGGCGGCCTGATCGGTAACGGCGGGGCCGGCGGCGAGGGTGGCGCCGCAGCCGCACCGAACGGGGTAGCAGGACGTGGCGGTAACGGTGGAAGTGGCGGGTGGCTGTGGGGCAATGGCGGCGTTGGCGGCTCCGGTGGGCAGGCTGGTGCGTTGGGGGTGGCCGGTAACGGCGGTGGCGGCGGCCACTCGTATCTATTCGGTGCGCCGGGCGCCGGCGGCGCCGGCGGAAATGCTCCCGGGGGGACGGGCGGGGCCGGTGGTGGTGGTGGGACTGCGGGCCTGTTCGGGCCCGGCGCTGTCGGCGGTGTCGGTGGCGACGGACGCTTCGGTGGTGCCGGTGGCGTCGGCGGAGAAGGTGGGGCGTTCGGCAATGGGGGTGCCGGTGGGACCGGAGGCGCTGGTGTGGGCGGCCAGGGCGGCTCCGGCGGAGCCGGCGGCACCTCAGGATGGCTCGGCGACGGGGGTGCGGGCGGCGCTGGCCAGGGTGGTGGCGCCGGCGGACTCGGTGGCAACGCCCGCGTGCTGGGCATGGGCGGCGCCGGAGGGGTCGGCGGAGACGGTAGTGGTGCAACCGGAATGCACGGCGGTGCCGGCGGTAATGGTGGACTCGGCGGGATCCTCTACGGCAACGGCGGGGCCGGTGGCTACGGCGGCAACGGAGCCGCCGGCAGCACTGGAACGGCGGGCATGACCGGGACGGTCGGTGGAAATGGTGGTGCCGGAGGTGTCGGCGGTCGAGGCGGCGCGTTCATCGGCACCGGGGGGACCGGCGGTCTCGGCGGCCATGGCGGCGACGGCGGCGCGGGCGGTACCGGCGTCAGCCCCCTGACCGCCGGCGCGAACGGGCAGTCAGGCGGTAACGGCGGCAACGGCGGCAGTGGCGGGATTGGCGGCGTCGGCGGCGGTGGTGGTTGGTTGAGCAACCTGCTGACCCCGACCGGCGGAGAAGGTGCCGGTGGCGCCGGCGGCAATGGTGGCAACGGCGGGACTCCCGGCGACGGCGGCGACGGCGCCAACGGCATCAACGGCGGTGCCGGCGGCAATGGCGGCAGCGGCGGAAATCCGGGTCTCGGGGGAGCCGGAGGCGTCGGCGGATTCAGCGGCAAGGGCGGCGTGGGAGCGAGCGGTGTCGCCGGCAACAGTCCCACCAGCGGTGGCAACGGCGGCCACGGCGGCGACGGTTCGGACGCTGTCGGCACGAGCCAATCCGGTGGAAGCGGCGGCGCGGGCGGTAACGGCGGGCTGTATGGCAATGGTGGGGCCGGCGGCGACGGCGGTAACGGCATGCACGGTAGTCCGGCCTTTTCCGGCACGAACCCTGGCAACGGTGGCGACGGCGGCGCCGGTGGCGCCGGTGGCGCGGGCGGCAAGGGGGGAGCCAACGGCGGTAACGGCGGAGCCGGGGGTGCCGGTGGCCTGGGTGGCAGGGGAGCCGACGGCGGCAACGGCTTGAGCGGATTCGACGGCTTCACTCCGGGTGCAGACGGAGGTAATGGAGCCAGCGGCGGTAACGGCGGCAAGGGCGGCGCCGGTGGCAACGGCGGTATCGGTGGCAGCGCGCCGGTCGGCACCCCCGGCGCCCACGGCGTTGGCGGGACCGGTGGTGACGGGGGCAATGGCGGCGTCCCCGGCAACGGCGGCAATGGTCGCGACGGCACCAACAGCGTCAACGGCGGGGTCGGTGGCAGGGGCGGTAACGGCGGCAACCCGGGTGCCGCTGGAGTCGCCGGGGATGGTGGCAGTAGTGGCGGCGGCGTCTTCGCTGCCGATGGCAAGGACGGCACCGCGCCCACCAGCGGTGGCAACGGGGGCAACGGCGGCAGGGGCGCCGACGCCCCCGCCGCCGCGCTCAACGGCGCGGCCGGCGGAGCGGGCGGTGATGGCGGATCGGTCGGCAATGGTGGTAACGGTGGCGCGGGCGGAACCGGCGGGGTGGGTAGTCAGGGCGGTTCGGTCGCCGGTGACGGCGTAACTGGCAACAACGGCGGTACCGGCGGAACCGGTGGGGCAGGCGGCGCCGGCGGCAAGGGCGGCAACCTCGCCGGCAAGGGCGGAAACGGCGGTACCGGCGGTGTGGGGGGCAACGGCGGCCACGCCAGTAGCGGCACCAACGGCGTCAACAACGCTGCCAACTCGAACGGCGCCGCCGGTGGCGACGGCGGCGACGGCGGCGTCGGCGGAACGGGCGGACAAGGCGGGAAGGGCGGCGTCGCCGGAACCGGCAAGGACGGCAGCGGCAGCGCAGGTACCGGTGGGGCAGGTGGCAAGGGCGGCAATGGTGGTAACGCCGGGAACGGTGGTGACGGCGCCAGAGGTACCTTCAGCGGCGGTGATGGCACCGGCGGGGCGGGTGGCCAGGGCGGCGACCGCGGGGCCGGTGGGGAAGGTGGCGCCGGAGGTGCCGGCGGCGGACCCGGTGCGAGCGCGGGTGGCAAGGGAGGTTCGGGCAACTTCGGGACCAGTGGCGGCAACGGCGGCAGGGGCGGCAGTGGCGCCGACGCCGTCACCGCTACTGGAACAGGCGGCAACGGTGGCGCCGGCGGAAACGCCGGGATCGTGGGTAACGGCGGCACCGGCGGCACCGGCGGTGCGGGTGGCACCGGTACCACGGGCTCGACCGCGGCGACCGGCGGCACCGGCGGATCCGGCGGCAAGGGCGGCGCCGGTGGTAACGGTGGGCTGTTCAGCGGTGACGGAGGCAACGGCGGTGTCGGCGGTGTCGGCGGCAAGGGCGGCGTCGGCGGGAAAGGGAC
>JALHRH010000102.1 GCA_022841565.1 Mycobacterium sp. | reverse complement strand
TGACATGCGCGCGCCGTTCGGCGGAGTCAAGGCCAGCGGGATGGGGCGCGAGCTGGGCCCCGAGGGCCTGGAGGCGTACCGAACGCTGAAGTCGATCTACCGGACGGGACCGGCCTAGCCCTGGCCGACTGTGACCCTGGCGTCACGCTCGGCGTCGAACGTGAAGCTGGCGGCACACTCGGTGGCCCCTCCGGGCGCTCGTTCCCGCCGCGATAGGTTCGAGCCATGCCCGTGGACCCCAGGACACCGGTGCTGATCGGCTACGGCCAGGTCAACTACCGCGACGAGATCGACCCCGACCAGCCGTCCATCGAGCCGGTGGACCTGATGGTCACCGCCACCCGGCACGCTGCGGATTCCCGGGTGATCGAGGCGGTGGACGCCATCCGTGTGGTGCACATGTTGTCGGCTCACTACCGCAATCCCGGGCAGCTGCTCGGCGAACGCCTGGGCTTGCCGAAATTCACAACGGCCTACAGCAGTGTCGGTGGCAACACCCCACAGTCGCTGGTCAACCAGGCCTGCCTGGACATCCAGCAGGGCCGCGCCGGAGTCGTGCTGATCTCGGCCGCCGAAACCTGGCGCACCCGCAACGCGCTGAAGAAGCAGGGCCGCCGGCTGGTATGGACCGAACAGGACAATTCGGTTCCGCTACCCGAGGTCGCCGGCAACGACGTGCCCATGGCCGGCGACGCCGACATCCGAATCAAGCTGGACCGGCCCTCCTACGTGTACCCGCTGTTCGAACAGGCGCTGCGCATCGCAGGCGACGAGTCCGTGGCCGAGCACGGCAAGCGGGTCAGCGAGCTGTGGGCGCGCTTCAGTGCTGTCGCAGTCGGCAATCCGCACGCGGCGATCCGCCGGCCCCACACCGCCGAGGAGATCCGGCAACCCAGCCCGCAGAACCGGATGATCAGCTGGCCATACACGAAGCTGATGAACTCCAACAACATGGTCGACCAGGGCGCCGCACTCGTCCTGACGTCGGTCGAGCAGGCGAGGAAGCTAGGTGTCCCGGCCGAACGCTGGGTGTACCCCCAAGCCGGCACCGACGCCCACGACACCTCGGCGATCGCCGAGCGCGGTGGACTGCACCGCTCGCCGGCCATCCGGATCGGCGGACGCAGGGCACTGGAATTGGCCGGTCTGGGTATCGACGACGTCGACTACGTGGACCTGTACTCATGCTTTCCCTCGGCCGTCCAGGTCGCGGCCGCCGAACTGGGCCTGGCCACCGACGATCCGGCCCGCCCGCTGACCGTCACCGGCGGTCTGACCTTTGCCGGCGGACCGTGGAGCAACTACGTCACGCACTCGATCGCCACGATGGCCGAGCTGCTCACCGTCAACCCGGGACGGCGGGGGCTGATCACCGCGAATGGCGGCTACCTCACCAAGCACAGCTTCGGTGTGTATAGCACCGAGCCGGGCAGTGGTGAATTTCGTTGGGAGGACGTTCAATCGGTGGTGGATTCCGAACCCACCACCGTCGGTCTGGTGGAGTGGGAAGGCACCGGAACCGTCGAAGCGTGGACGACACCGTTCGATCGGGACGGACAGCCGGAGAAGGCGTTCCTCGCCGTCCGTACGCCCGCCGACGCCCGCGTGCTTGCGGTGATCACCGATCGCGCTGCCGCGGCGGACACGGTGCGCGAGGACATCGCCGGGGCCAAGGTCGCCGTTGCCGCTGACGGCACCGCGCAACTGCAGTAACCGGGCGGGTCACGGTACAGACTCAAAAGTGCGTAACTCGGGCTGGCGTGCTTATTGTCGTTGCATACCCGGGGAGGTGACGTCACGTGCACGTGCTGCTGACCGACGCCGCAGGCACCGTCGGGCGGTTGGTCGCGCGCCAGCTAATCGCGGCCGGACACACGGTCAGCGGCATCGCCCCCTACCCGGATGATCACCTCGACCCCAACGTCGACTTCGTGTGCGCGCCGCTGGACGACCCGGTACTGATTCGCATGGCCGCCGACGCCGATGCGGTTATCCACCTGGCCCCCGTCGATACCAGCGCGCCCGGCGGGGCCGGCATCACCGGGGTCGCGCATGTGGCGAACGCGACGGCACGCGCGGGGGCCCGGCTACTGTTCGTGTCGCAGGCAGCCGGGCGAGCGGACCTGTACCGTCCGGCCGAGACGTTGGTGTCCACCGGTTGGGCGCCTAGTTTGGTCATCCGCATCGCACCGTTGCTCGGTCGCCAGCTCGACTGGATGACCTGCCGCACGGTGGCCACTTTGATGCGCGCCAAGGTCTCCGCGCGCCCCATCCGGGTCTTGCACGTCGAGGACTTGGTCCGCTTCCTGGTCGGGGCCGTAAATACGGACCGTTCCGGTGCCGTCGACCTGGCCACCCCGGACACCACCAACCTGATCACCGCCTGGCGGGTGCTGCGCTCCGTTGACCCCCGGTTGCGCCTGCACGGCGTCCGGGGCTGGGAGAATCTGGTCGCGGATCTGGATGTCGCGCCGGCACAGGAACTTTGGAAGTTCCAGTACGGATGGCTGGCGCTGGACGCGGTGGTGGACACCGGCCGTGGACTGGTCGGCCGCAAGCTGCATCCCCGGGGTGCTTCCGCCGGGTCGAGCCAATTCCCGCTGCCGGTGGAGCCCCTGCCGCAGCTGGCCCCTGCCGACGACGCACCGTTGCGCAGCGTGGCTCCTGAGGGGTTGGAGGGGGAGTTCGACGACCGCGTCGACCCGCGATTCCCGGTCTTCAGCACGGCCAGCCTCGCCGACGCCCTGCCGGGTCCGCTGACTCCGATCACGCTAGATGTCCAGTGCAACGGGCTGCGCGCTGCCGGTCAGGCGATGGGACGGGTGCTGGCGCTGGGCGACGTGGTGGCACAGGAGTGGGCAAGTAGGGCCATTGCCGTGTTCGGCCATCGGCCCTACGTCGGGGTGTCAGCCAATATCGTCGCAGCCGCCCAGTTGCCGGGCTGGGACGAACACGCGGTGGCCCTTAGCACCCTCGGTGCCGAGCCGCCGGCCGGTGAGCTGCTGCCGTTCGGGCGACCGGAACTGATCGACGGACCGCGTGGATCGGTCGCCAAGGCGGTCGTGACGGCGCGGTCGCTGGCGTTGTTGCGTCACCTGCGCGCGGACACGCACGCCTATGTCGCGGCCGCGGCTCAGGAGCATCTCGCTGCCGAGGCGCTCGCCGCGCTGCCGGACGCCGCCCTGGAAGTGCGAATCCGGCTGTTGCGTGACCGCATTCACCAGGGCTGGATTCTGACCGGCCTGTGGGTGGTCGATTCCGGGATCACGGCGGCAACGCTGGAGCGCACCCGCGCGGGGTCCGGCATTTCCGGCGTCGGCGTAATTATGGACAGCGGCCGCATCGCGGCAGAGACCGAGGTTCTGGCGGCGGTGCTGCGTGCCGACCAACCGTTGTGCGCCCTGGCCGCCGAAGGCAACGTCGGCAGCATTCGCGCATTGTCCCCGGCCGCTGCCGCCGCGCTCGACGCCGCCGTCGCCTCTCTCGGGCACCGCGGCCGCGGTGAAGCCGAGCTGGCCAACCCGACGTTCGGTGACGACCCCGGACTGCTGCTGGCGGTGGCCGCCGAGGCCGCGGCCAAACCCGAGGCCCCGTCGGCTCCCGGTTCGCTGGCGCAGCGATTGGCCGACAGCGCCCGCACCTCCCGGGAGCTGGCCCACGACACCACCATCCGCTTCACCCATGAGTTGCGAATGACGTTGCGGGAATTGGGAACTCGCCGCGTGACGGCGGATCTGATCGACAGCGTGGATGACGTGTACTACCTGCTTTGCGATGAGCTAGTCACCATGCCGGTGGACGCCAGGCTGCGCATCAAGCGCCGGCGGGCCGAGCGGGAACGGCTGCAGGCACAGCATCCGCCCGATGTCATCGACCACACCTGGAATCCCTGACCTTCAGAGCAGCGGCGCTTTCGCGTCGGCCAGGCGGTGGGGTATCGACCAGGTCGTGGACCGGATCCGAGCCTTGATGTCGTCCAGGACATTTGACGTTCATCCCAACCGACACCTGGTTTTGTCGTCGAGCCAGAACGCGACGAAGTGCGGACGGCGACGTCTCCGCGGAACACCACATTCTCAAGGTCTGCCGCATGCCCTGCATCCTTCGCCCGGGCTGCCCAGCAGTGCGGCCACCGCGACGGCGGCGGGCTGCTTGAGTGCACTGGCCCTAGCGCTCGGTGCGGATCCGGACGCTGAAGGCCGGATGCTGCGCGGCGGCGATGGCGCGCAAATGCTTCGACCGCCTTGGCCGTGTCGAGCTGGTCATGATCGCTCCTCACGTGCCTGCGTTTAGAAGTTCGCGCAACGTCAAGGCATCGCGCACAGCGTGCCCGCCGAGGTCGTTGTTGAAGTACATCCACACGTTGCGGCCTTCCCCGGTCCACTCGGCGATGCGATCGGCCCAGTTGCGCAGTTCGTCGCCGGGGTAGGAGCCGGTGTACATGGCGTCCTGGCCAGGGCCGTGCATCCGCACGTACACCAGGTCGGTCGTGGCGCGGGGGATACACGCCAGTCCCGCGCCGCTCATCACGACGTAAGCAGCACGCTGGCGCTCCAGCAGCGCGAACACCGCGGGATCGTTCCATGATGGGTGCCGCAGCTCCACCGCGGTTCGGATGAGCGGCGGCACACTGCCCAGGAACGCGTCGAGCCGGGCGTCGTCCCGCTGGTGGTCCGGATGCAACTGCACCAGCAGCACGCCATGCCGGTCACCCAGCACCTGCCAGCAGCGTTCGAAGCGCTCGATCCACGGTTCGGGTGCGGCGAGCCGGCGGTAGTGGGTGAGACCCCGATGTGCCTTCACCGACATGGTGAACCCGTCCGGTAACTGATCACGCCACCCGGCGAACGTCGAATCCTTGGGCCAGCGATAGAAGCTGGCGTTCAGTTCGACGGTGTCGAATACCTCGACGTAACGACGCAACCGCCGCGCGGACGGCAGGCCGACCGGGTAGAGCACGCCCGTCCAGTGGTCATATGACCACCCGGAAGTGCCGATCCGCACGGTCATCGATCCGTCAACCGGTTACCGCAGGCGCAGCACGTCGGCGAGCGAAGGCACCCACTAGCGCCGCCGCCAGTCGCGCGTTGGCGCGCGGCGCGAAGGCCGAAGCATGGTCGTGTCGGTGGGGAGCTTGAGCGCCGTGGCGCCAGCGGTGGACCGGTCGTCGACGTGCAGGCGCACCCAACCCGCCTCGGCATAGGTGGTGCCGGCTATTTCGAGCAGCCGCTGTACCCCCGGCTCTGACGCGTCCACATCGGCGACGTACCCGCGATGTCGACACGCAAACGCCCGCTGTCACCTGGGCGGCAGACTGCGTGCATGATTCGCGGCGCGAGTAACCCAACTCTGCAGTTGGCGTTTGGTTTTCAGCCCTTCGGCAGCAACACGCAACCAGCCGCGGGTTTCACGCCCCGCCATCACCATGGGGCTAGCGTGCGCGTGCCGGAGCAGCTTGTCGGTGTCTTCCCGGGGCACCCGGACCAGCAGGCCGCCGTCGCGGCTGACCGCTACCGCCATGTGTCCGCCGATCAGGAACGCCAATCCACCGAACATCTGCATTTCGTCGATCGGCTCGGCGGCCAGCAGCTCACGGATCCGGTTGGCCAGGTCGGTGTCGTAGGCCATCGGCCGGTCACTCCAGATCGATCCTGACGCTCAGCAGGTCACTGCCCATCAGGCGGACCACCGCGCTGTTAAGTCGCGGCAGGCTCCCGAGCCTTTGCTGCGGGTCGTCGCCGGGCAACAAGTGCGCGGTTCCGGTGCGCCACCGACCACCGATGCGAACCCGCACGGCCGGGTTCGCCTTGATGTTGTGGACGTAATCCGAGTGCTCGCCGTGCTCGGAGACCATCCAGAACTGGTTGCCCACCAAGCGACCACCGACGGCGGTGCGCCGCGGCTTCCCGCTCCTGCGGCCCGTGGTCTCCAACATGGTGCCTGGCATTTTCCGGCCCAGCGGGTTGACCGCCAGCCGTTGAACTCGGTGGATCACTTGCCGCTTCAACTTCCCCACATCACTCATGACGCTAAGTCTTTGCAAGGTCTGGTCAGAGCGCAAGACGCCGATGCCCGAATGCGAAACAGCCGCCTCCGGCAGGAGGCGGCTGTCCCTTGGTAGCGACTACGTATTGATGGAGACGAAGCCGCTGGTGGTAAAGACGCCCCAGGCCCCAACCTCAGGGTTGAACACAACCGGAAGCGCCACATTGGTTCCGGGCGCAATCCAGGTGGCCGGAAGTCCATAGCGGACCGGATCGTTGTACTGACCCGGCGGCGGGAATCCGTTTTGTCCAGGCGGCAGCGGGCTGCCCGGCCCGTTGCAGTTGACGCCCGGTCCGCCGCTACATATCGGCTGCCCCGGCACCCACCCCTGCCCCGGCCCCTGCCCAGGCATATTCGGGCCGGGCACATTCGGGCCCGGGACATTGGGGCCCGGAATGTTGGGGCCAGGGATATTGGGGCCATTCGGGTCGGCTTGCGCCAGACCGGCACCGATGCCCAGTGCCGCTGAGCCTAGGCCAGCGGCCATCGCCCCAGTTGCTGCAATCTTTTTCAGGTTCATGTGAACTCCTTGTCGAGCATTTGACCGCCACGCGGGCAGCGCAACAGCGTTGACGTGTTGTTCAGTTGTTCCCGCTAGCTCCTGTTTGAGCGATCGGGATGAGGGATCCCCCTCACAACCTGAGTTACCCGGACCCGGAGGGCGGAAAACGTTTCCGGCTGGATTATTTCCAGCAATCTCCAAGCCACTCGACATGTGATTACCAGACTTTTCCCGGCAGCTACACAGGCTGACACACGGGTGACCCCTCTCCGACGCGGTGTCCTGGGGTGAGGGAGTCCGTCCTAAGCGGACCGCGCCACCGGTACCCCAACAGCACGCAGTACCCATTCCCGCGGGACGGCGAAAGCCAGGAACCGCCGCGGGAGCGTGGTCAACACCGCTTCGGGAATCGAGGTCTTGTAGGTCAGCGACAACGATCCGGAGAACGCGGGGTCGACTTTGCCGACATCGACGTCAAGGATGAGACCGCTCTCGGAGAACTCGGCGTGCACCGGGCCGTCGCTCGGCGCATCCCAACGCACGTCGATGGCGCGACCCGCGTGCCTGGGCAACGTCGACAAGGTGCCCACCACCCGCTGGGAAGTGATGGCCAGCGCGCCGATATAGCTGCGAAGGTTGCCCTTGGAGACCTTGCCGGGCACCGAACCGCTGAACCGGTAGGTGACGGGAACGAACTCGGCCAGGTGGATGGGGTTCTCTGTCTCGACTTCGGCCCGCAGACCTGCGGGCAGCTTGCCGATCCCGAGCATCTTGCGGATGAACACTGCCATAGTGCACCCTAAGGCCGCGCCGGCGGAAATTGCGCACCTTTTCCGTCGGTAGCTCCGGAGACCGACGATCTAACGAGCCGCAAGACGAAGCGGCCGCCTCGGTCGCAGGCGGCCGCTTCTACGTGTCCGCAAGGACATTGCTTTACGCGGCGACGTGCGCAGCCTGTGCCACCGGTGCTGCTGCGTCCTCCAACGCTTGCGCGACGATCTCGGCGACATTGGTCATAGGTCTGACGGTCAGAGCGTCGAGCACTACGGCGGGCACGTCATCCAGGTCGGGCTCGTTGCGCGCCGGGATGAAAACGGTTGACAACCCGGCACGTTGAGCAGCGAGCAGCTTCTGCTTGACACCACCGATGGGCAGCACCCGGCCATTCAGCGTGACCTCACCGGTCATGCCGACATCCGAACGGACCAGGCGTCCGGTGGCCATCGAGACCAGCGCGGTCACCATGGTCACCCCAGCGGACGGGCCGTCTTTGGGCACCGCGCCGGCCGGCACGTGCAGGTGGATGCGCCGGTCCAGCAGCTTCGGGTCGACACCCAACTCGCCGGTGTGCGAGCGCACATAGGACAGCGCGATCTGCGCCGACTCCTTCATCACGTCGCCCAACTGACCGGTCAGCTGCAACCCAGGTTCACCGTCAGTGACTCCGGCTTCGATGTACAGCACGTCGCCGCCCAAGCCGGTAACGGCCAGGCCGGTGGCCACACCGGGCACCGCCGTGCGTTCGGCCGATTCGGGTGTGAAGTGCGGACGGCCAAGATAGTCAACGAGATCGGACTCGTCGACTATGACTGGCGCCTTCTCGTCGGCGAGCTTGGTGGTTACCTTGCGCAACGCCTTGGCCAGCAGCCGTTCGAACTGCCGAACCCCGGGCTCTCGGGTGTAGTCGGCCGCGATCTTGCGCAGCGCTGCGTCGGTGACGGTGACCTCGTCGTCTGTCAGCGCGGCCCGCTCGCGCTGCCGGGGCAACAGGTAGTCGCGAGCGATGGCCACCTTGTCGTCCTCGGTGTAGCCGTCGATCTCCACCAACTCCATCCGGTCCAGCAGCGCAGATGGGATGTTGTCGATCACGTTGGCGGTAGCCAGGAACACCACGTCGGACAGGTCCAGGTCCAGATCCAGGTAGTGGTCGCGGAACGTGTGGTTCTGAGCCGGGTCAAGCACCTCTAGCAGCGCAGCACTTGGGTCCCCTCGATAGTCGGAGCCAACCTTATCGATTTCGTCCAGCAGCACAACGGGATTCATCGAACCCGCTTCACCGATGGCCCGCACGATGCGGCCCGGAAGCGCGCCGACATAAGTGCGCCGGTGCCCGCGAATCTCTGCTTCGTCGCGCACCCCACCGAGGGCGACACGGACGAATTTGCGCCCGAGCGCACGGGCCACGCTCTCGCCCAGGGAGGTCTTGCCAACGCCGGGGGGACCGGCAAGCACCATCACCGCACCGGACCCGCGACCGCCGATCAGTTGCAGACCGCGCTGCGCGCGGCGGGTCCGTACCGCCAGGTATTCGACGATGCGGTCCTTGACGTCGTTTAGCCCATGGTGGTCGGCGTCCAGGATGGCCCGCGCGCCAGTCAGGTCCGTCGAGTCCTGCGTCCGCACATTCCAGGGCAGCTCGAGCACGGTGTCCAGCCACGTGCGGATCCAGCCGCTTTCGGGGCTCTGCTCGCTGGACCGTTCCAGCCTGCCGACCTCGCGCAGCGCAGCCTCGCGCACCTTCTCGGGCATCTCCGCGACCTCGACACGAGCCCGGTAGTCATCGGAGTCGTCGGGTTCGCCTTCACCCAATTCCTTGCGGATGGCTGCCAGCTGTTGGCGCAGCAGGAACTCTTTCTGCGTCTTCTCCATGCCTTGCCGCACGTCTTCGGCGATCTTGTCGTTGACCTCGGTCTCGGCCAAATGCTCCGCGGTCCAGCCGATTAGCACGCGCAGCCGCTCGGTGACATCCACCGTCTCGAGCAGTTGACGCTTCTGCAGATGGGTCAGGTACGACGCATATCCGGACGTGTCCGCCAGTGCCGACGGGTCGGTCAGACTGTTGACGTGGTCGACGATCTGCCAGGCCTCGCGCCGCTGCAGGATGGCCAGCAGCACCTTCTTGTACTCCGCCGCCAGCGCCTTGATCTCGTCGGTCACCGCGGTCTCGGCAACCTCGGTGACTTCGACCCAGAGTGCGGCACCGGGGCCGGAGGCTCCCGCGCCGATTTGCGCACGGGTTTCGCCGCGCACGACAGCGGCGCTGCCGCCCCCGGGCATCCGCCCCACCTGCAAGATTTTCGCGATCACCCCGTGTGAGGGATACCGGTCGTCCAGCCGGGGGGCGATCAGCAACTGCCCTGTGTCACTGGCCTGGGCAGCGTCGATTGCCGCTCGCGCGGCGTCGTCCAGCGCGATCGGTACTACCATCCCGGGCAACACGATGGTGTCGGTAACGAACAGCACAGGAACCGATGTGGCTTCAGCCATCAATCCTCCAAAATTAAGTCCGCTTGGCTCAACCTTTGCCGCCCGGGCTTTGTTCCCCCGGTGTCAGCGACGTCACGTTGTTGACGCGCTAAGGCGTAAGCCGGCTAGGCCACGACCGACAACGATCCCCGCTCGCCAGAATGGTGAAGTGTCGCAGTTACGCGATCTCAGGGGTGCCCGCGGTGGTACGTCGGCGGGCCTTGATGAACGCCGGGCAGACCACCGCGCCAGAGCTCCGCGTTAAAGCAACGTGACCTGTTTACTCTGCGGTGGCCCTGACCAGTCATTCTGCGACGTGCGACGGCTGACTGTTCGTCGCGGCGAGCAGGCTCGCAAACTCGGCCGATCTCGTGTAATCACGCAGTGCTTGCGACGCATAGGCCACAGATGCTACGCCGGACGCGGCGACCAGCGGCGGGTCATCGGTGATGAGGTCGGCCAACGCTGCAGCCGCCTCCTCCGGCTGCTGAGGTGCGGGCCCGCCGGAGCCCACATAGCTATAAAGATCGTCGGTAAGTTGCGGTCGCGGATCGCCGCCCGGGGGTACACGATCTCCCCACACTCGACGCAAATCGGTCATGATCGGTCCGGGCTGGAAGCACGTTACTTTGACCCCGAAAGGCGCCGCCTCAAGAGCCAGGCTGTAAAACAGGGTCTCAAGCGCTGCCTTCGCCGCCAGGTAGTAGCCCATCGCCAGGACCGGAAGTCCCGCCACAAAACAGGACGACACGAGCAGCAGGTGTCCATGGCCTTGCTGGCGCAACAGTGGCATCGCCTCCTGAACGAGACCCATGGTGCCCCAGACGTTCGTCTCGAAACTCAGTCTTGCCATGTCAAGGTCGACTTGCTCCACACCGCCAATGACGCCGTAACCGGCGTTGTTGACAATGGCGTCGATGCGGCCCTCCGCTGCGGTGATCTCGGCGAGCAGCGGGGCCATGGCTGGCCGGTCGAGCAGGTCAAGCGTTCGTACCAGCAGGCGGCCCGGGCCTGCGCCCGCAGCCACATCGGCCGCACTGGCTGGGTCTCGTACCGTGGCATAGACCGTGTGTCCGCGAGAGGCCAGCAGCCGAGCGGTGGCGTACCCGACCCCGCGCTCCGATGAGGTGCCTGTGATCAAGACGACCTTGCCACCAGCCATAGCTAGCACGCTCCTTTCGCAGGCAGCAGCAGCCGCCAATTTAGTTGACGATATTCTCATTCACGACGGTTTGTTCAGTCAAATCGGTCGTAGGCTTGCGGTCTGACCCGTGTCCAAGGCATCGGTCCGCGCGGCAGACCTCTGACCCGGCGGCGCGACTGGGCTCAGCCGATGCAGTTGTGTCACGTGCTGGGGCGACAGCTCCTCGAGGCAGGTCACGCCCAGCAGCGCCATTGTGCGCAGCACTCCGCGCTGCAGGATCTCGATCGCACGCCGCACACCAGCCTCACCACCGGCCATCAGCCCGTAGAGATAAGCCCGCCCGACCAGCGTGCAGCGCGCCCCCAGGGCGATCGCCGCGACGATGTCCGCGCCCGACATGATGCCGGTGTCCACCAGAATCTCGGTGTCGTCACCCAGCTCGCGCGCCACCACCGGCAGCAGATGGAACGGCACCGGCGCCCGATCGAGTTGGCGGCCACCATGATTGGACAAGACGATGCCGTCCACACCCCGGTCGACGACGGCGCGGGCGTCGTCCAGCGTCTGAATCCCCTTCACGACAAGCTTGCCGGGCCACTTCGACTTGATCCAGGCCAGGTCGTCGAAAGTTACGCTGGGGTCGAACATGGTGTTCAGGTACTCACTCACGGTGCCCGACCAGCGATCCAGCGAGCCGAAAGACAGCGGTTCGGTGGTCAACAGGTCGAACCACCAGTGCGGGTGCGGCACCGCGTCGAGCACGGTGCGTAACGTCAGTGCCGGCGGGATCGTCATCCCGTTGCGCACATCGCGTAACCGGGCTCCGGCTACCGGGACGTCGACCGTCACCAGTATGGTGTCGAAACCCGCGTCAGCGGCCCGCTGCACCAACTCCATCGATCGGTCGCGATCACGCCACATGTACAGCTGAAACCACTTGCGGCCCAGCGGGGCAGCGGCCACCAGGTCTTCGATCGCGGTGGTTCCCAGAGTGGACAGCGAGAACGGAATCCCGGCCGCCGCGGCAGCCCGCGCACCGGCGATTTCGCCTTCGGTATGCATCAACCGGGTGAATCCGGTCGGCGCGATGGCGAACGGTAAGACCACCGGCCCGCCCAGCACATTCCATCCGGCCGTCACGTTGGTCACGTCGCGCAGTATGGTCGGATGAAATTCGATGTCGCGGAACGCTTGTCGGGCCCGCGCGAGGGACAGCTCGTCCTCGGCGGCGCCGTCGGTGTAGTCGAACGCCGCCTTCGGGGTGCGCCGTCTGGCGATGCGCCGCAGGTCTTCGATGGTCAGCGCGGCGTCCAGGCGCCGCTTCGTCCGGTCGAACTGCGGCCTCTTGAACTGCAACAGCGGGGCCAGATCCCGGATCTTGGGCACCCGCCGGTTGACCGCCATCCGTTCATCTAACCAGTGTGCGACCGTGGAGTGATGTTCGATTTGACGCGCTTTGTGGACGCGCAGGCCCCGGTGTACGACGCCGTGCTCGACGAACTGCGGGCCGGACGCAAACGCAGCCACTGGATGTGGTTCGTGTTTCCGCAACTGCGCGGGCTGGGCAGCAGCCCGATGGCCGCACGTTACGGCATCGCTTCCCTGGAGGCAGCCCGCGCCTACCTGGACCACGCGGTGCTGGGGCCGCGACTACGTGAGTGCGTCGCCCTGGTCAACGAGATTCAAGGCCGATCGGCCGACCAGATCTTCGGCTGGCCCGACAATCTCAAGCTGCGTTCGTCGGTGACGTTGTTCGCCCATGCCACCGACGACAATGCGGACTTCCTTGCGTTGCTCGACAAGTACTACGGCGGCGAGCAGGATCCGCTGACGGTGGCGCGACTGAGCTAGGGACGTAGAATCCGCCAACCGTGCGGTTCGATGAGCACGGTGTCGACGACTTCGTCGGGCGGCGCCGTTGAACCAGCGATCAGCCGGGCGCGGGGCGTGCCGAGTTTCGGCAGCGACAACCGTAGCGGCTCGTCGTCGATGTTGAGCGCGACCAGCAGCGCGTCCTGGCCGCTGCGGGTTTCATAGACATAGTGCTTGTTTTGCAGGCGAACGGCGCTGGTGGTCGCCCTGTGCAACCAGGGGTGACGGCGGCGCAGGCCGACGAGGTACTGGTATAAAGCCCAGACGTCGGCCCCGGATTCGTCCAGCTGTATTGGGGGAGAGGGGAATTCGGGACGTACCGCATCGTCGCCGCCGTAGCGTTCTTCCTTGACGCCGTGGAAACCGAACTCGTCACCGGCGTAGATGCTGGGCACCCCGCCTATCGTCAGCAGAATCACCAATGCGTGGGCCGGATGAGCGGGGTCCTCGAGACGGCTGGCGATCCGGGTGACGTCGTGATTGCCGATGAACGTCTGCGGTACAAAGGTTTCGAGGAACGCGTTGTGGCGCTGCAGCGCCCAGTCCAGCTCGAAGAAGTTGCCGTCGTTGAGGCCGCTCCAGATTGCTTTCCAAATCTCGTACTGGGTCGCCGAGTCGAACCGCGCGCCACTCACGACCGCCGCGTAGTCACCGTGGATCAATTCGCCGACGAACCACGCGTCGGGATGGCGATGCCGGACGCGGGGCAGTACTTCGGCCCAGAATCGTTGTGGCACAGTATAGGCCGCATCAAGCCGCCACCCATCGGCGCCGCGGTCCAACCAGTGCGTCATCACCTCGGTGACATAGTCGGCGACCGCTGGCTCATTATGGTTGAGGGCAATCAGCTCCGAGTGGCCCTCGAACGTGGCGCCTGTAAACCAATGCGACCAGTGTGCCGATTCGGCGTCGCCATAGCGGGGGAAGTCCACACCCACGTGATTGAAGACACCGTCAAGCAGCACGCGCAGGCCCCGCCCGCGCGCCTGCTCCACCAGGTAGTCGAAGTCGGTGTCGTCACCGAGGCGCGGGTCGATGCGGAAGTGATCGGTGGTGTCGTAACCGTGTGTGCGGGAAGCGAAGATCGGTCCCAGTGCGACACCGGATGCGCCCAGGGCGATGGCGTGGTCGAACCAATCGACGAGTCGGCGCAACCGGTGTTCCCCCGGACCCGGCGGGCTTTCCGACGGATAGGCCCCGACGAAGCCCAGGGGATACACCTGCCACCAGATTGCGTGTTCAATCCAGGCGGGTCCCGTCGTACTCAGCCGACCGCCGCCAGCGTCTGGGCGGTGCTGATTGCTTGTGCCACACCGGAAACGATAGCCGCCACCTTGAGCGCTTCCAGAATGGCCTCCCGGCTCACTCCGGATTCACGCAGCGTGTGCTCGTGGGCGACCACGCAGTGACCACACCCGTTGATGGAGGATACGGCGAGGCTCCAGAGCTCGAAGTTCGCCTTGTCCACACCGGGATTGCCGATGATGTTCATCCGCAATCCGGCACGCAGGTCGTCGTAGGCGCCCTCCAGGAAGCCGCGGCCGCGGTAGAACACGTTGTTCATACCCATGATCGACGCGGCTCCCAGCGCGGCGTTGTACGCCTGTTCCGAGAGGGTGTCGGCGGCTTCGGCGCCAATGTCGCCCAGCACCTGACCGTTGCGCGTCGCCGCGGCGCAGGCCAGCAGGGTGCCCCACAACTGTTCTTCGTTCAGCGCCGTCGTCCGGGTGATCGACCCGAGGTTGAGCTTGAGGTCCTTGGCGTATTCGGGCAAAGCGGATTTGAGGTTTTCGACGCTCATGATTTCTCCTCCAGGCCGTATCAGGCCGAGGCCTTGAGCAGTTCGCCGGCGTCGATCGTCGGGTCGCCCTTGCGCCAGTTGCACGCGCACAGCTCGTCCGATTGCAGGGCGTCCAGCACCCGCAGCACCTCATCGACGTTACGCCCCACGGAACCGGCCGTGGCAGAGACGAATTGGACTTCGTTGTTCGGATCGACAATGAAGGTGACACGGTCGGCCACCCCGTCGGTGTTGAGCACCCCAGTGGCCTGCGACAGGTCGCGCTTGATGTCCGACAGCATGGGGAAGGGCAGCTTCTTCAGATCCTCGTGCTGGGCCCGCCACTGAAAGTGGACAAACTCACTGTCGATCGAGACGCCGAGCACCTGCGCGTCGCGGTCTTCGAACTCGTCGTTCAGCTTGCCGAAGGCGGCGATCTCGGTGGGACAGACGAAGGTGAAGTCCTTCGGCCAGAAGAACACCACGCGCCACTTGCCGGGATGGTCGCCGCTGGAGATGGTGGTGAAGTAGTCGCCGGGCTGCTGCGCGTCGACCTGGGACAGGTCGCCACCGATCAGTGCGGTCAGCTGGTATGCCGGGAATTGCTGGCCAATCGTCAACAGAGACATATCACTCCTTATCTGGATTCATTCAAGATTAGATGGTCTGTCCCCATGGTGCCCCGAACGAGCTGTGAAGTAAAGGTGATTTGTCGCACTACACTGATCGGCATGTCCGATAAGAGCTTCCAACCCACCCTGGCCGGCCTGCGGGCTTTTGTAGCCGTGGCGCAGAAACAGCATTTCGGCAGCGCCGCAACACTTCTCGGCCTCAGTCAGTCGACATTATCGCAGGCGCTGGCGGCGCTGGAGACCGGGCTGGGCACCAACCTCGTCGAACGTTCCACTCGCCGAGTTCGCATGACGCCCGAAGGCGAACAGTTACTGCCGTTGGCTCGCGCGGTCGTCGAGGCGGCGGAGGCCTTCACCAGGGCCGCCGCCGGGGCCGGTGATCCCCTGGCCGGTACGATCCGGCTGGGATTGATCCCCACCGTCGCGCCCTACGTGCTGCCGGCCGTTCTGGCCGGACTGCCGCGCCGCCTGCCCGCCCTGACGCTGCGGGTGGTCGAGGACAAGACCGAGCGCCTGCTGGGTCTGCTGCGCGACGGCGCGCTGGACGCGGCCCTGATCGCGCTGCCCGTCGACTCCGCGGGCCTGACCGCCACCGAGATGTACGAAGAAGACTTCGTGCTGGCGTTGCCGCCCGGACACGCACTGTCGGGGAAGCATCGGGTATCGGCTGCCGTGCTGGCGGAGTTACCGCTGCTGCTGCTCGACGAGGGCCACTGCCTGCGCGATCAAGCGCTGGACGCGTGCCGGGAGGCCGGGGTGCGCGCCGAGCCGGCCGACACCCGGGCAGCCTCGCTGGCGACTGCGGTGCAGTGCGTGGCGGGTGGTTTGGGTGTGACGCTGATCCCCGAGACGGCGGTCGCAGTCGAAACCGCCCGCAGCCGTGTCGGTCTGGCCCGGTTC
>JALHRH010000101.1 GCA_022841565.1 Mycobacterium sp. | reverse complement strand
GCAACTGTGGCTCTACCAGTGCGAGTGTTCACTCGTCACCGGCAACCCACGTCCGTTTGCAGCCCGAGGCCTTCGGCCTCAAGTCGCCTCCATACCGTCTAGGCTCCGCTCTAACCTGCGGGCGAGTACCAGTACCACCAGACTGGCCGCAAGTCTTCCCAGCCTCAGTCGATAAATCAGCTTCTTCCGGGTGAGTGGTTTGGAGCCCGAGCGTCGCCCCCAGTGATACCCGGCGCAAGTAGCCGTTATCAGCGCGAGGCCAACCAGCACCGTCATGGAGAAGAGCCTGCTTCGCGGTCGTCGCGGTTCGGTCACGCGAAAGCCACGCCTCAGACAATAAATCAGGGCATGCGCATGGGGCCCGATGGTCGGCGCGCGGGTATCGCGACAATAATCAGGCCGATAATTTAGGCGGAACGAGACTCGGCCGGCATCGCCATTACATCGCGTGAAGATTCATTCACGGTGAGTTTAAATACCGGGCGTCGATATCCATGTGGTTAGCTGGTGAATCGGTATTTAGCGAGCCGGGTAGTTGTGACGAGTCGGCCAGTTCGGAGTGCGTCGGCGGTCGTCGTTGTGCCTAGAGCATGCCTGTCGCCGCACCGTTGTCGGACGGTCGGTGTCGTGGCGATCGGGTACACGCGCGCGACCGGGGCCACCGCCCCCCGCCTGGGCGAGAAGCCTCTTGAATAGACGATCAAGACTGCGCAAACGGATTGCCGATGCTGCGCCGAAGTGCCGATGCCCAGGCCGGCGCTTCGGTGAGCGCGGCGATTATCCCGCCACGAACTGCGCGGCTGCTGCGCAAGATCTGTGAAGATCGTGTCACTAAAAATCAAGGTGAATGTTGGCTAAACATCAAGTTCACGGACATTCTGCGGTGTTAGCCGCATTGAACTAGTCGGGGAACGGCCAATACCGTTCGGGGATAACAGCAACATATCGACGTTGAGACCCGCCCCCACAGCTTGTTCGGAGGAAACTGTGTCTTTCGTACGCACTTACCCGGAGCACCTGGCAGCCGCGGCCAGCAACCTGGCGTCGCTCGGCGCGGCAATGAACACAGGCAACGCGGCCGCGGTCGGCCCCACGACCGGAGTCGTGCCTGCGGCCGTCGACGAGGTGTCGGTACTGACAGCAGCCCAGTTCGCTACCCATGCTGCGCGGTTCCAGGAACTGCACGCGCAGGCCGCCCAAATACAGGCGGCGCTTACCGCAACGTTGGCGGCGAGCGCAGGCTCATACGCCGCCACCGAAGCGGCTAACGCGGCGCTGGCCGGTTGAGCGGCCGACGGCAACAGGGGGCTAGCGATGGTGGACTACGGCTTGTTGCCGCCCGAGGTCAACTCCGGGCGCCTATACACCGGCCCGGGGGCAGGCTCGCTACTTGCCGCCGCGACAGCATGGAGTGGACTGGCCACTGACTTACAGGCAGCCGCGTCGGGTCATCGATCAGTGATTAGCGCACTGACCAGCGGTCCCTGGCTGGGTCCGGCGTCGACGAAGCTGGTTTCGAGCGTGAGTCCGTTCCTCACCTGGCTGGACGCGAGTGCCGAGCAGGCCGCGCAGGCCGCCTCTCAGGCGGCCGCCGCAGTGACCGCTTACGAAACGGCGTTCGCGGCGAGCGTTCCGCCGCCCTTGATCGCGGCCAACCGCGCACTTTTGCAGGAGTTGATCGTCACGAACCTTCTCGGCCAAAACAGCGCGGCGATCTCGACACTCGAGGCCGAGTACGCCGAATTCTGGGCTCAGGATGCGGGGGCGATGTACACCTACGCGGGCCGATCGGCCGCCGCGACCCAGTTGGCGGAGCTGCCGGTGCCGGCCCAAGTGGTGGACCCAATGGGTGTTGTCGATCAGTCTGTCGCCGTCGTCAAAGCTCAGTCCAACAGCGGGTACTCCAAGCTCATGGGCGTGGCGTCGCAGATCAACCCGAGGGTCAACGACATGCTGAAGACCCTGTCGACGCCTATAAACGGTGCGGCGATAGACCAGTGGCTGATGGCCAACACGCCGTTGGACGACGTGGTGGCCTTATATAGCAAGTACCTGTCGCCGTACATCAACTCGCTCGCCGCGACCATCCAGTCGACGCAGTCGTTCGGCCAGGTCAGCAACGGGCTGACCGCCATGGCCAACTTCGCCAAGCCCGCGGCGGCGGCGGCCAAGGCAGCCGAAGGTGCGGCGTCAGCCGCGGCCGTGGGCGCCGGGCAGGCAGCGGCGGGTGCCGCCACCAATCTCGGAGGCGTGGCAGCGGGTCTGGGGAAGGCGATCCCGATCGGCGGCTTGTCGGCGCCGGCGAACTGGGTGCCCTGGCATGCCACCACCAATCCCGGTATTGCCAGCGCGATTCCTGCCGCCTTCGAGACAGGATCAGAGGGCGCCAGCAGCTTCCCGATGGCCCCGCCGTTCGGGCAGTTCGTCAACGGCGGCTATGGGCGCAACCAGCCGACCTACGGGTTCAAGCCGTCTGTCATGGCCAGGCCCCCGGCCGCCGGTTAACGGCCGCCGCACAACGCGATGGTTGATTACGGCATGTTGCCGCCCGAGGTCAACTCCGGTCGTATATATACCGGTCCAGGGGCGGGTCCGATGCTAGCTGCCGCGGCGGCGTGGAGTGGACTGGCCGCTGACCTCCAGGCCGCGGCGTCGGGCCATCGGTTGGTGATCTCCGAATTGACCAGCGGGCCATGGCTGGGTCCGGCGTCGGCCTCGATGCTTGCGGCGGCGACTCCCTTCGTTACCTTCCTCGATAGCAGCGCCGCTGAGGCCGAGCAGGCGGCAAGCCAGGCATTCGCGGCTGCCGCCGCTTACGAGGCCGCATTCGCGGCCGCCGTCCCTCCTCCGGTGATCGCGGCGAACCGCGCACTGCTGGCGGCGTTGGTGGCGACCAACTTCTTGGGGCAAAACACCGCGGCGATCGCGGCAACAGAGGCCCTGTATGCCGAGTTCTGGGCTCAGGATGCCGCGGCGATGTACACCTACGCGGGCAGTTCGGCGGCGGCGACCCAGTTGGCGGAGTTGCCGGAGCCGGTCGATGTGGCCGGTCCACGTCAGCTTGCCGACCAGGCCGTTGCGGCACTCAAAGGTCCGTACGACAGCGTTTTCACCAACATCATGAATGTGGCCGGCCGAGCCGACTCAACTGTGGCCGACCTGCTCAAGACGCTGTCAACGCCCCTCAACGGCACCGCTATCGACCAGTGGTTGGTCGCGAACACGCCGCTGGACGACGTTGTTCCGCTATACAGCAAGTACCTCTCACCCTATGTCTCGGCGATCGCAGCGGAGTTTCAGTCGGGACTTGCGTTCGGCCAGGCGAGCAACGGTCTGACCGCTATGACCAACTTCGTGAATAATTTGGCCCCCGCGGCCACCGCGGTCGAAGGTGCGGCACAGGCCGCACGGACGGCCGGGGCTGACCTCGGGACGAGCGTCGGCAGCGCGACAGCGGGTATGGGCAGGGCGGTTCCGCTCAGTGGATTGTCGGTACCAGCAAGCTGGACCTCTCCGGTGACTGCAGCAACGGCTCCGGGAGCCACAGCGATCAGCGACGCCGCCGCGGTCCCGGCCGCTCTTGAGACCACAGCCACAGGCGCTACCGGCAACACTCCAGTGGCCCCACCATTCGGGCAGTTCTTCAATGCTGGCAACGGCCGGAGAACGCCCGCTTACGGTCACCGCTTGACGTTCATGACCCGGCCACCGGCGGCCGGCTAGCGCCGGTTACAAGTTTCACCCGCGCGAGTGTGCCTGCTATGGTGCCTTGCTAATGCCCGAAATAGATCGTCGCCGCGTGCTTTTGATAACGGGCCTCATGACTGGTGCGGCCGCACTTGGTGCGGCCCCCGCGCCGAAGGCCGACGCCGCCCCCTCCCCTCGACGGTGGGATCGCGTGCCCCCGCCGGCGGCGCCCAGCGGTGCGGCGGGGGCGTACATATTCCACGACGAGTTCGACGGGCCGGCGGGCTCAGCCCCCGACCCAGCGAAATGGACGGTGTCCAAAGCCCGCGAGACGATCAAGGACCCGACGTACTGGGAACTCCCCGAGCACGTCGGCCAATACCGCGATGACCGGCAGAATGTGTTCATCGACGGGAACTCCAACCTCGTCATCCGCGCCGCCAAAGACGGCCCCACTTACTACGGCGGCAAGGTCTTCAGTCCGTGGCAAGGCGGCATCGGCCACACTTGGGAAGCTCGCATCAAATTCGACTGTCTGACCCCGGGCGCTTGGCCCGCGTTCTGGCTGTCCAGTGACGCGCAGGGCGAAATCGACATCGTCGAGTGGTACGGCAACGGCAAGTGGCCGTCGGCAACCACCGTCCACGCAAAAGCCAACGGCTCCGAGTGGAAGACCCACAACATCGCCCTGGACAGCGCATGGCACACCTGGCGGGTCCAGTGGGTTGACGCCGGTATGCGCTTCTGGCAGGACTACACCGAGGGCGCGCAACCGTATTTCACCGTGGCGGCCCACTCACTACCAGACTGGCCGTTCAACAACCCCGGCTATCAGGTGTTTCCGATTTTGAACCTTGCGGTGGCCGGTTCCGGCGGCGGGGATCCAGGACCGGGCAGCTATCCGGCCCAGATGCTTGTCGACTACGTCCGGGTCTGGTAGCTACTACGGTTCGGGCATGAACGCTGCCCCAGGACCGCTAATCACGCGTTACGCGCAGCGTTTCTGCCGGGTGCATGCCGGCTCGCACTCGGTGTCCTCGCCGCTGGGCGCCTGGCTGCTGCTGGCTCTGGTTGCGCCGCTGGCCCAGGGCTCGGTCCGTGATGACCTGGAGGACATTCTGGGCATCGACGTCAACCGCGGGCGGCGGGTTCTCGATGAGTTGCTCAGCGATCCGCCCGAGGTCATTCGCAGTGCGCTGGCCGTGTGGGGCGTTCCAAGCTGGCCTGGCGATCTTCCCGCCGCTGTGGAAACGGGACCGGTGCCCACCCAGGCGCAGGCCGACGCGTGGGCCCGAGATCATACCGAGGGAATGATCGACCGCTTCCCGGTCGACATGGCGGAAATGACCGCGGTGTTGGCCAGCGCCCTGGCCACCCATATCACCTGGCTGCGGCCTTACGACGTGACCGATGCCGCGGACCTGAGATCGCCGTGGAGCGCCCGCGTCGACGAGACCCTCAGCGGCACGGACGGGTACCTCACCGACGTCGCGGGGTTGGGTACCGTTGCGGTGCACACCGCCGCCGGTCGCGGTTCCATGCAGGTGACGTCGGTGATCGCGGCTGAACAGGCCCCATCGGAGACAGTCCTTGCGGCCGCCCACGACATCGCGCGGCGACAAGCCGCCGGATCGACCGTGCAACGGCGAAAACTCTCCGACCTACCGCTGGGCGAAGGTCCGTTTTGGACGATCACCGAGAACCACCGACCGGGTGGCGATCAGGTGCGGGTGGTGTTGCCGGCGTGGAAAGCGTCGTCGAACCTCGATCTGACGGTCGATCCCACTCTGGGTTTCGCCGCGGCGGGACGGGCGCTAGCAGCGGCCCTGCCGCAGCATGAAGCCAGGCCTGACGTTCAGGCACGCCAGACCGCGGTGGCCAACTACAACCGGTGGGGTTTCGAGGCGGCGGCGGTCACCGCGGTGGCGCTGCGCAGCGCGATAATGCCCTTGGGCCTGTCGCGTACCGCAACTCTGCGTTTTGGCCATCCCTATGCCGTGGTCGCTATCGTCGGCAGGCGGCCCGGTCGCGCCAGGCGCGATCCGTGGGCCGGTGTCCCCGCCTTCGCCGCCTGGGTCAGTGAACCCGCCGACGTCGACTCCAGTCCTGCGACTTGACGCTCGCTATTCCACCATCCCTCGAAACTTCGTAACGCCGAGTAGCTTCGCTGAAGTCATCGGCGAACGAGACGTCGTCGTCGCCCCGCCGTGGGTAGTCCCCGGACAACACTTTGGCGTAGCCCCGGTGTCCACCCATTGGGTCAATGCGGCGGCCCGCCACACTGAGAACGGATGAGTCTGCAATTCCGAGTTCAGCAGCTTGAGCACGCCGTCACGCATGTCCCCTGACTTTTCGTATTCGCGGGCGCAGGTCTGACAGCGAGGTTCGGTCGGCGGGATGTTCCCAAGCGCGCGAACTGATTTCCGGAAAACCGCGCGCGTCGCGGCAGGTGGTCGAGACATGTCCGTCTCCTCACTGTCCATTTCAGGATCAGGGGACGGCGGCGCTCAGAAAATTTCGCAGCAAAACAACCGCACGCGTTCACCGTGCCAACGGAAGATTCGCAATGGGTCAGCAGCTGATCCTCCGATCATCCTCCGAAAACATCAAGCCGGAGCATCACCTGTGGAGTGCAGGTCGAAGCTGCGGCGACCTGTGGGCATCGAGCCGCCGATCGCGGCAGCGCGCTGCCTGGCGACATACGCGGGATGGCGGCGAATTGCCGCTTGAAGCTCGCGTTCTCGCCGCTGCGCTGCAGTCCAGACCGGATGGGATTGCAGATAAATTACGTTCGCCTCTGAATCATTCGCCACGATGCTCAACCCCTCTCCGACTTACTACGGCGAAAGCTGCAACCGTGTGGCCTGTAGCTATATTTCTCAGCATGCGCAGCAAAGCTGTGACCTAACCGTGTCCCAAGATGAGAATTTGCCGTGAATTGGAGACCGGACGATGACCTGCGTCGCACATGGCGGGCATGAGCTCACGGAGACAGCAACGCGACCGCGCTCCAAGGGGTGCGGCCGGGGCGCCGCGGATCAGGCTGTGGTAGCCAGGCGGCGGCGCGCATCAATATCGGCAGGCGGCGGAAACGGCGGGCGGCGGCAAACAATGATTCCGAGTCCTCGATGCGCCAGCCAAGGTTCTCGAAGTACGCCAACCCGTTTTCCGGTGCGAATTTGAACGGTGCATTCTGCAGCAGTCCGCCCATCTTTTGGTTCATCATCTTCTTGAGGCCGGGCCCTGCGAAATCCAGCATCCACCAAGCCACCTCGGGTCTGTTGAGTGTGGCTGAAAGCGCGGCGACATCTCCCTCGTCGAGATACATCAGGAGGCCCTCGGTCAGCACCAGGACTTTGGCGGCTCCATCGAGCGCTTCGTTGAAGAAGGTGTCGCGAGCAGTCGGGTCGGCCAGGTCAACGGCGGTCCGAGTCAGCCGGCATCGCGGTTCCTGATCGGCGAGCAGTCGTGTCTTCTCCTCGAGCAGTTGTGGCAGATCTGCCTCTACCCAGGTGAGATTCGCCGGTAGCGGCAACCGATAGGGGCGGGTGTCCAGCCCGGCGGCCAGGTTCAGCACCCGGTCGCAGCCGTCGGCGATCGCCTGCAGGATCGCGTCGTCGATGATTTTCGTGCGCGCGACCAGCCACCAGCCGTTGCGTGTCGACCGAGGAACCTGCGCGACGATCGCGTGGCCTTGTTCGCCGGCGAGCCGTTGGGCGAGCGGGTCTTTGAACAGAGCGTCTGGGCGCGCTGACTCGGTGGCCCGGTGCAACGCGGTCCAGCGCGCGGTATCCGAAACATGAGTGATGACGTTTTCGGTGCCTGCCATAGGTGCGTTATAGCACCGGCTACCGACAGGCCGGATTCGCCCGTATCGCGCCGATCCGGGGTCGGGTACGGTTCGGTCATGGCTGACCGAAACCGCCGCTTTCTGCTGCATGAACGTCCGACCGGACGCATCGGGCCCACGACCTTCGAACTCAGTGAAGAGTCGATCGCTGAGATCGGCGACGGTGAGGCGCTGGTCCGCGTCGACTGGATCTCACTGGACCCGACCAACCGCATGTGGATCACCGACGTGCCGACCTACCTCCCCCCGGTTGGGATCGGCGAGGTCATGCGGGCGGGCGGTATCGGCGAGGTGGTCGCGTCGAAGAATTCTCAGTATCCGGTGGGCCAGGTCGTCCAAGGCCTGCTCGGCTGGCAGGAATACGTCGTGGCATCCGACCAGAACCCGTTGATGACGGTCCAGGTCGCCGAGGGCGTCTCGCCGAGCGCCTACATGGGTGCGCTCGGCATGACGGGACTGACCGCCTGGATCGGTATCCGCGACATCGCGAAGCCCACGCCCGGCGAGACGGTTGTGGTCTCGGCCGCGGCCGGCGCGGTCGGTTCGGTGGCCGGCCAGATGGCCAAGGCGGACGGCGCGCGCGTCGTCGGGATCGCCGGCGGCCCCGAGAAGTGTGCCCTGCTGACCGAGGAACTCGGCTTCGACGTGGCGGTCGACCACAAGGCCGACGACTGGCATGCCCAGTTGGTCGCGGCCACCCCCGACGGCATCGACGTCGACTTCGAGAATGTCGGCGGCAAGATAATGGACGCGATCTTCGCCCGCCTGAATATCAATGCGCGGGTGGCGCTGTGTGGCCTGATCTCGGGTTACAACGAGGCCGACCCGCCGCCGGGCCCGCGCGCGTTCGGCAATCTGCTCATTCAGCGGGCCATGGTGCGGGGGTTCATCGTTTTGGATCATTTCGGCCGCGCACCCGAAGCGATCGCCGAGATCGCCGGCTTGATCGGCGAGGGCAAGCTCACGCCGCTGGAGACCGTGGTCGAAGGCTTCGAGCAACTGCCGACGGCCATCAACATGCTGTTCGACGGCAAGAACGTCGGCAAGCTGATGGTGAAGATCACCTAGCTGCGTGACCCAGCCGGGTCGCTCAGGTAGCCGCCGATGAATTCGTGCAGCGCGGACGCCAGATCGGATGCGGGCGAGCCATGCAGCTTGGCGAGCAGGATCAACCCCTGGTAGTGCGCGAAGACGGCGTGGGCGAGTCGATCGGGGTCGACGTCGGCACGGAGCGTCCCGCCGGCGACGGCGTCTCGGCAGATTGTCGCGAGGTGGCCCTCGAGAGTGGCTAGCCGACCGGCCAGGTGCCGACGGACGGCTTCATCAGTGGTCGACAGTTCCGCGGCCAGATTGCCGAACGGGCAGCCGACGAACCGTCCGAACTGGCTGCGCAGCCCGGACTGGATGCCGGCGATTGCATCCGGGACAGCCGCCAGCCGCTCGGCCGGGGTGCTCCCCGGCATGCTGGCCAGGCGTGCCTGAAACACCGCCAGGTGCAGGTCGACAACCGCGTTCGCCAGTTCGGCTTTCGATGAAAAGTAGTGGTAGAAGCTGCCTTTGCGGACGTCGGCTACGGCGCAGAGTTCCTCGACGCCCACGTCGTGGTAACTACGCTTGAGGAACAGTCGGGCCGCGGTCGACACAATGCGATCCCGGGCGTCCGACCTGCGAGGCATGGCGGAAGCCTACTTGATAGTTGACTGGTCGGTCAAAAATCCGTTACGTTGTGATCGGCCCACAAATGAATGGAGATCGCGGCGATGAGTTCGACGACCCCGGAGGTTTTTCGCACACCCGACTCGCGCTTCATGAATTTGCCCGGGTACGGCTTCGCGCCCCATTACCGCGAGGTCGACGGCCTGCGAATGCATTATCTCGACGAGGGACCGCGCGAAGGCGCGCCGGTAGTGTGTTTCCATGGCGAACCCAGTTGGGCCTACCTGTACCGCAAGATGCTGCCGCCACTCGTCGCGGCCGGACATCGGGTGATCGTGCCCGACCTCGTCGGCTTTGGCCGCTCTGATAAGCCAACCGACCGACGGTGGTACACCTTCGACCGGCACAGCCAATTGATCGCTGAGGTCCTGGGAGCACTCGACCTGCGCAACGCAACCATCGTGGTCCAGGACTGGGGCGGTCCGATTGGTTTGCGGTGGGCAACGGAGAATGCCGACCGGGTGAGCGCCCTGATGATCATGAACACCGGACTGTTTACCGGCCATGTGTCCAGAGGCTTCATGGCGTGGCGAAACTTCGCCGAGGAGAACCCGGATCTGCCAGTCGGTTTCGTCATACAGAGCGCCACCACGACCCAACTATCCGAGGATGTCATCGGCGCTTACGACGCGCCGTTCCCCACAGCCGAGTCCAAGGCAGGCGCAGCCCAATTCCCCCTGCTCGTTCCGATTACCGGGGACGCGCCGGGCGCGGCGCGGATGCAGGCGATCAGCGATGAGCTCTCCCGCTGGAATAAGCCTGCGCTGGTTGCCTTTTCGGACTCCGACCCGGTTTTCCCCTATCCCAAGGCCGGACAGCTGTTCTGCGATCTGATCCCCACCGCGGGCGAGCAAGTGCGCATCGAGGGCGCGGCGCACTTCCTGCAAGAGGACCGCGGTGAGCAACTCGCGGACGTGCTGCTCTCCCGGCTCGCCGTGCGCAGCACGTAGGGCCTCACGTAGGGCCTCACGTAGGGCCTAGAGCGTCGTGACGACGAGCACCTTAGCGAGGTTTCGAGGATCGACGCGTACCGGCACGTGCGCGCCAACCGTGATATGCGGGGCCGATAGCAGGTCCTGGGCAACCCGGCGCGTTGCGCGGTATGAGCCACGGCCGGTCAATTCGACGTCAAGTTCCAGTTCGTGCCAGTAGCCCAACGAGGTGCTCTCGACGTTCTCGCAAATGCCCACAATGGTGGCGACGCCCACTACCCCGTCGCGCAACAGCCGTTCCCGTTCGGCTTTGAGTGCGTTGAGCTCGACGAGCGTATCCGCCGCCCGTTGTTGGTCGGCCCGCGTGACGCGCTGTCCCGCACTGGCCTCTCTCACCCGTTGGAACCAACGCACGCAGTCAGCCTACGGTTACCCGGCGACAGGCGTCGACAGCCGGAGCCGCGTGTCGATTCATCCGGTGAAATAGGTTGCTGCCGAAACGACTTCGATAGCAGCGGGGTATCGGACTCGGTTCGGCGAGCATCTGACGAGCATGCATCCCGCAGGTCGACAGTGGCGACAGTGGGGAATGGTTGGACTCATCGATTAGTTTGTCATTATGTTCCGCATGACTGTCCAGGACGTGTTCGCGATCAAAGGGCGTGGCACCGTGGCAACCGGCCGAGTCGAGTACGGACAGCTGAGCGCAGGCGATCAGGTACGGATCAACGATGGGCCGCCGATGCGAGTCGACGCGATCGAGGCCTTCCGCAAGAAGCTGGACACCGCTGGGCCGGGCGAGAATATCGGTATCTTGTTTCGCAATCTCGCAACGAGTGAACTGGCCGCGGGCGACGTCCTCACTTCCGGCGGCGTCTATCTGGTCTAGCGAAAATTCAACTGTATGAACAGGATTCCGCGCAAGTCCGCGGTTGGCCGCTGGCCAGATGTCCGCCTCCGAGGGCTCCCGCGAAAACACCGGCAGCGCACGGAAGCTACCTCTCATGTCGTCGACATGGTGCGTTTCGATGTCGGCTGACGAGCAGGACGCAGTCGCCGTCGCCCACTTGCATCGCGACTTGTCCAACCGCCAGCTCCAACTGATCGCAATTGGCGGTGCGATTGGGACCGGCCTGTTCATGGGGTCGGGACGCACGATCTCCCAAGCCGGCCCGGCGGTCGTCGTGGTCTACGCGGTCATCGGGTTCTTCGTCTTTTTCGTGCTGCGCGCGATGGGCGAATTGCTGCTGTCGAACTTGAACTACAAGTCGTTCGTGGATTTCTCAGCCGACTTGCTGGGTCCCGCCGCAGGCTTCTTTATCGGGTGGTCTTACTGGTTCGCCTGGGTTGTCACCGGTATCGCCGAAGTGGTGGCAATCGTCGGCTACTCCAAGTTCTGGTGGCCCGACCTTCCAGCATGGGTTCCGGCGTTGGTGACGGTCACGCTGGTGCTGGCCTTCAACCTGTTCAGCGTGCGTAATTTCGGAGAGGTCGAGTTCTGGTTCTCCTTGATCAAAATCGCCGCGATCTTGGGGCTCATCGTGGTCGGTGTCGTCCTGGTGGCCACCGGCTTCGTCTCGCCTCACGGCGACCGCGCGACGTTGGAAAACCTGTGGAATGACGGCGGGTTCTTCGCGAAAGGGTTCATGGGTGTCGTCGGTGGCTTTCAGATCGCTTTTTTCGCCTTCGTGGGCGTAGAACTCGTCGGAACCGCCGCGGCGGAGACCGCCGACCCGCGCCGGACCCTCCCGCGCGCCATCAACGCCGTCCCGATGCGGGTGGCGATCTTCTACATCGCCGCGCTGCTGGCGATGCTGGCGGTGGTGCCCTGGCGGCATTTCGCCAGCGGTGGGTCCCCGTTCGTGGCCATGTTCGCCCTCGCCGGACTCGGTGCTGCCGCATCAGTGGTGAACTTCGTGGTGATCACTTCTGCGGCCTCGTCGGCGAATTCCGGTGTCTTCTCCACTGGTCGGATGGTTTTCGGTCTAGCTGAGGCGGGCAGCGCGCCGTCAGTTTTTCGCCGACTCAACCGCGGCGGTGTCCCAGCATCGGCTCTGTTGTTGACGGCTCCGCTGCTGTTGATTTCGGTTCTGCTGCTCTATGCGGGCGGTTCGGTGATCGGCGTCTTCACCGTGATCACGACCGTCGCTTCGCTGTTGTTCATGTTCGTATGGACGATGATCGTGGTCAGTTACCTGGTTTATCGTCGTCGGCATCCCCGACGGCGCGCCAATTCGATCTACAAGATGCCGGGTGGCGCGACGATGTGCTGGGCGATCCTCGCCTTCTTCGCGTTCGTGCTCTGGACCTTGTCGACCCAACCGGAAACCGCAACTGCGCTCGCCTGGTTCCCGTCGTGGTTTCTAATGCTGGCGGTTGGCTGGTCGGTGGTCCGACACCGCCCCGGGCGCGCGGAGCAATATCGGATGTTCCAGGCTGAGATGAACCACCGGAAGATAGGAGAACCCGAGCATGGCTGATCGCCCGGATGTGTCTGAAAATAACAAAATTATCGACGAGTTTCGCGCCCGCGGCGGAAAGGTCGGCGGGCCATTTGAAGGGGCCACGCTGTTGCTGCTGCACAGCACCGGCGCCAAGACGGGCAAGAAACGCATCAACCCGGTGATGACCTTTGACATCGACGGCAAGCTGCTGATCGTCGGATCGTACGCCGGCGCCGACGTTGACCCCGCATGGTTGCACAACCTGCGCGCCAACCCGGTCGCGCACATCGAAATCGGCACCGACGCCTACGACGTGCGGGCCCGCGAACTGCCCAGCGACGAGCGCGAAGCTGTCTACTCGCGAATTGTCGAGCAGGCGCCGGGATTCAGCGGCTATCAGTCCAAGACCGACCGGGTCATCCCGGTCATCGAACTGCAGCGCACCTGACGCAAGCGCCGATATTGGGATCGGTAGCCGCGCGGCACTTCTGTACTTCGTGTAACGACGACGCCACCAAGGCGGCGCGCCACGAAAGGAAACCGCACATGAACATCGTCCCCGCCGGAATTGAGGCACAGATCAACCGTGTTGACCGGCAGTGGAGCCTGTGGATCGGCGTGAGCTTGGCCCTCGTAGCGGCCGGTTCCGTCTTCCGCTTGTTCTGGATGCTGTACATCTCGATGACGTTCGGCATGTTCGCCGGGGCGATGGCCGTCAACATCGTCTTCTCACTGCTCGTCGGCGCTGCCGCCGCCATCGGGGCGATCGGCTTCCTGACCCGCTACCGCAAAGGCAACCAACCCGAACGACTTTGAGCGTCCGACGTTATCGAATGGTCCCGAGCCATCGGGACCATTTGTCGTTTCGGGACGGCTTAGAGTTTGGAGATGCGCTGCAATGGGCTGTCGAACAACGCGTTACAAAGATCTTGTCAAGACGGGACCGCCGTTGCCCTGTGCACGCTCTGGCAATTGGCGTAGCGTCGCCGCATGGATGATGCGACCCAGTTCGTCGACGCTAACGGCATGCGGTTCGCCTATCTCGAAGAAGGCTCGGGCCCTTTGGTCCTGATGTTGCACGGATTTCCCGACACGGCGCACTCCTGGGACGACCTGCGGCCGCGGATCGCCGCCAAGGGATATCGCGCGGTCAGTCCGTTCATGCGCGGATACCATCCGAGCGCGATTCCCGACCGAGATGTAGACCAGGAAACCCTGGCACGCGATCCCCTTGCGTTGATCGAGGCGCTGGGTGCCCGAGATGCCGTCGTTATTGGTCACGACTGGGGTGCATCGGCCGCCTATGGTGCCACCGCGCTCGCACCCGACCGGGTGACGAAGCTGTTCGCGATCGGTATCCCTCACCCGGCGGCCCTCAAGCCGTCGCTGAAGAAGATATGGGGAGCTCGTCACTTTGTCGCTTATAAGCTGCCGGGCGCGCCGAACCGCTTCGCGCGCAATGATTTTTCCGCGCTCCCGGCCATATATCGGCGATGGTCGCCAACCTGGAACCCCGATCCCGGCGAGTTCGACGCCGTTCGTGCCTGTTTCGCCAACGCGGCCAGCCTGAACGCGGCATTCGGGTACTACCGAAAGCTTTCCCCAATCCCGTCTGCGTCACTGAAAGCGCGGATCACGGTGCCTTGCGTCGTGTTCGCTGGGCTGGATGATCCGAATGTCGAACCCTCGGACTATCTGTTCGCTGAGCGAATGTTCGAGAACGAATACATCGTCGAGGAAGTCCGCGGTGGGCACTTCATGCACCGGGAGCACCCCGATGAGTTCGCCGAACGCCTGCTGACCTACCTGTGATTTACGGGCTGACCAGTTCCGGGTGGAACTTGGCCGCCATTCGGCGCACTCCGTCCTGCCAGTCGACTGTGCCACCGGCACCGATGAGTTCGTGAAGCCGACTCACGTCGACGGGATTGCCGCGCAGCGCTTGGGTGCTCTCGTCGAACACCGGCTCGCGGCCGATCAGCGTGCCGAGGTAGGTGCACCATTCCTGGATACTGACGATGTGATCGCCGGCCCAATTCACCGTCGTCGCCGGAACTGAAGCCACCTCAAGCAATTTGGGGATGGTGGCGATGATGTCATCCTGGTGGATCGGGTTGTAGCGTGCGGGTTCCCCCGGTGGCACCGGGATCGGGATACCGTTCAGGATCATCTCCATGTGGTAAAACATCCACCCCCCGTTGTCGCCGTAGGGCACGTTCAGCCGGGCGATCGTGGTGGGTAGTCCGAGGACACGCGACATCGAGCGGGCGACGGCCTCGCCCGCGATCTTAGAGATCGAGTAGGTGGGGAACAGCGGCTTGTGGTTGTCCCCGAGTGCGGCACGTTCGGTGCGCACGGCGTCGTCCGGCGGGTCGTAAACCGCGGCTGACGAGCAGTGCAGATAGGCTTGCGCGCCACGACAGTGCGCCATCAAGAGTCCCACCGCGTCCGCGTTGGCTGCCAGGTCCTTGTCCCACTTGCCGCTTTTGGCGACGGCAAGGTTGAGCACGTAGTCGAAGTCGGACGGCAAGCCGGTGAAATCCCCGGCGGCCAGATTGACCGTTTCGCAGTGCACACCCGCTTGCTCGAGGGTGGCACGCGCTGAGGCGTCGGTAAATCGGGCGACGCCCCAGACCTCGTTGGAAGCCGCCAGGGCGAGGGCAACCGGGGCGGCCACCTGTCCGGTCACCCCGGTAAGCAGGATCTTCGAGTCGCGCATGCGCCGATGGTAGCGGTGCCATGCTTCGCAGCGCCCCAGCCGATGCCTCGACGGTTTTGCGCATTCTGCTCAGCCGCCGTGGTAGGGTCCCCTGCATGCGCACCAGGGGTCGCATCGACTTGCGGCTCGCTAGCCGGGTGCTGTTGCTGCAACTGGTCCTGGTCACCCTGACGTTGATCGTGGCTTTCGGGCTTTTCGCCGAGTTCAACCGCCATCGCCTCGACCTGCAGTACGGGGAGCACGCAATGGATATCGCCCGCGTCGTGGCCTCCTCCCCTACTGTGCTGAACAACATCGGGCGCTATGAAAGCATCCCCTTGACGCCGACCGTGACTGCGCCCCCCGCCTTGATCAATGAACTGGCGACCGGGCCGCTGCAGTCCGTGGCCTCCCGGGTGGAGCAGCGCACCCATGTGTTGTTCGTCGTCATCATCAACACGCAGGGCATCAGGCTCGCGCATCCCAATCGCGACGAGCTCGGGCTGCGGGTCAGCACCGATCCCTCGAAAGCCCTTCGTGGGCAGGAAGAGGTGGTCCACCAGTCCGGCACCTTGGGGCGGTCGATCGTTGCCAAGGTGCCGGTGGTGCAACCGGGGACCAACCGATTGCTGGGCATGGTCAGCGTCGGCATCTCCACAAAAGAGTTCGACGAACAGTTCTCCAGGAATTTGCGGGTGCTGGCGCCCCTGGGCGGCGCGGCGCTGTTGATCGGCGTGGTGGGCTCGGTGGCGTTGGCACGACGATGGCGAGGGTTGACACTCGGTCTGCGGCCGGCCGAGATGGCCGAGCTGGTCCGCACTCAGGCGGCGGTGCTGCACGGCATCGGTGAGGGTGTGCTG
>JALHRH010000100.1 GCA_022841565.1 Mycobacterium sp. | reverse complement strand
CCACCACCGACTCGATGAGCTCGGCGCACGACGGCAGGTCGTCCAGGATGCCGGCCACCTGACCGGATGCCAGTACGCCGGCCTCGGTGTTGCCGTCCACCAGCCCGGCCTTGAGCAGCATCGGGGTGTTGGCCGCCATCACCACTTGCGACCAGGTCAGCTCCTTGCCGTGCCGCATCGCCAAGCCGTCGGTGATCATCGATCGCCAGCTCATCTGCGACATCTTCTTGAACTTCCCGGCATTGCGCACCGCCGCCGTGAAACCCCTTGCCCGCGAGCCGCTTTCCAGCTTCTCCACCAGGCCGGTGCGCAACACCCGGTGCGGCATGCCGTCGACCCGGGTGGTAACCACGGTGCCGTCCAGGGCCGATTCCAGATACCGCCGCTTGACCGCGTCGGGCACGGTGGAATCCGAGGTGAGCAGAAAGCGGGTGCCCATTGCCACCCCCGCCGCGCCGTAGGACAACGCCGCTGCCAGTCCGCGTCCGTCGAAGAAGCCGCCCGCGGCGATCACCGGGATGCCGGTGCCCTGGACCGCGTCCAACACGGACGGCAGCAGCAGGGTGGTGGCGACCGGACCGGTGTGCCCACCCCCCTCGCCGCCCTGCACGATCATGGCGTCGGCGCCCCAACCGGCGACCTTGCGGGCGTGTTTGGCCGCGCCGATCGACGGGACGACGACCGCGCCGGCCTCTTTGAGCCGGGCGATCAGTTCGGGCTTGGGCGCCAGCGCGAAAGACGCCACCTTGACGCCCTCGCGGATCATCAGTTCGACGCGATCGCCGGCATCGGCGGCGTCGGCGCGGATGTTCACCCCAAATGGCTTGTCGGTCAAGGCTTTAACCTTTCCGATGGCTGTGGCCAGTTCGTCCAGCGTCATGGTGGCCGAAGCTAGGACGCCCAGCCCGCCGGCGTTGGCCGTGGCCGACACCAGCCGCGCTCCCGCTACCCAGCCCATCCCGGTCTGCACCACCGGGTGTTCGATGCCGACCAACTCGGTCAGCGGTGTCTTGAGCCTCACTACCGGATCTCTCTGTCGCGCAGCGCCTTCGGGTCGATAACCTCGCGGATCAGCCGCAGCTCGTCGGCGCTCGGTTGCCGGGATTCGCCGGCCTCATCGAGGCCGTGCACCTCGAACGAGGTGGCTTCGCGGACGTCGTCAGGTGCGACGCCGGGGTGCAGGCTGAGCGCGCGCATGGTGCGGTCGGGCCCGCCGAAGTCGAAGACGCCCAGGTTGGACACCACCCGGAAGACGTTGACGAACCGGAATGCCGGGTTGTCCGGGTCGATTTTGTCGTAGCCGATGCCGGAGACGATGTCGACGGTCTCGGTGAACACCCGGGTGGAATGGTTGCCCACCCAGTAGCTGGTGGCGTGGTTGATGGTGTTGCCCGGTGAGCCGCGCACCCCGAACATCTGCCGGGTCGGCTGCTGCAGCGGGCCGAACGCCGAGATGTTTTGATTGCCATAGCGATCCACCTGATTGGCGCCCATCACCACATGGCGCCGACCCCAGGCCAGCGTCTCGAAGACGCGCCCGAAGGGCATCCATCCTTCGATCGGCCCGGTCTTGCCCAGGGCCGGCGTACCGGCCAGCAGTTGCGCCTCGCCGTCGGTGAGCAGGATGTCGGGGGAGAACGACAATCGGGCCAGACGTGCTCCGATGGATGCCATGTTGGTCATCGGGCTGATCATGATTTCGCCTGCATCCCTGAACAACTCGGCGCAGGCGACCGCGCAGATCTCGGCTCGGGTGCCTGTCATTGTGCTGCCTCCGCTGTGAATTTGCGCACGGCGGCTTGGTAATCCTCTTCGCTGCCGGACAGATAGGTGGCGACAAACTGCTGCCAGCCCGCTTCGGTGGAGGCGGCTTCGGCGTAGTGCCGCTGAAACTTCTCGTCCCGGCCGTAATCCGGTGCGGCGGTAGTGAAGTGGGCGCCACGGGGGACCTCCACCACTCCATCCACCATCATTCGGTTGATCAGCAACGCTTGCGGTGGCACGGATTTGACGAGTTCCTCAGTGGAGACGACGCGTTCCACCGACAGGAAGCGCTTCTCGGCGGCCATCAGGAACAGGTCGTCGAAATAGGGGTCGATGCCGGTGTATGCGGCGTTGCCTCTGGCGTCGCCGAGGTTGAGGTGCGCGAACGCGGCGTCCAGGCGCAACGCGGGCATGGCAATCAGCGTCTCGTGCCCGCCGTCGGTGGGATAGGGGCTGGTGACGGTCTGCAACTCGCCCTCCCAGAAATCCAGCACCGAACTGCCGAGCCCGGCACGAATCGGCAGGAACGGCAACCGTTGTGCCGCCGCCTGCAGACCGCAGCGCAGCATGCCTTCGTCCATCTCCCGGGCCTCGATGGCCCCGCTGGTGCGGGCCTTTGCGAACCACGGGTCGTAGAAGGGTGGCGAATCCAGTGAGACGAACCCGTAGTAGACCCGCTTGACCTTGCCGGCCGAACACAGCAGGCCCAGGTCAGGTCCGCCGTAGGTGACCACGGTCAGGTCGGTGACATCGGTGCGCAGCAGGGCGCGCACGAAAGCCATCGGCTTGCGCCGTGATCCCCAACCGGCGATGCCGATCGTCATGCCGCTTCGCACGTGCGCGACGGCGTCCTCAAGGGTGGTGCGCTTGTCGGCCATCAGGGTTTCTTGCCCTTCGCCGTTCCGGCGAACGCGTCGCGGTGCTCGTCGGCAACGCCGGCGAGGTTGAGCTCGAAGGTAAACCCTTGCTCCATGCGATAACTCGCGTTGACGCGTTGCACGTCGATCAGGTTGAGCGCCTCCTTGGCGGCGCGGATGACGCGGGTGTCCTTGGCGGCGATGTCGCGAGCCACCCGTAGCGCGGCGTCGTCAAGGTCGGCTCTGGGGACCACCTCGTGTACCGAACCGAAGTGATGCAGGGTGGCGGCGTCCACGGTGGCGGCGGTGAAGAATAGCCGCCGCATCATGTGCTGGGGGACCAGGCGGGACAGGTGGGTGGCCGCCCCGAGTGCACCGCGCTCCACCTCGGGCAGGCCGAAGGTCGCGTCGTCCGAGGCGACGATGACGTCGGCGTTGCCGACCAGGCCGATCCCGCCGCCGACGCAGAAGCCGTTGACCGCGGCGATCACCGGCACCGCGCATTCGTAGACCGCGCGAAACGCTGCGAAGCAACCGCGGTTGGCGTCGATCAGCGCTGTGAACCCTTCGGTTCGCTGCATTTCCTTGATGTCGACACCGGCGTTGAAGCCGCGGCCCTCCGCCCGCAGGATCACCGCATGGGTGTGCGGGTCCCGCCCGGCGGCAGTGATGGCGTCGCCAAGTTCGAACCATCCCTGCGACGGAATGGCGTTGACGGGCGGGTAATCGACGGTGACCGCGACTATGCCCGGTTCGACGGTGGTGGAGGTGATGGTCATGGCACTTCCTGCTGAGTTTGCATGGGGTGATTTACCTAAGCAAGCACTTGCTTGGTACGCTAGCACAGTGACCCCACCCCAATCAGCCCCCGGTACGGCCGACGGCATCAACCTGGGTCTGTCCGGGCGAGTGGTGCTGGTGACGGGGGGTGTTCGAGGCGTGGGGGCCGGCATCAGTTCGGTTTTCGCCGAGCAGGGCGCGACCGTTGTCACCTGCGCGCGTCGGCCGGTCGAGGGCTTTCCGCACGAGTTTCACAGTTGCGACATCCGCGACGAGGAGTCGGTCCAACGCCTGATGCACACCATCGCGGAGCGGCATGGACGCCTCGACGTGTTGGTCAACAACGCCGGCGGCTCTCCTTATGTGTTGGCGGCCGAGGCCACGCACAATTTTCATCGCAAGATCGTCGAGCTCAATGTGCTTGCCCCGCTGTTGGTGTCGCAGCACGCCCACGCGGTGATGCATAACCAGCCGCGCGGCGGCTCGATCGTGAATATCTGCAGCGTGAGCGGTCGTCGTCCCACCCCCGGTACCGCCGCCTACGGTGTGGCCAAGGCGGGCTTCGAAAACCTCACCACCACCTTGGCGGTGGAGTGGGCGCCCACCATTAGGGTCAACGCGGTAGTAGTGGGCATGGTCGAGACCGAACAGTCCGAACTGTTCTACGGTGACGCCGAGTCGATTGCTCGGGTCGCGGCCACCGTGCCGTTGGGCCGGTTGGCCAAACCCACCGACATCGGTTGGGCGGTGGCATTTTTGGCATCCGACGTGGCTTCATATATCAGCGGGGCGACACTGGAAGTGCATGGCGGTGGGGAGCCGCCATCTTATCTGGCGGCTTCGAGCGCCAACAAGTGACGGAAAAGGAGTAGTGGCAATGGGTTTGGTTGACGGGCGGGTGGTCGTCGTTACCGGCGCGGGCCGCGGCATCGGCCGGGCGCATGCGTTGGCATTCGCCGCCGAGGGAGCGCGCGTGGTGGTCAACGACATCGGTGTCGGACTGGACGGATCGGCCGGCGAGAGCCCGGCGCAGCAGGTGGTCGACGAGATCATCGCGACCGGCGGACAGGCCGTCGCCAATGGCGACGACGTCGCCGACTGGACGGGTGCGCAGAACCTGATCGACACGGCCGTCGACACCTTTGGCGGCCTGGACGTGCTCGTCAACAACGCCGGATTCATACGGGACCGAATGTTGGCCAACACCAGCGAAAGTGAGTGGGACGCCGTCATCCGCGTGCACCTCAAGGGGCACTTCGCCACGTTGCGGCACGCGGCAGGATACTGGCGGCGGCAGATAAAATCCGGCACCGTCGGCCCGGACGACCTCAGCGCCCGAATCATCAACACCAGCTCCGGCGCCGGTCTGCAGGGCAGCGTCGGGCAGGGTAACTACTCTGCCGCCAAGGCCGGGATCGCTGCGCTGACTCTCGTCGGCGCAGCCGAATTGGGGCGGTACGGCATCACGGTCAATGCGATCGCGCCCGCCGCCCGCACCCGGATGACCGAGGCGGTGTTCGCCGAGACCATGGCCGCGCCGCAGGACGGCGGGTTCGACGCGATGGCGCCGGAAAACGTATCGCCGTTGGTGGTGTGGTTGGGCAGTGTCGAATCCCGCGGTGTCACCGGCAAGGTGTTCGAAGTCGAGGGTGGACTGATCCGGGTCGCCGAGGGGTGGGCGCACGGACCGCAGACGGACAAGGGCGCGCGGTGGGATCCGGCCGAATTGGGTTCGGTGGTCACCGACCTGCTGGCCAAGTCCCGGCCGCCGGTCCCGGTCTACGGGGCGGGTTCGTAGCGGGCGGGTGACAAGGCCTGCGTCAGGCCGGCGTTAGGCCCGTTAGGCCGCCGCACCGCCTGCAGGCTCATCTCCACGAAGTCGAGGCGCCACAGGGACTGAAACAGCCCGCGGCCGAAGTTCTGGTACAGCTCGAGCTTGAAGGGATCCGTCTCGTTGCGAGCGACGGCAGCCGCGATTTCGCGAATTGTGCGTTGTCCGTTGACATGTTGAGCGTAGGGCAGTTCGGCGGCGTTGAGGGTCATGCTCCAGTGCGGTCGTGAGATCTCGGCGCCGGAAAGGCCGCAGCTCAGTCGCATCCGCGGCACATAATCCAGCGCCTCGGGCGACGTAAAGTCGATGGCATAGCTCTCTGTTGGCCGGTCCGGATGGCACGCCAGGAAGAAATGGCACGAGTTCGCGGTCCGGAGCTTCTCTAGCATCGACCACATCTTCGGCTCGGGTAGCGAGGTCATCTTTTGGTAAAACTCGGTTGCCGGCGCGGGCAGGTTGTTGATGTCGTGCGGGTAGTACGGAGCGTTGTGGAACCACCGCTGAAAAACCAGGCCGGCTGATTCGAGCAGGTCGATGCAGCCGCTCGTGGTGTAACTGCGGTCGCGGCCGTGCAGGCACGTATCGACAAGTCCGGCATCGTAATACAGGTCCGGTGCGGCATCCCGATAAATCAGGAAGGGATGGTTGGGGTCCAGCATGGTGATCGCCTCGTTCACGAACCGGATGCCGTCCTCGTCCTGGCCCAGTCCCAACTCGCGGAAGACCGACTGCAGCAGTTCGACGCCCAAACGGCCGTAGCGTGCGTAGAGCATCAGCCCCATGGCGCCGTCGGGTCGCAGGCAGTGGGCGAGCGCTTTCATGCCAGCGGAGGGGTCCGCCAGATGATGAAGCACACCTGTCGAGATGATCAGGTCGAAGTCGAGTTCCAGCGTCGTTACCTCTTCGATCGGAAGCCGGTGCAACTCCAAGTTCGACAATTCGTGCCGTTCTTTGAGGTACTGCTCGTGCTCAAGGGACCGCCGGCTGACATCGATTGCAACCACCCGGGCCGAGCGGTTGTTGTAGGCGATGATCGCAGCCTGGTTGCTGCCGCAGCCGGCAACCAGAATGTCCATGTCGGAACGGTACTCACGATCGGGCCAGAAGATTCCGGAGGCATGGCTGGGGTCGAACCATTGCCATCCGTCAGTGAGCCATTCCTTGACATCTTCTATCGGCTCCGGGTAGATCCACTTCTCGTACTGGGCGGAGACGACGTCGTTCAGCCGATCGTGCATTCGGCCGTGCTCCTTAGGCAGCCGGGTCGCAGATGACGATCGGGATCGTTCGGTCGGTCCAGGACTGGTAGTCCTCGTAGGACGGATACATGTCCACCAATTGCGGCCAGTACTTAGCCCGCTCGTCCTCGGTAGCGTCGCGAGCGGTGAGGTCAAGCACTTCCTTCTTTATCTGCACCCGCACCTTCGGGTTGGCCTGAAGGTTGAGGTACCACATGGGGTTTTTTGCCCCGCCGCCTTTGGATGCCGCCACCACGACGCGGTCACCGTCGCGCAGGAAGTACAGCGGGCTCACCCGGGGTTCACCGGTCTTGCGGCCGGTGGTGGTCAACAGGGCGACGGGGATCTTCTGGAACGTGCCGCCCAGACCTTCGCCACCGTTACGGCGGTACATCCACGTGTTCAGTCGCGACATCCACTTGATGAAGTGGTCGGTGAGCGGCGAATCCAGAAAACGCGGGCGGGATTTGGACATGGACCCATCTTAGGATCCGCAGCCGGACCGCTGAACGCCTAGATGCGCTCGATAATGGTTCCGGTCGACAGGGCGCCGCCCGCGCACATGGTGATCAGCGCGGTGGTCTGGTCGGTGCGCTCCAGTTCGTGTAGCGCGGTGGTGATCAGCCGAGCACCGGTGGCACCCACGGGGTGGCCCAGGGCGATGGCGCCGCCGTTGACGTTGACCCGGTCCATGTCGGGTTCGTGCACCCGTGCCCAGGACAGCACCACGGATGCGAAAGCCTCGTTGATCTCGACGACGTCGATGTCGCCGATTTTCATGCCGGCCTTTTCCAGCACCCTGGCCGTCGACTGCACGGGGCCGTCCAGGTGGTAGTAGGGCTCGGCGCCGACGTTGGCCTGGCTGACGATCCGGGCCCGCGGGGTCAAGCCATGCGCGCGTGCCACGGCCTCATCCATCCACAGCACCGCGGCCGCGCCGTCGGAAATTTGCGACGAGGTACCGGCCGTGTGGATGCCGCCCTCCAGCACCGGCTTGAGCTGGCTCAGCCCCTCCAACGTGGTCTCGCGCAGGCCCTGGTCGCGGGTGACCGGGGCGCGCTCGGCCGTCGGCTGCTTGTTCTCGTCGAGCACCGGGGCCACGATAGGGGAGATCTCGCGGTCGAACCGGTTCTCGTCCCACGCTCTTTTGGCCTTGGCTTGCGAGGCGAACCCGAACGCGTCGATTTCCTCGCGGGTGATGCCGCGTCGTTTGGCGATGCGCTCGGCCGCCTCGAACTGATTCGGCATATCGATGTCCCAGGACGCCGCGCGAATCAGGTTGCGGTCCGGGCCGGCGTTGGCGCCCAGTCCCACTCGGCTCATCGCCTCGATGCCGCAGGCGATGCCGATGTCGATGGCGCCGGTCGCAATCAACCCCGCCACGAGGTGATTGGCCTGCTGACTGCTACCGCACTGGCAGTCGATGGTGGTCGCACCGACGTGTTCGGGCAAACCGGCTGTCAGCCAGGCCACCCGGGTGATGTTGTTGGACTGTTCGGCGAACTGCGTCACGCAGCCGCCGACGAGTTGTTCGACGTCCCCGGCTGCCATCCCGGCCTTCTCGACCACCGCCTTCTGCACCGCCCCGAGCAGTTCGGTGGCGTGCAGTCCTGATAGCCATCCATTGCGCTTTCCGATAGGGCTGCGAGTGGCTTCGACGATTACCGGGTTACCCATGAGGCCAGGCTAGAACACGTTTCATTACTATGACAAGCGAGGATGGTTCGGCTCCTTTTGTCTGCGGTGAAGGCATGTTTTACTGGCAGCAGTGCAACACTAGGAGAGCTAGTGTCTGGTGATCGTGAGTCGGTGCAGACCGCAATTCAAAGGAGAAGTAGCGTGCCCAGCCCCAATATTCCGCCCGGGTTCGATTTCACTGATCCCGACATCTACGCCGAGCGCCTGCCGGTCGAGGAGTTTGCCGAGCTGCGTGCCACCGCCCCGGTCTGGTGGAACGAGCAGGCCCCCGGCAAGGGCGGCGGTTTCAATGACGGCGGCTACTGGGCGATCACCAAGCTGAGCGACGTCAAGGAGGTGTCACGGCGCAGCGACATCTTCTCCAGCTATGAGAACGGTGTCATCCCGCGGTTCCACAACGACATGGCGCGCGAAGATATCGAGGTTCAGCGGTTCGTCATGCTGAACATGGACGCACCGCACCACACCCGACTGCGCAAGATCATCTCCCGCGGATTCACCCCGCGTGCCGTGGGACGTCTTCAGGATGAGCTCAACGAGCGCGCCCAGCAGATCGCCGCAACCGCGGCAGCCGCGGGTTCGGGTGACTTCGTCGAACAGGTGGCGTGCGAACTGCCGCTGCAGGCAATCGCCGGTTTGCTCGGAGTGCCGCAGGAGGACCGGAGCAAGATCTTCGAGTGGTCCAACGAAATGACCGGCACCGATGACCCGGAGTACGCCCACATCGACCCGAAGGCATCGTCGGCAGAGTTGATCACGTACGCGATGAAAATGGCCGAGGACCGGGCCAAAAATCCGGGTGAGGACATCGTCACCCAACTGGTCCAGGCCGACATCGACGGCGAGAAGCTCTCCGACGACGAGTTCGGGTTCTTCGTGATAATGCTCGCGGTGGCCGGCAATGAGACCACCCGGAATTCGATCACGCAGGGGATGATCGCGTTCTCCCAGAACCCCGAACAGTGGGAGCTGTACAAGAAGGAGCGCCCGGAGACCGCGGCCGACGAGATCGTCCGGTGGGCTACGCCGGTCACCAGCTTCCAGCGCACCGCGCTCGAGGACTACGAGTTGTCCGGTGTCAAGATCAAGAAGGGCGACCGGGTGCTGATGTTCTACCGGTCGGCGAACTTCGACGAAGAGGTCTTCGAAGACCCGTTCAAGTTCGACATCCTGCGCAACCCCAACCCGCACGTCGGCTTCGGCGGCACCGGCGCGCATTACTGCATCGGGGCCAACCTGGCCCGGATGACGATCAACCTGATCTTCAACGCCATCGCCGACCACATGCCCGACCTCACGCCGATTTCGGAACCCGAGCGGTTGCGGTCCGGCTGGCTGAACGGCATCAAGCATTGGCAAGTCGACTACACCGGCAAGTGCCCGGTGCAGCATTGATCGGTGAGAAAGACGAGATGGACTTCGACCTCAGCGCAGAGCAAGAAGCCGTTGCCGACGTCGTCACCTCGGTTCTGGACCGGGAGCTGAGCTGGAGAGCGTTGGCGGATGGCGGGGTAACGGCATTGGCGGTGCCAGAACGGCTGGGCGGTGACGGCGTCGGGCTGGCCGAGGTGGGCACGGTACTCACCGAAGCGGGACGCCATGGCGCCATCACCCCGGCATTGGTGACCTTGGGCTATGGCGTGGTGCCCCTGCTCGACCTGGCGTCCCAGGAGCAGCAGGACCGCTTCCTGGCCGGCGTTGTCGACGGCGGGGTGCTGACCGGCGCGCTCAACGAGCCCGGGTCTGCGCTGCCGGACCGTCCGTCGGTTACGTTGCGTGACGGTCGGCTGTCGGGCGTGAAAGTCGGGGTTGGGTTCGCGGAATCCGCGGACTGGATGCTGGTGACGGCCGACAGTGCCGTTGTGGTGGTGTCGCCGACGGCCGATGGAGTGCGGCTGGTCCGTACCCCGACGTCCAACGGCTCCGACGAGTACACGGTGACGTTCGCTGACGTCGCGGTCGCCGACGCCGATGTGCTGGCGGGTGCTTCGGCGACGCGGGTGAATCAGTTGGTGCTGGCCATGATTGGCGCTTACGCTGCCGGCTTGGTGGCCGGGGCGCTGCGGCTGACGGCCGACTACGTGGCTGGGCGCAAGCAGTTCGGCAGGCCGCTGTCGACATTCCAGACGGTGGCGGCACAGTTGGCGGAGGTCTACATCGCTTCGCGCACTATCGATTTGGCGGCCAAGGCGGTGATCTGGAAGCTGGCCGAGGGGCGCGATGCCGGTAGCGATCTGGATGTACTCGGGTACTGGTTGGCTTCACAGGCGCCGCCGGTGATGCAGACCTGCCATCACCTGCACGGCGGCATGGGCATGGACATCACCTACCCGATGCACCGGTACTACTCCACGATCAAGGACCTGACCCGTCTGCTGGGCGGGCCGTCACATCGGCTCGATTTGGTTGGAGTGTAAATGTTTATCGACTTGACTCCCGAGCAGCGGCAGCTGCAAGCGGAGCTACGGGAATACTTCTCCAATTTGATTTCGACCGACGAGGCGAAAGCGATGGAGCAGGACCGTCACAACGAGGCTTACCGGGCGGTGATCCGCCGGATGGGTAAGGACGGCAAGCTCGGCGTCGGTTGGCCAAAGGAGTATGGAGGCTTGGGTTTTGGGCCGATCGAGCAGTCGATTTTCGTCAACGAGGCGCACCGGGCTGAGGTGCCCCTGCCCGCGGTGACGCTGCAGACTGTGGGCCCGGTGCTGCAGCAGTTCGGCACCGAGGCGCAGAAGAAGAAGTTCTTGCCGGCGATCCTGGCCGGCGAGGTGCACTTCGCGATCGGCTACAGCGAACCCGAGGCCGGCACCGACCTGGCGTCGCTGCGGACCACGGCGGTACGCCAGGGCGATGAGTACATCGTCAACGGCCAGAAGATGTGGACGACCGGTGGGCACGATGCCGACTACATCTGGCTGGCGTGCCGCACCGACCAGGAAGCCGTGAAGCACAAAGGTATTTCGATACTGATCGTCGACACCAAAGATCCTGGTTATTCCTGGACGCCGGTCATCCTGTCCGACGGAGCGCACCACACCAACGCGACGTACTACAACGACGTGCGGGTGCCCGTCGACATGCTGGTCGGTAAGGAGAACGGCGGCTGGCAGCTGATTACCACCCAGCTCAACAACGAGCGGGTGATGCTCGGACCGGCCGGGCGGACGGCCGGCATCTATGACCGCCTGCACGACTGGGCGTCCAAACCCGGCGGCAACGGCGTCACTCCGATCGATCATCGCGACGTCAAGCGGGCGCTCGGTGAGATCTACTCGATGTGGCGGATCAACGAACTGCTGAACTGGCAGGTGGCCGCCGCCGGCGAGGACATCAATGTGGCTGATGCGGCATCGACCAAAGTCTTTGGCACCGAGAAGATTCAGTATATCGGACGACTGGCCGAGGAGATCGTCGGCAAATACGGGAACCCGGCAGAGCCCGAAACTGCCGAACTGCTCTCGTGGTTGGACTCCCAGACCAAACGCAATTTGGTCATCACCTTCGGTGGCGGTGTCAACGAGGTGATGCGCGAGATGATCGCAGCTGCCGGCCTGAAGGTGCCGAGGGTGCCTCGATGAGCGATCTGCATGCCGCCATCGCGGAGATCGCCGCGGCTGGCGGCGGAAAACCGCGCGTTGGGCGGGATCCGGTGAATCAGCCCATGATCAACAACTGGGTAGAGGCGATCGGCGACCGCAACCCCATCTACGTGGACGAGGCCGCGGCGCGCGCCGTGGGACACCCGGGGCTCGTTGCGCCTCCGGCAATGATCCAGGTGTGGACCATGTTTGGGCTGAATGGTGTACGTCCGGACGACGACCCCATCGGCCCGATGATGAAGCTGTTCGACGACAACGGCTACATCGGGGTGGTCGCGACCAACTGCGAGCAGACCTATCACCGCTATCTGCGGCCCGGTGAGGAGGTCAGCGTCACTGCTGAGATGGGTGAGGTGCTGGGGCCCAAACAGACCGCCTTGGGCGAAGGTTTCTTCATCAACCAGCACATCGTGTGGCGGGTCGGTGACGAAGATGTCGCCGAGATGAACTGGCGCATATTGAAATTCAAGCCTGCTGGTTCTTCGTCAGGTTCCGGGGTCCCGGACGACCTGGATGCCGACGCCATGATGCGGCCGGCGTCGTCGCGCGACACCGCGTTCTTCTGGGAGGGTGTCAAGGTGCACGAGCTGCGAATCCAGCAGCTCCCGGGCGGAGCACTGCAGCACCCACCGGTGCCGGCGCTCTGGCAGGATCCGGCCGATCCGATCGACTACGTGGTATCCAGCGGGCGCGGCACGGTGTTCAGTTATGTCGTACACCATGCGCCAAAGGTGCCTGGTCGCACTGTGCCTTTCGTGATTGCGCTGGTGGAACTGGAGGAGGGTGTCCGGATGCTCGGCGAGCTGCGCGGCGCCGATCCCGCCGCGGTGGAGATCGGATTGCCGGTCCGCGCAACGTATATCGACTTTCCGGCTGGGGATTCCGGGCCGGAATGGAGTTTGTATGCCTGGGAGCCGGACGCATGAGCGCGCCGGTTGTCGAGATCGGTTTGCAGCTGCCTGAGCTCAAGCTTTACGGGGATCCGACGTTCATCATCTCAACGGCGCTGGCTACCAGGGATTTTCAAGATGTCCATCACGACAGGGACAAAGCTCAGGCCAAGGGCTCGAAGGACATATTCGTCAATATTCTGACTGACACGGGTCTAGTCCAGCGATACATCACCGACTGGGCCGGGCCCGCGGCGTTGATCAAGTCGATCGGACTACGGCTTGGGGTGCCGTGGTACGCCTATGACACGGTGACGTTCTCCGGTGAGGTGACGGCGGTTGACGACGGGCTGATCACGGTAAAGGTGATAGGCGCCAACAGCCTTGGCAACCACGTCATTGCGACGGTGACGTTGACGATCGGGGACGTTTAGTGTTGTCGGGTCGAGCCGCGATTGTCGGCATTGGTGCCACTGATTTCTCCAAGAATTCCGGGCGTAGTGAGTTGCGGCTGGCCGCCGAAGCGGTGCGGGATGCGTTGGACGACGCGGGTCTTTCGCCGGCAGATGTCGACGGGTTGACGACGTTCACGATGGACACCAACACCGAGATCGCGGTGGCGCGCGCGGCCGGGATCGGGGATCTGAAGTTTTTCTCCAAGATCCACTACGGCGGTGGTGCGGCGTGTGCGACGGTGCAACAGGCCGCGATTGCGGTGGCCGCCGGGGTTGCTGACGTGGTGGTGGCCTACCGCGCCTTCAACGAACGCTCTGGGATGCGGTTCGGCCAGGTGCAAACTCGGCTCATGGAGAACGCTGATTCGACGGGTGTGGACAACTCGTTCTCTTATCCGCACGGGCTTTCCACGCCCGCCGCGCAGGTGGCGATGATCGCCCGACGGTATATGCATTGGTCCGGTGCTAGCAGCCGGGACTTCGGCGCGGTGTCGGTGGCCGACCGCAGGCACGCCGCCAAGAACCCCAAGGCGTATTTCTACGGAAAGCCGATAACCATTGAGGACCACCAGAATTCGCGGTGGATCGCCGAACCGTTGCGGCTACTGGACTGCTGCCAAGAGACCGACGGTGCGGTGGCGATCGTGGTGACGTCGCCTGCGCGGGCCCGCGACCTCAAGCACCGTCCGGCCGTCATCGAAGCGGCGGCTCAGGGCTCGAGTCCCGACCAGTACACGATGGTCAGTTACTACCGGCCCGAGCTCGGCTTGCCCGAGATGGGTGTGGTGGGTCAGCAGCTTTGGGCGCAATCGGGGTTGCAGCCTTCGGATATTCAGACCGCGGTTTTGTACGACCATTTCACTCCGTTCACGCTGATTCAGTTGGAGGAGTTGGGATTCTGCGGCCGGGGTGAGGCTAAGGACTTTGTTGCCGACGGTGCGATCGAGATCGGCGGACGGCTGCCCATCAACACTCACGGCGGGCAGCTCGGCGAGGCTTACATTCACGGCATGAACGGCATCGCCGAAGGGGTTCGGCAGCTGCGCGGTACTTCCGTGAACCCGGTGCCGGACGTCGAGCATGTGCTCGTGACGGCGGGGACGGGTGTGCCGACGTCGGGGTTGATTCTGGGTTAGCTTTGTCGGCGGAGCGTGACCTGGTTGAATCGGAAGCTGCCGCACTCGCTCAGATCTCGTTTGTGACCAGTCGGCTGCAAACTCGCGGCCGGGTATGTAAGCTCAGAGATAATCGAGTGGGCGGTATGTGCGCGGTCACGCCTGCCTTGGTTATTGGTAGGAAGCAGACGGGCGACAACCGACTGTGGTTTCACCGCGTTTTGAACTCGATTAGTGTTTGTTAGTCAATGTCCTTCGAGAGCGCGTACATGCCTCACCAACGTTTCCCCGATGACGGCGCCCATCCTCACGGGGACGGCGTTGCCAATAAGCCGGCCAAGTACGTTGAACCTAATTGCACCGCCCGGCGGAACGAACTTGTATCTGGACGGGAACGTTTGAAGCATTGCGGCTTCACGCAGAGATATTGCGCGGTCTTGCTCGGGATGGCCAAATCGACCGTTCCCGTAACCAAAACATTGGGTCGTAATCGTGGGTGCCACTTTATCCCACTCCATGCGCCCATAAACACTTGGATACGTCGCCCCACTTGTGCGACGATGACAGTCAGCTTGCAAGTCTGCAGGCCAGTCTCGCCATGTTCCCCCGGGTTTTGAATTCTGGATCCTCTCAAGATTCAAAGGGCTTAGCCGGGGCGCTGCGTGCAAGGGATCTTGGCCGCATGACTCGCCGGCGCCAATTCGTGGTAATTTCGCAATAGTGTCACGCACTGTAACGACGCCGGCTGGCGGCTGAGTTAATTTCAGGTTCTCTGCGCCAAGCCTTGATGCGAGGAGTACCAGTCGTTTACGCGATTGAGGCACGGCGATAGTTGCTACATCAACAATCGACCAGTCTACAAAGTAGCCGTCTAGTTTCTGCAGAAATTCACCATATATCGCGTGATCGGCAAGCTGGGGAACGTTTTCCATCGTCACCAAGTCGGGCTGAACTTGTGCGATCAGGCGACCAAAAGCTCGGAGTAGCTGCCAGTCATTACATCCCGTTTTGCTGCGCCCCGAACGACTATACGTTGAGAATGGCTGACACGGAGCACAGCCAGCCAGCAGGCTGATGCCGCCGCCTGTGAAATAATTCTGCAGTCGATGAGCGCCGAGATGGTTAACGTCGCACTCGACAAACTTGCTTGTATTGTTCTGTTCGTATGCATAACGGCAGGCCGGATCAACATCAAATCCTGCCAATACATTAATGCCGGCCTGTGCTAGCCCGTGAGTTAATCCTCCTACACCACAGAAAAGATCAACGGCTCGAATTTCGCCCGGTCGACTTGTCGAAGGCATCACTGCCCTCCCGCCGTTGCGGAAGACAAAGATAGTACATGAATATTCGTTTCAATGAAAGTCGTAAAGCTTGCAACAGCTGCACGAAGATAGTCGCCAACCGACACTGCAAGTTGGCGGAGTTCTCCAACTGTAACCCCATCACTGCAATCCACGAAGGACAGCGAGCCATGAGCCAATCCGTTTCTCCGATCTTTCACGAGTTTCAATGCCCCCATTTCATCACGCACATGCCTCTTTGCAGCGGTATACACATCGGGGCTAACGGTAAAGGTGCAGCCAACTCTAACGCACATCGCTTCGATTGCAGAATCATCCCAGTTGCCTCCGCCGCCTGCCTCGATTTTAAATTGGGTGATCGGCAATTGATTCAGCAGGTGATCGCATAATGCAACCGCAGCCGCCAAGCGGTTACCTGGATTGAGGTCACCGTGGGTTCGGGCGATTGCGCGGACCCACTCCTTTCGTAATGCGGGATTTAGCTCACTTGGCTTACGACCTGTTGCCTCTAAAGCCTCCACTACGCTATCTAAACATCGCGATACGGTAGCTTCGACCAGGTTATAAAGCGGCTCTTCGCAGATGAGGGTGTAGTGATGGTAGGCGCGTCGTTGCCGGGATAGGGGTCGAGGTCTTCCGAAAATGAGGGTTCCTACACACCTCACCCGAAAGACCTCGACGTGCCTGA
>JALHRH010000099.1 GCA_022841565.1 Mycobacterium sp. | reverse complement strand
ACATACGCGACAGCGCCGGTCGCACTACCTACCGCGGCCATGATCAGCGTGTCGCGTTCGAACGCCTCGTTGCCAGCGCCGCTGGTGCGTTTGGCGTCGGCCACCTCCCAGGCGACGTGAACGAACCAGGTCAGCAAGAAGTCCCGGGCCAGGGCGGCGTCGTCGTACGGCGCCTGCGGCAGCTCGTCGACGTGGTGCCCGAGCTCGGTCAGGGTGCGAACAGTCGCCTCGACGGCAGCGAACGCCTCGGGGTGCGGGTTCGGGGTGATCGCCGACGGCACCCGCACGCCGATGCGCAGTTTCGCGGGCTCCTGCCCCACCGCCGACGCGAACGGCGCCGCGGGCAAACCGGGCACGTAGGGTCCGGACGGCTCTCCACCGCATATGACGTCCAGCATCACCGCGGTGTCGCGGACGGTTCGCGACACGACGCCGTGCACCGCCGCCCCGTGCATGGATTCGCCGGCCGTCGGACCCATCGGGGTGAGCCCGCGACCCGGTTTCAGGCCGACCAGGCCGCAGCAGGCCGCCGGGATGCGGATTGAGCCACCGCCGTCGTTGGCGCCCGCGCATGGCACGATGCCGGCAGCGACGGCCGCGGCCGACCCTCCCGAAGATCCACCCGGTGTTCGCTGCAGGTCCCACGGGTTGCGCGCCGGGCCCCACGCTTCGGATTCGGTGATCCCCTTCGCCCCGAACTCCGGCAGGTTAGTCTTGCCGAAAATCACCAGCCCGGCGTCGATCCAGCGCTGCACGATGGTCGAGTGCTCAACGACGGGGGTGGACATCAGGGCGCGGGACCCTTGCGAGCTGGGCAGGCCCGCGTAGTCCTGGGCCAGGTCTTTGATCAAGAAGGGGACGCCGGCGAACGGGCCGTCCCGCTGGTCGGTCGGCGAGGCCGGGACATCGCGCACAATCGCGTTGATGCGAGGATTGACCGCCGCGGCCCGATCCCGGGCGAGCGTGAGCAGCTCGGCCGGGGATACCTCCTTATCAAGGACCAGCTTGGCCAACCCGGTGGCATCGTAGGTCCGGTACTCGTCAAAGTTCATGCTCTGACCGTATGTGTTGGGGTTGCCGTTCGGTTACGCCCGTCGCGTTTCGGAACGCGCGATACCGGCGATCCAGCCTGAATGGATTCCCAGCAGCAAGACGACAGCACCACCGCGCCAGTGCCCACGGACGCCCGGGAGACCACTGCAGCGCAGCGCGTCCAGGAGGAGCAGCTGGAACACCAGGACGGTGATCCAGACGCACCGGCGTCGCAGCAATCAAGCGATGAGATCGCTGACGAAAGCACGCGTTAGACGCTTACAGGTAAAGGCCGGCCGGCACCGCAGCCCGATAGCGGCCGTTGCCAATCTCTGCCAAAAGCGTTGCAGTGCTGATCTTTCCGTTGTCGCCGGCCAGCACCGCCCGGCGCACGACCTCGCGGATGTCGCTACCGCTGGTCCGCTCGGGAAGTGCGGCCACCACCGCTGCCGTGTCGACGTGGCATCCGCCGGGGATGTCGCGAATCAACGCCGCCAGGATGCGGGCCGAATCGGCGCGGCTGGGGTATCCGACCTCGACGACAGAGTCGAACCGCCCGGTGCGGATCGCGGCCTTGTCCAGCGTCGCGGCGTCGTTGGTGGACGCCAACGCCAAGATGCGGGCATCGGCTTCGATCTCCATCGCCTGCAACAGTTCCGACAGGCCACCGTCGCTGGACGAGCGGCTGCGGCACCACAGATCGACGTCTTCCAAGACGATGAGCACCGGGCCGCCCAGGCGTTGAGCCTCCTGCACCACGGCAGTCAGCAAGGCTTCGCCCGCCTTGGCCTCGACATAGATGACGGTGAACTCGCCGACCACCTCACGGGCCACTACCGCACTCACCGCAGACTTGCCGGTGCCGGGCGGTCCGCACAGCAGAACGCCGCGCCGTGTCCCGAGACCGTGCGCCCTGAGCACTTCGTGGCGGTCGCGCACGGCGGTGATGCCGAGGTCGACCTCGGTCCACACCTCGTCGGGGACGATGACTGTGTCCCGGGTGATCGTCGAGGGCAATTCGATGACGGTGAAGCTGAGTCCCTGGTTGTTGGCAGCGCGCACCGCCCGTCCCCGATAGGGGTTTAGCTGGTTGGCCCGTTCGGCGAGCCGGTCCAACACGACACGAGCGCGGGCCTGGTTGTCCGGCGTGACGAATGCGCTCACTTCGGCCGAATGCATGATGCTGTCGCGTGCCTCGATGTGGATGACGCATCCCGCGTCATCCAGCAGCGACCCGGCCGGGAAATGCACGCGCAGACACAGCGGGTGCCGGTAGCGCTGGTCTCCGATCTCGGTCTGTGTCCACTTCGGCGGGTAAGCCTGCTCACCAGGACCGATCTCGCAGGCGTCGACGTGCGTTTCGATCCATTCCGCGAGCGCCAGCGCGGTGGTCAACCGGGTCACCGGATTGAGTTCCCGTTCCTCGTCGAGCAGGTACCCGCAATCCGGCACGCCCAGGCAGCGAGCGGTGAATCGGTCTGCGTTCTCCGCCCTTTCGCGCTCGGCGACACCGACCAGCAGCTCCCCAAGGGCCCGCAGCGCGGGGCGTACACCGTAGTCCAGGCCATCCAGCCCGGCGCCGACGTCGTCGATGGCTCGACGGTGCGCGGAATCACCGCCGGTGATCCCGGCGGTCAGGTTGGTCAGTTCGTCATCGGTGAGAGTCATCGCCTTGTTGCGGTTGTTGGTTTGGTAGGCAGCGGTCCAGGGTGACAGGTGGCCGGTGGGTGGTCAACTGAATTTCCTGGGCGTGCCGTGCAAGGATTCTTCATGTCCGACGACGCGACGGAGGTTCCGATGCCTGGGCAGATCCCCTTGGTCGACTATCTCGTGCTCGACGACGGCGAACCGCACCTCATCGCCCGGGAATGCACCGGTTGCGGTGCCCGATTCTTCGATCGCCGCAACGCGTGCGCCAACTGCTTCGCGACCGACTTCACCACCGTCGCGGTCGCAACCGAGGGCACCGTGCGCACATTTACCATCGTCACCTTCGCCGCGCCAGGAATCCCCACCCCGTTCGTGGCGTCCGTCATCGACTGCGACGGCACCCAGGTCCGGGCCAACCTGGTCAACGTCGAGCCCGACCCCACACACGTGCGGGACGGGATGAAGGTGCGACTGGCCACCTACCCGATCGGCATGGACTCCGAAGGCACCGAGGCGATCGGCTTCGGCTTCGAGCCCGCCGAGTGAGTGCACCGAATCACGAAGGAGCAGCACCGATGAGCGCCAGTGACGACATCTGGATCCTGGGCATCCGGATGACCAAGTTCGGCAAACACCCTGACCGCGACACCGTCGACCTGGCGGCCGAAGCCGCGATGAGTGCGCTGTCCGATGCGGGGGTGACGATGGCCGACATCGGCGTGCTGGCGGCCGGCAACCTGATGGCCGCCAATGCCGGTATCGGGCAGCAACTGCAGAAACAGATCGGCCAGACCGGCATCCCGGTGTACAACGTGGCGAACGCCTGCGCCACCGGGGCCACCGCGCTGCGCACCGCGATCATGGCCGTCAAGGCCGGCGAGGCGGAGTACGGAATGGCGGTCGGCGTCGAAAAGCTCTCCGGCGCAGGCCTCCTCGGAGGTGGCGGGAAGACAAAATCCGACGGCGACGTGTGGGCGCCGCAGGGCCGCTACGGCGCGGTCGCACCGGTCGACGGGCGGATCGGCACCGAGGCCATGCCAGGTGTGTTCGCCCAGATCGGTACCGAATACGGACACAAATACGGCGGCACCAGCTTTGAGCTGTTCGCCAGGATCAGCGAGAAGAACCACGCCCACTCGACGCTCAATCCGCTTGCCGCATATCAGAAAAGGTTCACCCTGGAGCAGATCATGAACGACGTGATGATCGCCTACCCGAATACCCGTGCGATGTGTTCGGCCAACTGCGACGGTGCCGCGGCGGCCATCGTGTGTAACGGCGAGACGTTGAAGTCGCTTTCGCTGGAACAACGTCGGCGTGCGGTGAAGGTGTCGGCGTCGGTGCTGACCACCGACCCCTACGAAGAGGGCTGTCAGGTCCTGCCAAACGTCAACACCCTGACCCGCAACGCCGCCGCTACCGCTTACGAGCAGGCCGGGATTGGTCCCGGTGATCTTGACCTCGTCGAATTGCACGACTGCTTCGCCACCGCGGAGCTGGTGCATTACGACAACCTGATGTTGTGCGAAGAAGGCGGAGCAGCAGAGTTTTTCAACTCGGGTGCCACGTGGCGCGACGGCGCCACGCCGGTCAATGTGTCCGGCGGGCTGCAGTCCAAAGGCCACCCCATCGCAGCTACCGGCATCGCCAACATCTGGGAGATCTGCCACCACCTGCGCGGCGAGGCCGGGGATCGACAGATCAGCAACGCCAAGGTCGGCCTGGCTCACGTGATTGGCCTGGGCTCGGCGTGCGGCGTCCACGTGCTGGAAAAATCGGCCGTGTGACCGGCCGCCCCTCGTTGCGCCTGACCCTACGTCACCGACGCAGCATAGATCTGTTCGATATTCGACCCTAGCTTCTCGTCGAATTCCGCATCGGTCTGATCCACCATCAAGCCCTCGGTCAAGGCACGCGAAAAGCTGGCGATGAGGCCGTGATTGCGGGACAGTATCGCGCAGCTTTCCGCGAGGCTGTATCCGCCGGATAAGGCCACCACGCGCAGCACCCGGGGGTGCGCAAGCAGCGGTGTATAGAGGTCGTCCTTAGTGGGCAGTGTCAGCTTGAGCATGACCTGTGTATCTGCGGGCACCTCATCGAGTTTCGTGCTCAGCGCCGCCAGCAGCAGGTCGTCGGCTCGGGGCTTGTCGGGGCTGTTGATGCTCACCTCGGGCTCGATGATCGGCATGAGTCCGCGCTCGGCGATCTGGTACGCGTAGTCGAATTGTTGGTCAACGATGGCTTTGATCCCGTCGTCATTCGGCTCCTGAATGAACGAGCGCATCTTGGTGCCGAAGATGCCTTTTTCGGCGGCGCGATCCAGGAGGGAATCGAGCTTCGTCATGGGCTTCATGAGCTGCACACCATTCTCGGCAGTGTCGAGGCCCTGGTCGACCTTGACGAACGGCACGACGCGCTTGTGCTCCCAGAGGAACGCCGCGGTGTCTTTGCCGTCGATGGTTCGGTCCATGGTCTGCTCGAAGAGGATGGTGGCGAGCACGTGATCGCCGGAGAAGCTCGGACTCAACATGATGCGTTCGCGCATCTCATGAATGAGATCGAACATCTTCTCGTCGCTGTCGTACGCGTCTTTCGAAATCCCATACAGCTTAAGGGCTTTGGGACTGCTTCCGCCGCTTTGATCCAGCGCGGCGATAAAACCGGGCCGCGAAGCCATCGCAATGCGTTGCTCCTCGTTCACTGCACTCCCTTCGTTGCGCCCGCTACCTGACATGCCGCCTTCAGCGACGCCAGGGCGTCGGCGCTCAATCGGGCGAGTTCTGTTGCCTCAGCGGGGTTTAGCGCGGCAGCGAAGATCTCACCCATATGGCGGTTGGTCGCCTCTTCGACCTCGGCGTAGCGGTCCTTCTTGTCGGATCCGTCGGCGAATGGCTCCGGCCAAGCGAACATCTTGGTGTACTCCCGGCCCTTGTTCAGCATGTGCGCTTCCACGGGGCTGATACCGGAGTCGGCAAGAACCTTGAAATGAACGGCCGCCCGCAGCTCCCGCAGGACGAACATCACCTGCAGCGCCCGCGCCGGGGCGTCGTCGGCCAGCGGCATGGTGCGCCAACCCGCGTACAGCGGCAGGCCCGAACCGGGCGTCGCCGCGCTGATCTTCTCCCCCAGGGCGGCCAGGCGCTCCAGCCCTTGCGCACCGGCCAGATACCTGCGGCCGAAGTCCGCGGTTTGTTCCCAGTAGAGCTCGGCAGCGGCGGCCGCTCCGCGGACCGCGACGCCTTCCTCCCACAGGGCGCGAAGGGCGTTGGGCTCGAACACGACGAACGCCGCACTGACTGCATCGCCGGTTGCGTCGCCCAGCACACCCCCGCGGCCCGCGACATAACCGGCGAGCGGGTTCCGATAACCCGACGCGATGCTCTCGGCGAAGGTTTCGGGGTGGACCATGAACACCGACACGGCCTGTTGGATGGGGTCTCCGGCGGCGCGGGCGGCATCCACCATGCCGGTGTCAGTCATCGCAAGTCTCCTTCGCCGTTGGTGGCAGCCCCAGCCTGGAACAATCTCGGCATGGGCGTCAAGGCACACGACGAGGGACGCTGTCCCTGCGGGTCGGCCAACACCTACGCCGATTGTTGCCGACCGCTGCACCTCGGCGAACGGCGGGCCGACACGGCCTTGGCGTTGATGCGGTCGCGCTTCAGCGCCTTCGCCTTCCGCGACACCGGCTACCTCCGCACAACCTGGCATCCCAGCACGCGACCGCAACGACTCGACGTGGCCGGCGACGTCGAGTGGCGTCGGCTGCAGATCGTCGACACCGAGGCCGGCGCCCCCGACGACACCACCGGGGTGGTCGAGTTTCGCGCCCAGTATGTGCACCACGGCAAGCGTCACATCCTGCATGAACGCAGCCGATTCACGCGCGAGAAGGGCCGCTGGCTGTATGTCGACGGGGACGTGACGGACTGACGACACGCGGGGCCACCATCGCCCCGCTCGCGCTTCGCATGGCGGAGAAAACGGTTCCCCCTCCTCATCCAATGGTATATCCTGTACGCATGTGTATCGGATGCGTTAATGTCGCAGTCGCATGGTGCGGCGTCGCGCCGGAGTACTGAGGATCGCCACCATGGATTAGCGCTGCCACGAGCACCCGCCGGTTCGCTGCGGCGTTGGATCAGAACTGCCCCCACGGTGGCAGGCGGCGGCGAAATTCGATGCGGCACCACGAGGGCCAGCCAGCGACGATGCTGACCCGGCCGACGCCGCCAGCACGCATTGGCGCGGCGCTCCCCAGAGCGAAAGTTTTTGTTTAGCCGGTCCCATTCTTGAAGCGGCGTTCGGCCCCGATGAGGCCGTCACCGGAAAGGAAAGCACCATGCAGTACCAGTTCGTCGCCGCCCTGTGCGGCGCGGCGCTGACCGCCACCAGCCTGGCAGGCTGTTCGGACCACCGAGAAACCCCGGTAACACGCGACACAGTCAGCTACGACGGCGGAGCGATCACCCGGACCAACGACGCCAAAGTCATCGTCGACGGCCAACAACACAAGGTCGAGGGCATGCTGGCATGTACGACCTTCGACGAGCCCGACGACCGTCGAACGATCGTTGCCATCGGCCACGAACCCAAGACGGTGCAAATCACGCTCTCCAACGGAGACTCACCCACCGTAATCAGAGTGGTTCTGCGGAACCTTCTCGGCTACAACATCTTTGCCGAACCTCCCCGACACGGCGACGCCTCGGCCGCCAAAGCCGGCAAGAACTACACCATCACCGGCACGGCCTGGGGGCGAGACACCGACGGCAAGGAAGTGACGAAGCCGTTCGAGATCCAGCTCACCTGTCCCTAGCCGCCATGCTGGCACTGGGCCGATGTCGCGGTCGACGTCAGATATTCAGCCCGGAGTACATCACTCGGCCGGGGTCATACTTCTGCCGTACGGCGACCAGGCGCGCCAGATTCGGGCCGAAATACCGGGCCGGCGCCTGGTTAGCCTCAAGGTAATTCACGTATCCACCAACCGAATGTTGTTGCACCGCTTGGTGTGCGGTGCTGAGCCAGCCGGTCGCGGCAGATGGGGCTCCGGAGGTTTCAACGTACCACTGCACCAGCGCGGACTGCTTTCGCCACGGAAATGCGGTGGCGCCGGGCGCCACGGTGGCCATGGCGCCGTCCAGGGCGTGCATGATCGCCAGCATGCGGCCGGCGTTACGGGGAAAGGCGTCCACCGCCGCGGCGATCCCCTGAGCGACCGCCAGGGTGATGGTCGTGAAAACGTCTGATCCGCCAACATATCCGAGCGGTGCTGGGTTGAGGTTGTTGACGGCCAGATACCGCACCAGGTCAAGGTAATTGAACGTATGGTTCTCGGTACCGGTCGGTTGCACTCCAACAGCCGAAATGATCGCGGCGGCAACGCTGTTGCCCGAACCTGCCGGGCAGGTAGCAAGGATCCGACAGTGCGAACCCGTCGCGTCGGTGGTGCTGTCGGCCAGTGCCCAACTGTTTCGGTCCGCGGTGCGCAACCAGTTTTGCCAGCCGACGAGAACCTGCGGGAACGATTGCGGCGCAAAGCTGAGGTTGACCGCATCGACGTCTTGGGTGGGGAAGGTGGCGAAGGTCAACGAGGTGGTCACGCCGAAGTTCCCCCCGCCGCCCCCGCGCAACGCCCAGAATAGGTCCGGGTTGCTGGCGGCGGACGCGGTGACACTCTGGCCGCCGGGCAACACCACCGATGCCGAAGTCAGCTGATCACACAGCAGGCCCGCGTGCCGGGATTGAGCGCCCAACCCGCCGCCCAGGGCGTGTCCCGCGGCGCCGACGGTGGGGCAGGTGCCGGTCGGGATGCCCCGACCGACCGCGGCCAGCGCCTGGTGCACCTCGTACAAACCAGTCGCGGGCGTCACCGTCACCAACCCGGAGGCTGCGTCGAAATTGACGTCGCCGGGTAGCTGGCGCAGATCGATCACCATGGTTCCGTTCGCCGCCGAGGCGCCGGTATAGGAGTGCCCCCCACTGCGCGGAGCGACCTTGAGCTTGTTGGCAGCAGCGAAAGCCATCGCCTTCTGCACATCCGCAGCCGATCTCGGAGTAACGACCGCCGCCGGCGTCGAGTCGTTGTAGTTGGTGTTGAACACCTGCTTGGCCGTACCGAACTGGGCACTGCTGGGTTGAATGACCTGCCCACCCAGGGCGGTGGAGAGTCCGTCCCAGCCGGACGGGGCAGGATCGGCGCCGGCTCGACCCGGACCGAAAACCACACCCGCGGCCAACGCGCCCGCGGCACCTCGCAGAAACGTCTGCCGCGGGATCTGCGCCCGGCGTTCCGTCACATCTGGCATGGTGGACCGCGGGAGGGCTGCAACAAGGTTGCCGTGCCTGGTGACATCGGAAATGTGCCCGAACCGTGACTCGTCCAGCAAATGGCTTAACGGCATTCGCTGCGCGACGAACGGCGCCAGGACTTCGTCGGTCATCGGGAGACGATGCCATGGCACGCTCGGCCCCAGTTCGCGGGAGATGTTGACGGGCACGTCAGCCCGCTGCGAATCCGCACCAAGGAAAGTTCAAGAATCCGTCAAGCGACTTTCGCGACACTGATCGCGTCCGTTCCATCGAGGAGGCACGATGCGGCTTCACTGGGCTTTCGGGGCCAAGATCGCAGTTGCTGCAGCGGGTTTGGCGATTGGTTTGCTGCCCGTATCCACCGGTATCGCCCATGCGGAAGCGTCGCCACCGGTGGGCTTTTGGACCACGATCACGGGGTCCGAACAGCTGTTAGTCAGTCAAAGCGGGTGCTCGCTGGCCAACGCCGCGGGAGTACCGACCACGTCGGGACCATGCAGCTGGAACCCGTCCTCCCGCGGCGGAATCCTCACCATCGTGAGTAGCCAAACCCGTCGTCCGGCGCCGGTCTACTTCAATGTCGTGTGGGTAAACCAGTCAACCATCACCGTCGAGGGCGACGTGTTCTATCGCCGTTAGCCCGACGGGCCTCGCGGCGAGCCGCCGCGTCCATAGGCTTGGGCACAGGGTCTCGTTCGAGAGCAACCCCGCCGTCGTCGCCACCTGTCTTCCTGCCATGCTGGCTGACGATGGAGGAGACCGAATCGGTACGTCAGATGTGGCAGGCGCTGGGCCTGCCCGGCATCATCGATGTGCACACGCATTTCATGCCCAAGCCCGTGATGGACAAGGTCTGGAAGTACTTCGACGAGGCCGGGCCGCTGGTGGGACGCCCCTGGCCGATCGCCTACCGCACCGACGAGCAGCGTCGATTGGAGAAGTTGCGCAGTTTTGGGGTGCGCGCGTTCACCTCACTGGTCTATCCCCACAAACCGCAGATGGCGGCCTGGCTCAATGAATGGGCGACGGCCTTCGCGGCAACGACGCCCGACTGCCTGCACACGGCAACTCTCTACCCCGAACCCGGCGTCGAAACCTACGTCCAGCGGGCCCTCGACGAGGGCGCGCGGGTGTTCAAGGCGCACATCCAGGTGGGCCAATACGATCCCGCCGACCCGCTACTCGATAGTTCGTGGGGCGTCCTCGAAGAGGCCGGGATTCCCGTGGTCATGCACTGCGGATCAGGCCCGGCTCCGGGCCCGCACACCGGACCGGGCCCGGTGACGACGCTGCTGGGGCGCCATCCTCGACTTCGCCTGATCGTCGCGCACATGGGGATGCCCGAGTACAGCGAGTTCCTCGACATGATTGACCGTTACCCCGAGGTACGCCTCGACACCGCCATGGCCTTCACGCCGTTTCTCGAAGAAACCGCGCCGTTTCCTCACTCCGAACACGAACGGCTGCGCGATCACGCCGACCGCATCCTGTTCGGCAGCGACTTTCCCAACATCCCATACGGTTTCATCGAAGCCCTGCGGGTCCTGACCCGAATTCCCGGAATTGACGACGAATGGCTGCGAAAAGTGTTTCACGACAACGCCGCTCACCTTTTTCAACTGGTCCCCTGACGCCAGTCGTTTCGTTGCGACGGCGGCGCATGGCGTCTCGTTGCGCGCCGCAACATCAACTCCGTTGAGCACGTAGCTGATAGCGCCCGCGAGTGGTCGCAACGACGGTGCCGTTTGCGTCGGTGACCACCGCATCCACTACGTAGTCGGCCTTGCCTTGCGTCGCTGCCTCGGCTTCAACGCGGGCTATCGTCTCGTCGTCCATGCGCGCCTCCGCCCGCAGCGGGGTCTTGGCCATGGCACGGAACGCGATGTCGACGTTCTTCACCAACGGGAAATACTTGCTGGCGTCGAAGGTCGCCAAGGCGATGATGCCGCCTAGCACTTCGGCGACGGTGAACTGAACTCCGGCGTAGATGACACCGAAGTGGTTGCCGTTGCCCTCAACCGGAACACTCGCAGCGGCAAAGCCACGGCGCGCCCCGACCACCCGGACACCCATGCGCTCGGCGATCGGGATGGTCGATACGAGAGCGGCGTTCATCATTTCGACGAGTTGGTCGGCCACGCCGTCGATCGTCGCACAACCCGACGGCCGGTCGGGAGCGGACGTACTATCTCGGCCGAATCGGGCCGCTGGCACCGACACAGATGTAAGACTTGTCAACATGGCGTCCGGCTCATATCACCATGGCCACCTGCGGCAGGCGCTGTTGGACCATGCCGTGCAGCTAGCCAGGATCGGCGGACCGGACGCGGTGGTGTTGCGCGATGTTCAGCGTTCGGTCGGCGTGAGCAACTCGGCAGCCTACCGGCACTACTCGGACCGACAGGCACTGCTGGGAGCGGTTCAGGTGTACGCGATGACGAGGCTGGGCCAGGCGATGGTGGACTCGATCGCGGCGGTCCCCAACCGCGGCCCTCGCAAGCGTCGCGCCCTGGCCCGCTTCCGAGCCACCGGCCAGGCGTACGTCGACTTCGCGGTCGCCGAACCTGGCTTGTTCCGAACGGCATTCGCGCCTGAGGGGCCGGACAGAACAGAAACCACCGTCGCGGCCGAGCTTCATCCTTTCCACATCCTGAGCCGCTGTATCGACGAACTGGTCGCCACCGAAATACTCACCCCGAGTCGGCGCGACGGACTCGATGAAGCCGCGTGGGCCGCCGTGCACGGCCTGGCGTCGCTCTACCTCGATGGACCGCTCGCCGCGGCGGACCCCGACCGCAAGCGGCTGATCACCGATCGGCTACTCGACGTCATCCAAGACGGTATCCGTTAGACCTAAATGTTGACATCGATAACTTCTCTTGCCATGCTTGCCGATGTTACTGTTGTCAACATAAGGCGGACCACCGATGACGATTGACGCCCCAGACCTTTCCCCTGCTGCGTCGCTGCCGACGCGCGTCCGACCCGCTGCCATCCTGGCGGTCGTCCTGGTCGCCTCCCTGGCGATCAATGTGGAGACCACGATCGTCAATGTGGCGCTGCCAACCCTGAATTCGGCGCTCGGCGCCTCGACCCGGGGCCTGCAGTGGATCGTCGACGCCTACAACCTCGCGTTCGCCGCGCTGGTGCTGGCCGGCGGGACCATCGGAGACAAATTTGGGCGCCGCGGGACGCTGATCGCCGGGTTGGCGCTCTTCGCACTGAGCAGCGTGGGTGCTGCGGTGTGCACCACGACCGGATCACTGATCGCGATGCGGGTGGTGATGGGTGTCGCCGCGGCCCTGATCTATCCCACCACGCTGGCCATCATTACCGACACGTTCCGCGATCCTCGTCAGCGTGCCGTCGCGATCGGCCTATGGGGTGCCGTCACCGGCCTGGGCGTGGCTATCGGCCCCATCCTCGGCGGCGCGCTGCTAGAGGTGTTCTGGTGGGGCAGTCTTTTCCTGGCGCTGGCACCCATCGCCCTGGCGGCGGCCCTCGCCGCCCCCCTCGTCATCCCGGCCTCCACTCCTGACCGGGGGTCGCGCCTCGATCGTGGTGGGCTGGTGCTTTCCGTGGTCATGCTGGGAACGTTGGTCTACACCATTATCGAAGCGCCGGAACAGGGTTGGGGCTCAGCACGGACGTTGGCCGGCTTCGCGCTGGCGCTCGCGGCAGGTGTCGGCTTCGCGCTGTGGGAGCGACGACGGCGCGACCCGCTGATCGACGTGACACTATTCACCAACCTGCGGTTCAGCGCGGCCAGCGGGGCAGTCACCGTGGCTTTCTTCGCACTGTTCGGATTCATCTTCCTGATCACCCAGTTCATGCAGCAACTGCAGGGATTCGGCCCACTCGGCACGGGAGTGCGAATCCTGCCGGTCGCGCTGTCAATCGCAGTCGGATCGGTACTGGGCACCAGGCTGGCCGTCAGCTGGATCGGCACCAAAGCCGTTGTGTTCCTGGGCCTTCTGATGATGGCCACGTCGTTCGCTTGGATCAGCGTCATCGACCTCAGCGTCGGTTATTTAGAGATGGCTGCCCAGATGGTCCTCCTAGGCGGCGGCTTGGGGCTGACCACCGCGCCGGCCACCGACTCCATCATGGGGGTAGTGCGGCCCGAGCAGGCCGGCGCAGGGTCGGCGGTGAACGACGCCACCCGTCAGGTGGGCGGCACCCTCGGGGTGGCGGTCATCGGCAGTGTCTTCTCCACGCTCTACATCCGCCAGCTCACCGAAAGCAGGCCGCTGCAAGCGTTACCCGCTTCGGCCCGGTCGGTCGCACAAGAGGGCCTGGCGCAGGGGTTAGCCGTCGCCGCAAGGTCTCCCGCATCGATAGCTGGTGCCGTCCGCACTACCGTCGGCGACGCATTCCTGTCCGGCATGAGTGCGGGCTGCCTGACCGCCGCAGCGGTCTGCCTGGCCGGGGCACTCTTCGTGCTGGCCGTGCTGCCGGCACACCCGGTCGGGAGCCGGGCATGACAAAAGCCGAGCAGGACGGACCGTGGGCGGTGATCACCGGCGCCAGCAGGTAGAGATGATCGCCGTCAACGTCACCGCCGTCGCGCAACTAGCCCAAGCATTCGCCACCCGGATGACCGCCCAGCAACGCGGCGGGATCGTGCTGTTCGGCTCCATCCTCGGCTGGCAGGGTGTGCCTGGCCAGCCGAATTACGCCGCCACCAAGGCGTACGTTCACAGCCTCGCCGAGGGCCTGCACCGCGAACTCAAGCCCCGCGGCGTCGACGTGCTTTCGGTGGCACCCGGACCGGTGCATACCGGCTTCGCCGCACGTGCGGGCTTGACGATGAAGTCGGCCGCCGCGCCCGAGGTGGTAGCGCAAGCGACATGGGCTGGGCTCGGTCGGCGGGTGACCGTGGTGCCCGGAGTACAGGCGAAGTTCCTCACCGCGTCGCTCAAGATGCTCCCCCGCCGGTTCAGGTCCATCATCTTGGGCCAGGTGACGGCGTCGATGCGGCGTAAGACAAAGGAAGTTCCTGCGGAATTTATTGCAGGGCGGCCATACGATTTCTGATAAGCGCTGATCGTGGGCGATCACCGCGTCACTCGGAGGTCGAGATGTCGTTTGTCACTGCGGTACCGGAGTTCTTGACGGCGGCGGCTTCAGATCTGGGGAGTATCGCGACGTCGATTGGCGCGGCCAACGGAGTGGCGGCCGCCCCGACGACGGCGCTGCTGGCCGCCGGCGCCGACGAGGTGTCGGCGGCCGTCGCCACGCTTTTCAGCGAGCACGCCCGGGCCTATCAAGCCGTCAGCACCGGGGCGGCCGAATTTCACCAGCAGTTCGTTCAGCTTCTGAATGCGGGTGCGGGTGCTTACGCCAGTGCCGAAGCGGCCAACGCCAATCCTCTGCAAAATTTGCTTAATCAGGTGAACGCGGTCGCAGAATCAATCCTGGGTCGCCCGCTGATCGGCGACGGCCGCAACGGCGTCGATGGAACCGGTTCCAATGGCCAGAACGGCGGTTTGCTCTGGGGCAACGGCGGAAACGGTGGGGCCGGTGGGGCCGGCCAGAACGGCGGGTTCGGCGGGGACGGTGGCTTTTTGTTCGGCAACGGCGGCCGGGGCGGCACCGGGGGTGCGGTTCCCAACGGCTTTGCGGGATTCGGCGGTAGCGGCGGCCACGCCGTCGGCCTATTCGGCAACGGCGGGGCCGGCGGGGTCGGCGGGGACGGGGGTACCGGGGTCGGCGGCGACGGTGGCGGCGGCGGTAGCGGCGGGCTCCTGTTCGGCAACGGCGGCGTAGGCGGGGCCGGCGGGCGGGGCTTCGTTGCGGGCTGGGGCGGCTACGGCGGTGACGGTCTCGGCCTGCTATTCGGCCTGGGCGGCGCCGGCGGCGCCGGCGGGACCACCCCCTTTAACTTCGGAGTCCCGGGCCTCGGCGGAACAGGCGGCAGCGGCAACATCCTTTTCAACGTCATCAGCACCGGCGCCGAGGGTGGCGCCGGTGGCGACGCGGCCGGCACCACCACGGGAGGGCGTGGTGGCCAGGGGGGTAGCGGAGCCGGCCAGTTCTTCGGCTTCGGCGGTGCCGGCGGCGCCGGCGGCGCTTCGCTGGCCGGGCAAGGCGGGCCCGGCGGATTCGGCGGCGACGGCGGCACCTTCTTCGGCGTGGGCGGGGCTGGCGGCGCTGGGGGGTCCACAGGTGCTGGCGGCACGGGCGGGGTCGGCGGGTTGGGCGGCCTCGGCGGCATCTTCTTCGGGCTCGGCGGCGCCGGCGGCAACGGCTTTGGGGCGGCCAATCTGGCGGTCGGCGGTAATGGCGGCCAAGGGGGTTACGGGGGCATCTTCTTTGGAATCGGCGGCCGCGGCGGCAATGGCGGAATCGGCGCCATCCCGGGCATTGGCGCCCCCGGCGGCTTCGGGGCGTTTCTCTTCTTTGGCCCGAATGGAGCGCCGGGTTTGACGCCGGCGTGAACTTGGCGGACGCACCGCCCGCCCGTGGCGGGCCAGGGTCCCAGCGCGCGGAGGGCCGCACCACCGGCAATCCTTACCCACGGATGCATCAACCAGACTGACCGGCGCCGCCCACGCCCGTGAAAAGCAAGGAGGCGCCGCCTTGGCCGCCGGCGGCGGTACCCATCCCGCCGTCGCCGCCTTCCTGCCCAAAGTTTCCGAGGGCACCTGTGCCTCCGACGCCACCGTCTACCCCGTCATCGCCGTTGAAGCCGCGGAGGCCGCCGAAAGCCGTCGCCGCACTGCCGCCACCGCCACCACCGCCGGTGCCGCCGGCTTCACCGGAGCCGCCGGTGCCGCCGATGCCGTTAATGCCATTGCCGTTACTGTCGAACACTAACGAGTTGCCTCCAGCGCCGCCTTTTCCGGCAATAGCTCCAACGCCGCCAGCGGCGCCACCTCCCCCTCCGCCGCCGCCGAAGGCGGACTCGCCGACGACGCCACCCCCGCCACCTCCGCCACCTCCGCCGCCGATGCCGCCGGCCGCGCCGGAAGCGGACGCACCGGCGCCACCTCCGCCGCCTTGGCCGCCTCCGGCGATGGCGCCGGTGTTGACATTAATGGCCGCCGCGCCGGTGCCACCACCACCGCCGCCACCACCTTGGCCGCCGATAGCCACGCCGCCCCCGCCGTTACCGCCATGGCCGCCCGCGCCGCCGCCGCCTCCTCCTCCTGAGGATCCGTTGACTGCAGAAGTACCGGAGCCGTTGAAGCCGCCGATGCCGCCGCTACCGCCGCTACCGCCATTGCCGCCTTGACCGCCGACGGTATTGCCAGCGCCGGGCGCGCCGCCGGTGCCGCCGCCGCCGCCGGTGCCCCCTTGGCCGCCGACC
>JALHRH010000098.1 GCA_022841565.1 Mycobacterium sp. | reverse complement strand
GCAAGCGGTGGCCCAGGCCGCGGCGCAGACCGGCATGCACAACGCGGCACAGGCGTCGGGGCAGGCCGCGCAGACCGCCGGACAGGGCGCGGCTTCCCCTGCCGAGGCGACCGGCCAGTTGAGTTCGCTTATGCAGCAGCCGATGCAGATGGTCTCGGGCGCCACCGAACCGCTCAAGGAGATGCTGCAGGCGCCGATGCAGGCCATGCAGGGCGTCACCAGCCTGCCGCAAAGCATGATGCAGGCATTCGGCGGGATGTTCCCCTCCACCGGGGCGCCTAGTGCGGCGGCCGCCGCCGAGTCTGCCGGTATTGCTGGCGTCGCCGGGGGAGGCGCAGGCGCGGCGGGCGGTGGCGTCGGCGCGGCCGGCGGATTCCCCGGGGCCGGGCTGACCAGCTACACCCGTCCCACCAGCAGCTTCGAACCCGAGGCCGGTGGCAAGCCGACCGGCCTGCGGACCGGCGTGCTCAATGCTGCCGAACTGCGGGGTCCGACGGTCTCAACCGGCGGTGCTCCTGTTCCGATGACGCCGGCGGGGATGCTGGCGCGCGGCAACGACTCCGAGAAGGCGGACGTGACGCGCGCACGCGTCGTCGTCGACGACGGTCGCCGAACGTAACGTTCGCCGGTGGATCAGGAACGCCCCGGACCGGGCGGCCCGGCGAACGCCTGCGCGATCAGCAGCCAGCGTTGCGCGTCCTGTCCCACCGCCGTCACATCCAGCGTGCTCGGCGGGCGGCGCCGGGTGACCAGTAAGCAGAAATCTTCCGCCGCACCGGTGACGCGCTGAGCCGCGTCCCGCGGCCCCCAGGACCAGGTATCGCCGCCGGGTCCGCGCAGCTCGACGTAGAACGGTTCGCTCGGCGGCGTCAGGTTGTTGACCAAGAAAGCGTAGTCGCGGGCCCGCACTCCGATGTGCGCGACCGAGCGCAGCCGATCTGTGGGCGGTCGAGTGACACCGAGGGCGTCTGCGACGTCGAGCCCGTGCGCCCAGGTCTCCATCAGCCGTGCGGTGGCCATCGACGACGCGCTCATCGGTGGCCCGAACCACGGCAACTTCCGGCCTTCGGAGACCCTGAGCAGCGCCTCGTGCAACCGTCGACGAGTACCCCGCCAGTCGGCGAGCAACTCGGCGGGCGGCATCGCCGCCAGCTCCTCGGCCCCGGCGTCGACGAACCCCGCGGGATCGGCGGCGGCAGCGGTCAGCGCCTCGCCGAACGCCGCCTCATCGGTGACCGAGAGCAGCGATACCCGATCGGTCCACAACAGGTGCCCGATCTGGTGGGCGATGGTCCAGCCCGGCGCCGGCGTCATCGTGGCCCAGCCGCCGGCAGGCAGCGGCGCCACCAGCGCGTCGAGGTCGTCGCTTTCGGCCTGCAGATCGGCCACGAACGCAGCTACGCCCGCCATCTTGTCTCTCCCTAGCTCGCGGTCTGGCCCCGACGGCCGACCAGGCTATGCACCAGCAACCCGATCAAATAAATCAGCGAACCGAACAACGCGAACGCCGGCGCGCGCCCGTCGTCGGGGATGAAGGCGGCGGCGACGGTGACGGCGACAATGAAGGAGACCCAGAACAGCGCGTCCTGGACCGCGAACACATGCCCGCGCAGCGCGTCGTCGACGTCGATCTGCATCGCCGAGTCGGCGCACAACTTCACCACCTGGCCGGCTATGCCCAGCAGGAACCCGCACATCACCATGACGGGCAGCAACAGCCCGGCGCCCGCCGTCTGGATGACGGCCGCCGCCACCAACGCGGCGTTGGCGGTCGCGTAACGGCCCCAGCGTCGCACCAGGATCGGGGTCAGCAAATTGGCGAGGAAGGCGCCCAAGCCGGTTGCGGCGAAGAACAGCAGGGCGGTGCCCAACCCGTCGACATCGGCGTCTTTCATGTGGTGCACCAGCAGCAGGACCAGCAGGGAGTTGATGCCGACGACCATCCGGTGTGCGGCCAGTCCGGACAGGGCCGAGGCCACCGGCGGGAGTTGAACCACCGTCTTCACCCCGTGCAGCCAGCCGGTGACCACGGCGTACACCGCCGAGCCGTGGATCGCGCGCTTGCTGTCGTCCGGGCCCAGTACCCGCGGCGCGAACCGCAGCGACAGCAGCAGCGCCAAAGTCACCGGGATCAGGGCGGTGAAGATGACCGCGGCCGCGCCGTGATCGCCGCCGCCGCCGAGCCAGCGTGGCACCAGCATGAAGTTGGCACCGAGGAAGGCCGAGATCGCGCCCGACGCGGTGGCCACCGAGTTCATCGTGACGACCTTGGCCCGCGGCACGACATGGGGCAACGACGCCGACAGACCGGACGCCACAAACCGGGCCATGCCATTGGCCAGCAGGGCCGCACACAGCAAGACCACATCCCCGGCACCGAGGGCAAGGATGGTGCCGATCGCGATGATGAAACACAGCCTCGCGATATTGGCGCCAACGAGCACCAGCCGCCGATCCCACCGGTCCATCAGCGCGCCGGCGAACGGCCCCAGCAGCGAGTACGGCAAGAACAGCACCGCGAACGCGCGTGCGATTGCGCCAGGATCGGCGGCGCGGTCAGGGTTGAACAGCAGCGCACCCGCCAGGCCCGCCTGGAACAGGCCGTCGCCGAACTGGCTTGCCATGCGCAGCTGCAGGAGTCGCCAGAAGTCGGGCATGGCACGCACCGACCGCCACAGTTCGATGGGTGCGCCTGCCTGCATCCGGGTGCGAATCACTAAACCCACTTCCACGAGCGGCGCAGGCGGGGGTGGGTCGGCTCTGCACCGTTTCACTCACACTACAAATCTTCGCCGACGGCAGCCGATTGCACCGGTGAATCGGACTCGGGTGCGATGATGTGGTAGTGGCGCAGCACGAAGATCCCGAGGACAATTTTGCCCCCGCCGCCCAACGGGTGCGGGCTGGTACCTTGCTGCTGGCCAACACCGACCTGCTCGAGCCGACGTTCCGGCGCAGCGTCATCTACATCGTTGAACACAACGAGGGTGGCACGCTGGGTGTCGTGCTCAACCGGTCCAGCGAGACCGCCGTCTACAACGTGCTGCCGCAATGGGCCAAGCTCGCGGCCAAGCCCAAGACGATGTTCATCGGCGGGCCGGTCAAGCGGGACGCGGCGCTGTGCCTGGCGGTGCTGCGGGTCGGTGCCGAGTCCGACGGGGTCCCAGGGTTGCGGCACGTCGCGGGCCGCATGGTGATGGTCGATCTCGATGCCGAACCGGATCTCATCGCGCCGGTGGTGGAAGGCGTGCGGATCTTCGCCGGATACTCGGGCTGGACCATCGGACAGCTCGAGGGCGAAATCGAGCGCGACGATTGGATTGTGTTGTCGGCTTTGCCATCTGACGTACTCGCGCCGCCGCGGGCCGACCTGTGGGGTCAGGTGCTGCGCCGCCAACCGCTGCCGCTTTCGCTGCTGGCCACCCACCCCATCGACCTGAGCCGGAACTAGACCGTTCCGCTCTCCGAGCGTCGCGCCAGCGCAGCGATGGATGCCGAGCGTCAAGCCCGAGTGACGTTCGACAGTCAGATAAGCGCGAACAGCCTAATGGCAGGACAGCGTGCAGACGCCGCAGCTGCCGGCGCAACCGGCCTGGGCTGTCGCGTCCACCGACTCCCGGCGCAACGCAAACCGCGCGCTCTGCATTGACCCGGAAGCCAACGTGCCCAGCGCGCCGACGATGCAGACGATCACCACCACCAGCGCGGTATGCGGGGAGGCGGCCAGCGCCACCACCCCCCCGGCGGCCAGCATCACCGCCGCCGCAAACTGCGTAGGCGCCATGGAGCGCAGCGCCAACTGCATGGCATCAGAAGTGGGAGCATGAGAAAGGGACCAGATACCGAAGGCGGCTGACGCTATCGCCGCACACACGCACACTACGCCCGCGATAAGCATGGGCTCACCATACGAGCCCGCACAACATCGCGCGCGCCGGGCTCCACTCTCCACCGGCCGGCTAGTGCGCTGGGGCCGGCGTCAAGGTGACCAGGGGCGGCTCGGCGGGCGCCTGGCCGGGGACGGGAATTGGCCGCGGCGCGGGACGGATTGCCTGCGGCGGCGCCGGGGGTGCGGCCGGCGGGGTGGAAGCCTGGGGCGCCGCCGGTGCCGTCGGCCGGGCGGGTGCGGGTGCCGTGGCTGCCCCGCCCCGGGACGGAGCCGCTGCGCCGACTCCGGGTGTGGCTACCCGGAAGCCGTTGACGATGGCGTCAGTGGCGGGCGCGTCACCGACCGCCTGCGTTGCCGCAGTGGTCACCGACAGCGACACCAGGTACTTGTCGGATCCAGAGCTGGCCAGCACGTGGCGCCGCGACGTGTTGAGCGTCATGTCGTTTTCGCGGTAGGTGCCCTCGATGACCGATGAGGGGAAGCTGCCCAGGCTGGCTAGTGACGCGTTGGTGGTCTGCCACGCAAGCAGTCGCTGACTGTCGACGAAGCCATGTGTGATCGCCTCCGCGGCGTCGAAATCACCGACCAGCTTGTAGACCACCACCTGCGCGTTCGAGGTGTATACGCTGTTGCCGCCAACCCGGTCGGCGATCACCACGAACGCGTCGGGCACATTGGGGTCAGGCACCTGAGTCCAGCGTGGTGGCATCGGCACGGTGATGTCGAGCGCCTTGAAACCCAGCGGGCGCTGCGCTTCGAGCTTGACGCCTTTGCCTTCCAGGTACTCCCGCAGGGTGCCCGTGCTGGCCGGAGTGACTGCCGGCGGCTGCGGCGCGGAAACCGCGGGCGCGGGCCCGGCTGCTGGAACGGCCGGAGGGGCCACCGCTGGAATCGGGGCGGTGACCGGAGCCGGCACCTGCATCGGGGCTGGCGCCTGGGCGAACCGGTTGGCGCCCCCGGGGAACACCGTGGAGTTCTGCCCCGGCGGGGTGGCCGGCTGCATGGGGACCGGGCCGGGTAGCGACGGCTGGGGGACCAGTGGTTCTGCCGAGGCAGTCCCGCCGGCAACCACCACGACGCTCACCCCGAAGCAGACCAAGCCGGCGGCCATCCCACCCACGAGCGTTCGCCAGCTGCGCGCGATCTGCATCATCTCGATCGGTCCCTCCGGAATAGCCGGGGCGTCACTGCCCACCATCGAGGCCGAATGTAACTCTCGCCGCGCAGCGTCGACCATGGCCGAAATAGAGCTGGGATGAACCTCTGATCGGCGTGCAACGGAACCGAGACCAGCTCGTGCCCCGCGGACTCGGCGCGGCCCCGATCGGGGAGGCCCTTATACCCTGTTGGGCGTGACAGAATCGCCGACCGCCGCACCCGACGCAGATGCGCCGCGGTACCGCTACACCGCCGAGCTGGCGGCCGGACTGGAACGCACCTGGCAGGACAACTGGGCTCGGCTGGGGACGTTCAATGTACCCAACCCGGTCGGCTCATTGGCCCCGGCCCTCGGCGCCGAAACCTTGCCGGTCCCGGACTCCAAGCTTTTCGTGCAGGACATGTTCCCCTACCCATCGGGGGAGGGGCTGCACGTCGGCCACCCCCTGGGCTACATCGCCACCGACGTCTACGCCCGGTACTACCGGATGACGGGACGTAACGTGTTGCACGCGTTAGGATTTGATTCCTTCGGACTGCCCGCCGAGCAGTATGCGGTGCAAACCGGCACCCATCCGCGCACCCGGACCGAGGCCAACGTCGTCAACTTCCGGCGTCAGCTCGGCCGGCTGGGGCTCGGCCACGACAGCCGCCGTAGCTTCTCCACCACCGATGTCGAGTTCTACAAATGGACGCAGTGGATCTTCCTGCAGATCTACAATGCCTGGTTCGACACCGATGCCAACAAGGCCCGTCCGATTCCCGAGTTGATCGCCGAGTTGGATTCCGGTGCAAGGTTTTTGGATGACGGCAGGCAGTGGGCGCAGCTGTCGGTGGGGGAGCGGGCCGACGTGATCGACGGGTACCGGCTGGTGTACCGCGCCGATTCGATGGTCAACTGGTGTCCAGGTCTGGGCACGGTGCTGGCCAACGAAGAGGTCACCGCCGACGGCCGCAGCGACCGTGGCAACTTCCCGGTGTTCCGCAAACGGTTGCGGCAATGGATGATGCGGATCACCGCGTACTCCGACCGGTTGCTTGACGACCTCGACACCCTGGACTGGCCCGATCAGGTCAAGACCATGCAGCGCAATTGGATCGGGCGCTCGACCGGCGCCGCGGCGCTGTTTGCTACCGATAAAACCGATATCGAGGTGTTCACCACCCGCCCCGACACGCTGTTCGGCGCCACCTATTTGGTGCTGGCTCCCGAGCACGACCTGGTCGACGTATTGGTTTCCGATAGCTGGCCCGAGGGAGTCGAGCCGGCCTGGACCTACGGCGGCACCACCCCCGTCGAGGCGGTCGCCGCGTATCGGCGAGCCATTGCGGCCAAGTCGGACCTCGAACGGCAGGAAAGCAGGGAGAAGACCGGCGTCTTCCTGGGCAGCTATGCCACCAACCCGGCCAACGGCGAGTCGGTACCGATCTTCATCGCCGATTACGTGCTGGCTGGCTACGGCACCGGGGCGATCATGGCCGTGCCCGGGCATGATCAACGGGACTGGGACTTCGCCCGGCAGTTCGGTCTGCCGATCGTCGAAGTCATTGCCGGCGGCGATGTTTCGCAGGCCGCGCATTCTGGCGACGGTGTCCTGGTAAACTCCGGCTTCTTGAACGGCAAGAGTGTGGCGGACGCAAAGCAGGCCATCACCGAGCGGCTGGAGTCCGAAGGCCGGGGCCGGGCCCGAATCCAATTCAAGCTGCGGGACTGGCTTTTCGCGCGGCAGCGGTATTGGGGCGAGCCGTTCCCGATCGTCTACGACGCCGACGGGCGCGCGCACGCGATCGACGAAGCCTCGTTGCCGGTGGAACTGCCCGACGTGCCCGACTATTCGCCGGTGTTGTTCGATCCAGACGACGCCGACAGCGAGCCGTCACCGCCGTTGGCGAAAGCGACCGAATGGGTGCACGTCGAATTGGATCTCGGCGACGGCCTCAAGCCGTATACCCGCGACACCAACGTGATGCCGCAGTGGGCCGGCAGTTCGTGGTATGAGCTGCGCTACACCGACCCGCACAACTCAGAGCGGTTCTGCGCCAAGGAAAACGAGGCCTACTGGATGGGACCACGGCCGGCTGAGCACGGCCCCGACGACCCGGGCGGCGTCGACCTGTACGTCGGTGGCGCCGAACACGCGGTGTTGCACCTGCTGTATTCCCGGTTCTGGCACAAGGTTCTGTACGACCTCGGTCATGTCAGCTCACGGGAGCCGTATCGACGCCTGGTCAACCAAGGCTACATACAGGCGTTCGCCTACACCGACAAGCGCGGATCTTATGTGCCGGCTGAGGAAGTGATCGAGCGCGACGGTGGCTTTATCTACCCCGGACCCGACGGTGAGATCGAGGTCTTCCAGGAGTTCGGCAAAATCGGTAAGAGCCTGAAGAATTCGATCTCACCCGATGAGATTTGCGACGACTATGGCGCCGACACCTTGCGCGTGTACGAGATGTCGATGGGTCCGTTGGAGGCGTCCCGGCCGTGGGCCACCAAGGATGTGGTTGGCGCACATCGTTTTCTGCAACGGGTGTGGCGTCTGGTGATCGACGAGGAAAGGGGCGAGACCCGGGTGGTCGACGCCGAGGTGGCCCCCGAGACGCTGCGAGCGCTGCACCGCACCATCGCCGGCGTATCCGAAGACTATGTGGCACTGAGGAATAACACCGCGGCCGCCAAGTTGATCGAATACACCAACCACCTCACCAAGCAGTACCGTGACGGGGTGCCGCGCGCGGCGGTCGAGCCGCTGGTGTTGATGCTGGCACCGCTGGCCCCCCACCTGGCCGAGGAACTGTGGCTGCGGCTGGGCCATACCACATCGTTGGCGCACGGTCCGTTCCCGGTGCCCGACTTCACTTACCTGGTGGACGACACCGTCGAATACCCGGTGCAGGTGAACGGCAAGGTGCGCGGCCGGGTGATGGTGGCGTCGGACGCGGCCACCGACGCGGTGCAGGCCGCGGCCCTGGCCGACGAAAAGGTGCAGGCGTTTCTGGCCGGGGCCACGCCGCGCAAGGTGATCGTGGTGCCCGGCCGGATGGTGAACCTGGTCGTCTGACGCGCTTATCCGCGCTGCCGGATCACCACTTCGTGCACGTGACCATCGACGGGGGTGGCCACCACGTTGGCGACCACCCCGGCGACGGTCTCGGGTCGCAGGAACTTCGCCGGGTCGTACTCGCCGCCCTCGTAAGCCACCAATTCGCGCTGCATGTCGGTGTCCACCCGACCGGGGTGCACCGACGTGACGAGCAGCGCGGGCTCATCACCGCGCAGCGAATCGGCGAAGGCGCGCAGAGCGAACTTGCTGGCCGAGTAGGACGCCATGCCCGGGGAGACGTTGCGGCCCGAACCGGAATTGATGAACACCACCCGGCCCCGCGCCCGGCGCAACGCCGGCAACAGTGTCAGCGTAAGGGCCACGGCGCCAAAGACATTCACGCTGAAAGTGGCGCGCCATTCGTCCACGTGAGACTCGTCGACCCGGCCCGGAATGGACACCCCGGCGTTGTGCACGAGGACATCGAGCTCGTCGATGACTTCGCAACTGGCTTCGATCGAATCCGTGTCGGTCAGGTCCAACGGAAACGTGGTGGCGCCCAGCCGTGCGGCGACGGCGTCCAGCCGCGTCGACGGCCGACCGGCCAACAGCAACGTGTGCGTGGGTGCCAGCGCCGTCGCTATGGCGGCGCCGATGCCACCACTGGCCCCGGTGATGAGTGCGGTGGGCATCGTTTAGTAGCTACCAATCACATTGGCAACCAACATCTTCACGCCTCGTCGGTGGCCGCCGCAGGGGCGGCCGGTTCACCGCTGGCCAGCCGGGCCAGCGCCGCCGAGGCCTCCATCAGGATGTCCAGGTCGGACTTCGGGAGTTGGCTGAGCATCGCGGCCAGCGCAGCGTGGCGGTTGGCCAACGACTCGTTGTGTACCGCGCGGCCTTGCGGCGTGATGTCGACCAGCACGGCGCGCAGGTCCGACGGGTCGCGCGAGCGCTTCACTAGCCCGACCTTTTCCAGCCGGCGGATCGCCACTGTGGTGGTCGGGGTGCGGACCCGCTCATGCGCGGCCAGGTCGGTCATTCTGATCGGGCCCCGGTCAAGCAGGGTGATCAGAATCGACAGCTGGGCCAGCGTCAGCTCACCCGCTACCGCACCGGCGGCTGGATCCCCGCGACGCAGGATCGTGGAAAGCTTCGACAGGGAGCGGTGCAGCCCCTCCGCCAGCTCCGACACCTCCGGCGCTGTGGGTTCGCTGTCCGCCATAAATCGGCAGTCTAACCCGCCACGACCGTGGGCGGAGGCAATGCGTTGCACGGGCGCGCCCGCACGCAAAAAGGCCGGGTCACAGCACCTGGGAGAGGAACCGCGCCAACCGTTCGGTCTCTTCGACCTTGGACATCTGTTCCGTGGGAACGAACTCTACGACTTTGCCGTGGTCCATGAATACGCCGGCATCCGACGTCGAGTGGACCAAGCCGCGAGCGCGGGCGCCGCGTGCGCCACGCCGATCCCGATCCCGATCGTCGCCACTGAGACGAACAACCACGGTAATCGAGCAACCCGGGGCAGCGGATTGTTCCGAGTGCCATCGACGACCGCTCAGGGGTCATGTCGGGCTCAGGATTACCGAATGTCGATCCACGCCCGCGGCCCCCGGTTCCTCGTGGGGGACAAACACTCCACGCCGGCACAGTTCGGCCACCATCGTTTTGGCCACCAACTTCGAGCGGTTGACGCACGCGGCCCGGGCGGCGTCCGGGTCGCGCCGGTGCACGGCCGCATTCTCCTCTTCGTAGAACGGCAGCACGTCGTCGCGGCTGTGCTGGTAGGTCATGAAGAACACGCGGGGGATGAGGTTCTGCGAGGCCCGAATGGTGGCGTGCAGTCGCGGACCCGCGTATTCGTCGTTGACCACCCGCCGGTACTCCCAGGCGAGTTCGGCGAAATCGCGCGACTCCTTGGCTGCGCGCAGCGAACGCATCAAGGCGTCGAGTTCACTCAGGATACGCGGCGTGGGGTTGGCCGCCGCTCGTGCCGAGGCGATGCCGTTGAGCAGGCCGTCGAGCTCGTGGTGCTCCAGGACTGTTGATTCGTCAAAGCGCTCGACAAACGCGCCCCGGTGATACCGCGTCGACACGATGCCGTCATGTTCGAGCTGGACCAATGCCTCCTGGATGGGGACTCGGCTGACGCCCAGATCCTGTGCTATCTCGTTGCGGTCGACACGGTCGCCGCTGCGCAGCTTCCCGGTCAGCACCAGGTTCAGAAGGTGCGTGACCACCTGGTCTTTTTCTTTGACCCCATACTTCTTAGGCATCAGTGCTTTGCATCTCTCTTCAGCCCCCGACGGCCTCCGGCGCGGAAAGTTTCTCACGACTGGGCGGCTACGTTGAGATGTTTCGCAGATGAAGAACCGCTTATGCCGAACTGTCGCGCCACCGGCAGAGCGCTTCAGCGTCCGTCAAGTCGTAATCGGGACCGTCGCAGCCGACCGTCAGCATCGTGACGCCGAGCCCGGCGAGCGCCTCGGCGTTGCGGATTACCATCGACCCGCTGCCGACCGAGGCAGAACGTTCGACGGTGGCCGGGTCACGTCCGACAGCCTCGCAGTGCCGGGATAGCACCGCCGACTTCGCCGGAAATTCATCAGCGGAGGAGAAGCTGTGCCACACGTCGGCGTGCTCGGCGACCAGCCGCAGAGTCTTGCGCTCGCCGCCGCCCCCGATCAGCACCGGGATGTTCCGAGTTGGCGCCGGGTTCAGCTTGCCCAGGCGCGACGTGATGCGGGGGAGTGCGCCCGCCAAGTCGTCGAGTCGGCCGCCGGCAGTACCGAACTCGTAGCCGTACTCGTCGTAGTCTTTCTGTTTCCAGCCCGAGCCGATGCCCAGAATGAGCCTGCCGCCAGAAATGTGGTCCACGGTGCGGGCCATGTCGGCCAGCAGTTCCGGGTTGCGGTAGGAGTTGCACGTCACCAAAGCGCCGATCTGGATGCGTGAGGTCTGTTCTGCCCAAGCTCCGAGCATGGTCCAACATTCAAAATGGGCACCGTCGGGATCGCCGTAGAGCGGAAAGAAGTGGTCCCAGTTGAATGCGATGTCCACGCCGATGTCTTCGCAGCGGCGGACGGCATCGCGGATCTGGCTGTACTGCGGGGCGTGCTGAGGCTGTAGTTGCACGCCGATGCGAATGGGAAAGTCCGGGAGCACAGGAGAGTTCATACTCACCACCGTAAGCGTTAGGCGGTGTCGATCACCGTGCGCACGAGATCGATCAGGGCGCGCGGCTGGTCGCTCTGCACTGAGTGGCCCGAGTTCTCCACGACGTGCGCTGCGCGGAAAAGCTTTGCGCGCCTGCCGAGTTCGGCGACATCGTCATTGTTCACGAACCCCGACGAGCCGCCCCGGATCAGCGTCACCGGCACCGACAGAGCGTCGACGTCGTCCCACAATGTGCTGAAATCCGGAAACACCCGGATGGCGTCGTAACGCCACGTCCAATTGCCGTTGTCCAGCTGGCGGGAGTTGTGGAAAACGCCCCGGCGCAACGCCTTCACTTCACGGTGTGGTGCGGCGGCAATGGTCAGGTCCAGCATGGCCTGGAAACTGGGGAATTCCCGTTCGCCGTGCATCAGTTCGACGGTGCCGCGCTGCTCTTTGGTCATCTCGGAGTGGCGCTGTAGGGCAGACGGGGTGACATCGATCAGCACGAGTTCGTTGATAAGCTCCGGCGCCACCGAACCGAGTCGGATGCCGGTCAACCCGCCCAGCGACATCCCGACCACGAGCTCGGCGTTGGGGGCCAGGTCACGCAAGACCGGCGCCAGGGCGTCGGCGTTGTGTTGCGGCGAGTAGTCGCCGTCGTCCCGCCAGGAGGAATGGCCGTGTCCGGGCAGGTCCACCGCGAGCGCCGGTTCGCCAAGGCCGACGATCACCGTGTCCCAGGTGTGCGCGTTCTGCCCGCCGCCGTGCAGGAAGATCACCCGGGGCTGAGGTCCACCCCAGCGCAGCGCGCTGATGGCACCCGCATTGACACGCTCGACCGTCGGCAGCGAGCCCGAAACGCCCGCTTGTTCGGCGTTTTCGGCGAGCAGGTCGAACTCGGAGAGCCCGGTCAGTTCGTCAGGTAAGGCGTCGGTCACGTCACCGACTCTACGAGCTGCGCCGCGTGTCACGCTGGGGTGACGCTCGACGCCGAACGTCACGCTGGGGTGACGACGCCGAACGTCACGCTGGGGTGACGCCCGACGCCGAACGTCACGCTGGGGTGACGACGCCGAACGTCACGCTGGGGTGACGCTCGACGCCGAACGTCACGCTGGGGTGACGCCCCGAGAGGGGTCTCAGCCCTCGGCGATGAACTCTTCGAGCTGCGTGCGCGCGACGTCGTCGGCCAGCTGCTCCGGCGGGCTCTTCATCAGGTAGGCCGACGCCGGGATCACCGGTCCGCCGATGCCGCGGTCCTTGGCGATCTTGGCGGCTCGCACGGCGTCGATGATGATGCCGGCCGAATTCGGTGAGTCCCACACCTCGAGCTTGTACTCCAGGTTCAGCGGCACGTCACCGAAGGCGCGGCCTTCCAGGCGCACGTAGGCCCACTTGCGGTCGTCGAGCCAGGCGACGTGGTCGGACGGGCCGATATGGACGTTCTTGTCCTCGATCTTGCCGGCGAGCGAGCCGGTGAGGTTGGACGTCACGGCTTGGGTCTTGGAGACCTTCTTGGACTCCAGGCGCTCGCGTTCGAGCATGTTCTTGAAGTCCATGTTGCCGCCGACATTGAGCTGGTAGGTGCGGTCCAACGTGACGCCGCGGTCCTCGAACAGCTTGGCCATCACCCGGTGGGTGATGGTCGCGCCCACCTGGCTCTTGATGTCGTCGCCGATGATCGGCACACCGGCGTCCTCAAACTTCTTGGCCCACACCGGGTCTGAGGCGATGAACACCGGCAGCGCGTTCACGAACGCCACCCCGGCGTCGATCGCGCACTGGGCGTAGAACTTATCGGCATCCTCCGAGCCCACCGGCAGGTAGGACACCAGCACGTCGACCTTGTTGTCCTTGAGGACCTTCACTACGTCGACCGGTTCTTCATCGGACAACTCGATGGTGTCGGCGTAATACTTGCCGATGCCATCGAGGGTCGGTCCGCGCTGAACGACCACGTTGGTCGGTGGGACGTCGGCGATCTTGATCGTGTTGTTCTCCGAGGCGTAGATCGCATCCGAGAGGTCGAAGCCGACCTTCTTGGCGTCCACGTCGAAGGCGGCAACGAACTTCACGTCGCGGACGTGGTACTGGCCGAACCGCACGTGCATCAGGCCGGGTACCGATGCCGTCTCGTCGGCGTTGTAGTAGTACTCGACGCCCTGGACCAGCGAGGACGCGCAGTTGCCGACGCCGACGATGGCGACTCGTACCTCGGTCGACGCCTGTGTGTTCCCGCTCATCGGGCGTTCTCCTAACCTTCGTGACATTGGTTTGTCTTACTGTTTCTTTGCTGCGAGGCGACTACATCTGTTCGACGGGGTTGGGCGCTGCCCGTTCCGCGGCGATGAGCTCGTTGAGCCACTTGACCTCACGCTCGCTGGACTCGAGCCCGAGTTGATGCAGTTGACGGGTGTAGCGATCAAACGAGCTACTGGCCCGCGCGACTGCTTCACGCAGGCCTTCTCGGCGCTCCTCGACCTGGCGGCGCCGGCCTTCCAGGATGCGCATGCGCGCCTCCGCCGGAGTGCGGTTGAAAAATGCCAGGTGCACTCCGAAGCCGTCATCGGTGTAGTTGTGCGGACCGGTATCGGCGACAAGTTCGGTGAAGCGTCGGCGGCCCTCGTCGGTCAGCTGGTAGACCCGGCGGGCCCGGCGCACCGGGGTACCCGCCGGCGCGGCGTTTTCGGCGATCAGCCCGTCGGTTTGCATGCGGCGCAACGCCGGGTATAGCGACCCGTAGGAAAATGCCCGAAACGCACCGAGGAGGCCGGTCAGCCGCTTGCGCAGCTCGTAGCCGTGCATGGGTGACTCGATGAGGAGACCCAAAATGGCGAGCTCCAGCACCGGTACACCTCCTTTGCACGGCTTGTTACGACGATCCGACGTCTCGCGTCATAGTATCGCTCCGATATATTAGCGACAACAACACCCCCCGTTAGTGCGCCGTACGTCACAGCGCCGCTCAGCGGACCGTTCGTCCGCAAACCTTTCGCAATACGCAAGCGTTTGTTCAAAACCTTCTACTGGACGCGAAATATGCGGCTGCATAGTGTCACTGCGTGGCCGGGCCGAGGCTGATTCGGAGCGGCTCCAGGTGGTGTGACCTGCAGTCGCTGCCGTGTGCACCCATCTCGTCAGGTGTCCCGGCTACGACAAGGTTGGTCATGAATTTTTCGGTGCTGCCCCCAGACGTCAATTCGGCCTTGATGTTCGGCGGGGCGGGCTCGGGGCCGATGGCGGCAGCCGCAGATGCATGGGGGGTGCTGGCCAGTGACCTGCAGTCGGCGGCGGCCGAATTCGTCGCAGCGACGTCGGGTTTGGCATCGCAATTCTGGCAGGGAGCAGCGGCCCAGGCGATGACGGGCGTGGCAGGGACATACGCGGCCTGGTTGAACGTCGCGGCGGCCCAGGCGGAGGAGGCGTCGGCTCAGGCCAAAGCCACCGCCGCGGTGTTTGAGGCGGCCCGGGCGGCCACCGTCCATCCGGCTATGGTGGCCGCCAATCGGTCGCAGCTGCTGTCGTTGGTGTCGACAAACCTGTTCGGCCAGAATTCGCCGGCGATCGCCGCCGCCGAGGCCAACTATGAACAGATGTGGGCTCAGGACGTGTCCGCCATGTCGAGCTATCACGCGGGTGCATCAGAAGCGGTTGCGCAGCTGACACCGTGGCAGGTGACCGCGCGCGGCATCTATATCAACGTCGGCTATGTCGGCGGCATCATCAACTTGACGCCGGGCAATATCGGCGGGTTGAACTTGGGGCTGGGCAATCTCGGCGAATCGAATTTGGGCAGCGGAAACACCGGCAGCTACAACCTGGGCCACGGCAACTTCGGCCGATTCAACATCGGCAGTGGAAACGGCAGTTCCGGTAAGGGCGACGCGGGAGGTCAGTTGCCGGCTGGCTTCAACCTGGGCAGCGGCAACCTCGGTAGCTCCAACCTGGGCAGCGGCAACCTCGGTAGCTCCAACCTGGGCAGCGGCAACTTGGGCAACGGAAACCTTGGCCTAGGTAACCTCGGCAACACCAACTTCGGTAGCGGAAATGCGGGTAGCGCAAACCTTGGCTCGGGCAACACCGGCGGGACGAATTGGGGCAGCGGAAACACCGGCAGTGCAAACTACGGGCTCGGGAACACCGGGGACAGCAACTTCGGCGGCGGCAATACCGGGTCGGGAAACCTCGGCGGGGGCAACCTGGGCAACGACAACTTCGGATTCGGAAACCTGGGTAGCAACAACATCGGTTTAGGAAATAAAGGTAGCAACAATATCGGCTTCGGGCTGTCCGGTGACAACCAGGTAGGTATCAATTTTAATGGATTGAACGGCGGTAGCGGCAACATCGGGCTATTCAACTCCGGGACGAATAACATCGGATTTTTCAACTCCGGTGACGATAACTGGGGAATCGCGAACTCTGGTCAAGGGGTGGGGCCCTTAAGTGTGGAATTTGCGACGTCGGGGGTCTACAATACCGGGGTCGGGAGCTCAGGCCTCCTGAATACGGGCTTCGGAAACTCGGGTAACTACAACACTGGCCTATTCAACGCGGGCAATACGAACACGGGTTTCTTCAACTCCGGCGTGACCAATACGGGTTTGTTCAACTCGGGAATGACAAACACAGGTCTGTTCGATTCGGGTAACACAAACACCGGATTTTTCGACTCCGGTAACGCGAACTTCGGCAGCTTCAACGGGGGCAGCACGAACACCGGCGGTTTCAACTCCGGCGATATCAATACCGGATACGGGAACTCAGGCGGAGTCAACACGGGTGTCCTCAACGCAGGCAATCTCAACACCGGCCCGCTTTCTCCGTTCGACCAACCGCTACTGAACTCCGGGTTCTCTAACGCTTTCGACGGAGCCTTTGGCCGCGGCGGCATCAACCAATCCGGCTTCGCAAACCAGGGGCTGAATAACTCGGGCGTCGATTCGGCCGACAACATCACCACTATCATTGGCGGCCGAGTAATTCAGGGGACCGTAGGCTCCTCGGGATTTGAAAACCACGGGAACTTCGGTTCCGGATTCCTGAACTCCGGTGCATACAGCTCGGGTTTCCGAAACACCGGACCCACCTATACTGGTCCGGCCTACATGT
>JALHRH010000097.1 GCA_022841565.1 Mycobacterium sp. | reverse complement strand
GGCGCCGAGTTCGGTCAGGTGGACGTTGCGGCTGTCGGCGTCGCAGGCGTAGTAGTCATCGGCGTTCTGGTGGTTGACGAGCTGGCCCACCAGCTTGATGATCTCCAGCCGCGGCGTCTCCCGGTGCGTGGTGCCGGCGAGTACCAGCGGCACCAGCGCCTCGTCCACCAGCACCGAGTCGGCTTCGTCGATCAAGGCGACATCAGGGTTCGGCGAGACCAGGTCTTCGACGTCGGTGACCAGCTGGTCGCGCAGCACGTCGAAACCGATCTCGTTGACCGAGGCGTAGGTGACGTCGCAGTCGTAGGCCGCCCTGCGGTCTTCGCTCGTCGACTCGGCGGTGATCCAGCCGACCGTCAATCCCATCGACTCGATCAGCGGACCCATCCATTCCGCGTCGCGGCGGGCGAGGTAGTCGTTGATGGTTACCACGTGCACGTGCCGACCGGCCAGCGCGTAGCCCGCGGCTGCGATGGCCCCGGCCAGCGTCTTGCCTTCGCCGGTGGCCATTTCGATCACGTCGCCGGCCAGCATCCGCAGCGCCCCGAGCAGCTGCACGTCAAACGGGCGCAGCCCGGTCGCGCGCTCGGCCGCTTCCCGCGCGATCGCAAGGAACTGCGGAATGTCGGCAGAGTCCGCCAGATCATCCAGATTGAGCAGCCCGGCCGCCTTGCGCAGTTTCTCGTCGCTGAGATCGGCGGCTTCTTTGTCGTACTCCTCGGAATCGGTCACGACGGCCATCGAGCGGCTGCGGTTTTTTTCTGTGCTGGCGCCGAGCAGGCGCCAGAAGCGGCTGCTCAGCCGTCCGGGTTGGGAGCGGGTGGTGTTTGGCACAGCCCAACGGTACGCGAAGTGCGGTCAGGTCCAATTAGGCCAGGTTGGAGCGGCGCGGGTAGGCGACACTCGGGTCGGTGAGGACGTTGACGACGGCGGGCAGACCGCTGGCGAAGGCTCGTTCGAGCGCTGGCCGAAGCTCCGCGGGCGTAGACACCAACTCGCCATAGCCACCAAGGGCACGCGCCACCTCGTCGTAGCGGGTGCCCGGGCGCAGCTCGGCCACCACCGAATAGCCGTACAACGCCTCCATCGGATGCTTCTCCAAACCCCAGATGCCGTTGTTTCCCAACACCGACACCACCGGCACGCTGTGCCGGACCAAAGTGTCCCATTCCATCCCGCTGAACCCGAATGCGCCGTCGCCCTGTAGCAGGACCACCTGGCGTTCGGGCCGCGCCAATTTGGCTGCCAGCGCATAACCAGGTCCCGAACCGAGGCAACCGAAGGGGCCACTGTCCAACCAGCACCCAGGCTGAAAACTGTCGATCACTCGGCCGGCGTAGGACCCGAAATCACCGGCATCGATGACGACGACGGCGTCGCGGTCAAGCAGCGGAGCCAGCTCGGCATACACCCGCATGGGATGCAGTGGGATGCGATCCTCGGCGAGTTCGGCCTGCTCCCGATGCCGTGCGGCGGTCTCGACGGTCCGTAGCGCCTCGATCCAGTCCTGGTGCTCGGTGGTTCCCGATTCCGCCAGCGTCGACAGGATCTCAGTCAGGTCGCCATAGAGTTCGGAAGTAGCCGGACGCGGATGGGCGCGCTCCGGGCGGGCGCGGTCCACCACGATGAGCTGGGTGTCCGCCCCGAAGACCCCGCCGAAACCCAGCCGGAAATCCATCGGCACCCCCACGATCAGCGCGACGTCGGCTCCGCCCAACGCCTTCGAGCGGGCCCGCGAGAACGCCAACGGGTGGTCGGCGGGCACCATGCCGCGGGCCATCCCGTTCATCAACACCGGGATCCGCAGCTGTTCGGCGAGGCGCAGCAGGGCAGCCTCGCCGTGGCCCCACCAGACATTGGTGCCGGCCATGATCACCGGCCGGTGCGCCTTGGACAGCAGGCCGACGGCCCGGTCGAGTGCGTCCGCGTCGACAGCGGGCGGTGAAGGCAGGTCGCTTAGTGCGCCGGGACGGCCGTCGTCCTCGGACATGGAGAACACGTGATCCATCGGGAAGTCGGCGAATCCCACACCCGACGGGGCACCCACCGCCGCCCGCAGCGCCCGGTCGACGAGTAAGCCGGCGTCCTGCGCCGACTGCGCGGTGCCCGCAAAGCGGGTCAGCGGCGCCACGAACGGCACGTGATCGATCTCCTGCAAAGAGCCCATCCCCCACCGCGACGCCGGCGCCCGGCCGCCGAGCACCACCAGCGGCGACTGATTCTGTTGCGCGGCCGCCATCGCGCTCATCCCGTTGGTGATGCCGGGCCCGGCGGTCAGAGCGGCCACCCCCGGCACCCGGGTCACCTTCGACCAGCCCTCGGCGGCGAAGGTGGCGGTCTGCTCGTGGCGGGTGTCGATCAGCCGCACGCCCTCGTCGCGGCAGCCGTCGTAGATGGAGAACAAATGGCCGCCCGAGAGGGTGAAAAGTGTGTCGATGCCGCTGGCCTTGAGCCGGCGGGCGATAAGTCGGCCGGCGTGCAGGGGTTGGGTGGAGGCGGCTTCGGCGGTCATATCGGGAGCCTATCGGCCCCTTCGGGTACCTTCGCCGGAGGATTTCTGTTGCGCAGCCGCTCGACCGTGAGGAGACAAGGCCGTGGGTCCGAAGCCGTTTACGTTCTCGATCGACTGGGCGAATGCATTGGTTGATTCGTTGCGGTGGACCGCCATCGCATGGACGATCAGTGCGATTTGTGTCCTTGCTGCGCTGGTGCTATTCCGCTTCCTCACCCCATGGGGTCGCCAGTTCTGGCGGATCAGCGGCGGATATTTCACCGGTCGCAAGAGTGTCCCGGTGTGGCTCATGTTCGGTGTGCTGCTGCTGTCGGTGGTGCTCGCGGTACGGCTCAATGTGTTATTCAGCTACCAGGGCAATGACATGTATACCGCCCTGCAGAAGGCATTCCAAGGTGCTGCCAGCGGTAACGATGTCGTCAAAAACTCTGGCGTGCATGGCTTTTGGATGTCGATCGGGATCTTCAGCATCATGGCGGTGATTCACGTGGCCCGGGTGATGGCCGATATCTACCTGACCCAGCGATTCATCGTCGCCTGGCGCGTCTGGCTGACCGACCATCTCACCGGGGACTGGCTAGACGGCCGGGCCTACTACCGGGACCTGTTCATCGACGAAACAATCGACAACCCCGACCAGCGCATCCAGCAGGACATTGACATCTTCACCGCCGGAACGGGTACCGGCCCGAATCAGCCGGGCGCCGGAACGGGAAACATTCTGCTGTTCGGCGCCGTGCAATCGGTGATCTCGGTGGTGTCCTTCACCGCGATTCTGTGGAATCTGTCCGGCACGCTGACGTTCTTGGGGGTTTCCTTCCCGCGTGCGATGTTCTGGACGGTCATCATCTACGTGCTGATCGCGACCGTCATCTCGTTCATTATCGGCCGTCCGCTGATCTGGCTGAGCTTCCGCAACGAGAAGCTCAACGCCGCGTTCCGATACGCGCTGGTGCGTCTGCGTGATGGCGCCGAGGCGGTCGGCTTCTACCGCGGTGAGCGGGCCGAACGCACCCAGCTTCGCAAGCGTTTTGCCCCGGTCATCGACAATTATCTGCACTACGTCAACCGCAGCGTCGGCTTCTATGGCTGGAACCTCGCGGTGAGCCAGGCCATCGTGCCGTTGCCGTGGTTGATCCAGGCGCCCAGGTTGTTCGCCGGGACGATCGATTTCGGCGACGTCAGTCAGACGGCGTCGTCGTTCGGCAATATCTCGGACTCGCTGTCGTTCTTCCGCAACGCCTACGACCAGTTCGCGTCCTACCGAGCCGCCATCATCCGGTTGTATGGGCTGGTCGAAGCCAATGAGCAAGGCCGCGCGCTGCCGTCAGTGCTGGCGCTGCCGAGCGAGGACGGGTCGGTGCAGATCGACAACGTCGAAGTCCGCAAGCCCGACGGCGACCGGTTGATCGACCCGCTGGACGTGCGCTTGGAAACCGGGGACTCGCTGGTGATCACCGGACGCTCCGGATCGGGCAAGACCACCCTGCTGCGCAGTCTGGCCGAACTGTGGCCGTTCGCCACCGGCACCCTGCACCGCCCTGGCGGCGACAACGAAACGATGTTCCTGTCCCAGCTGCCCTACGTGCCGCTGGGCGATCTGCGTTCGGTGGTGTGCTACCCACTGTCGACGGACGATGTCTCGGATGCCGAACTGCACGAGGTTTTGACCAAAGTTGCTCTGGCCCCGCTGATTGCGCGCCTTGATGAGGATCAGGATTGGGCCAAGGTGCTGTCGCCGGGTGAGCAACAGCGGGTCGCGTTCGCCCGGATCCTGCTCACCAAACCCAAGGCTGTCTTCCTCGACGAGTCCACTTCGGCGTTGGACCCGGGCTTGGAGTACGCGCTGTACCGGCTGGTGCGCACCGAATTGCCGGACACCATTGTGATCAGCGTCAGCCACCGCCCCACCGTCGAGCAACACCACGAGCGACACCTGGAATTGCTCGGCGAAGCTCAGTGGCGGCTGGGCCCGGTGGAGACCAAGACAGTGGTCTCCGAACGGGCCTAACGCGCTGGCCGGCCCGACGGGCCGCGTGCGTTCCGGCGCGGGGTTCGATCGCGCCTACCCGCCCCCGGCCCGACGGGCCGCGTGCGTTCCGGCGCGGCGGCCGAAGAACGACCCTTCACCCAATTGCGTTCCGCTGGCGTACCCCTTGCCATCTTGGGCGATGTTGGAAGCGCACGCTCCGGCCGCGTACAGCCCGGGAATGACGCTGCCATCGGCCCGCTGCACCTCGCCGTCCACGGTGACCGCCAGACCGCCGATGGTGAACCCGGAGTACATCGCCCGCCCGAGTGATAGATCGAACACCGCCCATGGGCTTTTATCTTGCGGCGCAAGATATTCGGGTTGCTTGTGGAAGTCCGGATCCTCGCCCTTGGCGGCGAATTCGTTGTAGCGCCGCAACGTTTCGGCGAGGTTGCCCGCGGGGATGCCGAGCGCGGTCTCCATCTCGGCGATGGTTTCGTATCCGTCAAGAAACTTAATCAAGGGCATCGCGGGCATCTTCATGTGCGCCTCGTCGACGATCAGATACGCGGTCTGCTCCGGCTGCTCCAGCACGAAAGCCGAAGTGCGCGAATGGTAAGAGTCCTCGGTGACGAAGCGTTTGCCCTCCTGGTTGACGATGACACCGGTCAACAGGATCTCTGGCGGATAAGCCGCCGCGGTGATGAACAGCTCGTCCATATTCTTGGTGGCGCCGCCTGCCGAGATGCCCAACCGGATGCCGAGCCCGTCGTCGTGGGGGTTGCCCAGGATGTACGGCGCCACCAGGCCATGATGTTTGGTGCGCCGCTGCTGGCCCAGGGCCGGGGTGTGCTGGGCGACCATCTCTGGATTCATCGCGAAACCGCCGGCAGCAATGACGACGGCTTTGGCCCGGACGGCTCCGGTTTCGGAGTAGCGCTTCCAGCTCGCGCCGACGACCGCCCCGTCGTGGTCCACGATGAGATTGGTGACGCCGGTCTCGTAGTGGACGTGGACGCCGAGTTCGTCGGCGCGTTTGACGAGCAGGTCGATCACCATGGCGGCACCACCCAACTCGCCTGGTACCGGCACGGAGTGCCCGCGCGGCGCGGGCTTGGCCTGCTCGCGGTACGGCCAGACTTTCTCGTTGCCGGTGTAACTTAGCCCCTCGGTGCCCGGCGGCACCACCACTTTGCCCGGGTAGTAGCTGCGCTCGAATTGAAAGCCAAGTGCCTCAAGCCAATTGAAGTGCTCGACGCTGCCGTCGCAATAGCAGCGGATCTTGTCGAGTTCGGGTTCGCGTGACACGGCGACCAGGTACTTGTACATCTCCTCGGACGAGTCGGCCTGACCGGTCGCCTGCTGCACGGCGGTGCCGCCGCCGAGGTAGAAGTGCCCGCCGGCCATGGCGGAGGTGCCACCCGCCGCGGCGGCCCGTTCGAGCACCAGAACCCGGGCGCCCGCGGCGGCGGCGCTGACCGCCGCGCAGCCGCCGCCGATGCCGAACCCGATCACCAGCACGTCGACCTCGTCCGACCAGGACTCGACCGCGTCCGCGTTGACCGCCGTGGGGATGTCGGTGCTCACCGCTGCTCCTGTTTGATGTAGTCATAGAACGCTTTGATCTCAGGCGAGAGGTACGCGATCTCCACGAACGGGACACCCGCCTGTGGCGCGCTGACATACGCGAAGTGAATCCCACCGGGCATCACGCCCTGTTGCACCACCTCGGCGTTGTGCTGGGCCGCGTCGGCCACTGCGGCATCAAAGGCCTCCAGCGATTCCGCCTCCATGCAGATGTGGTGCAAGCCAGGGCCGTAGTCGCGCAGAAATTCACTATAGATATTCTCCCCGCGGACCGGTGCGATCAGCTCGAGCTGCATGTCGCCGAGATAGCTCAGCGAAATGTCGGCAACGAAATCGGCAGGCGCACCGCGGAGGCGGCAGGCATCCGGGCCGAAATGCACATCCGGTATCCGCACCCACTTGCGGGCGCCTAAAAGCCCGGTGAGAGCCATTTCGGTGGCGTCGAGGTCTGACGTCACCCAAGCGATCTGGATCGGTGGCGCACCAAGAAAGTTCATCGTCTCGCAGACTAGCTCAGCACGCGGCCAGCAGAAAGAACGGCAAAAAAACTTTGCCGCCACGCTTGCCGACCGACCCGGACGAGCATGGTGAACATGTTCTAATTCTGCTGACCGAAGAGGCCGATCAGCAGTCGCACCTGGCTATCGAACACCCTCTTGGGGTCGGTGACGGTGTCGGCACCGTACTGCCCGAAGACTTCCATGCTGACCGCACCCAGCACGCCGGCCCACAACAGAAAGCAACTGGCCATCACGCGATCATCACCGGGAAAGCCGAACTCGTGCCGAATTCGTTCGAAGTCCGACGACATCGGTTGTGGCGCAACATCACTGGTGAGCATGATGTCGCCGGTGGTGATTCCCGCGGCGATAGCGTCGAACAGTTCGGCCACCACGCGAGTGCCGAGCCCCACCGTGCGGTCCGGTGGCGCGCGGTACCCGGGCACCGGGCTGCCGTACACCAACGCCCACCGAGCAGGGTTTGCGATCGCCCAGGCGCGCACTGCGTGTGTGATGCTCAGGACGTCGTCGCTCCAGGAGTCGCTCCCGGTGCTGTCGCGCGCTTGCCGGACGGCGTCGGCCAGGTCGGTATAGGCATCGACCAGCAGCACGTTCAGCAGCTCGTCCCCGGTTGGCGACGTAGCGGTAGACGGCGGAGGAAACCATGCCCAGTTCCCGCGCGATCGCGCGCAGCGACAGCCCGGCCGCGCCGTGCTCCACCAGATGGCGACGCCCGAGTTCGACGATCTTCGCCTCGATCTGCTCCCGCGAGTCCTGGCGTTTGGCCACGCGGCCAAGTCTGGCACGAGATCACCGCTCTTGCTCTTGTGTCACACCCCTGACGCGCTATTCCGAAGGGGAGCAGTGCTCTCTGGCTGATCTCGGGAGGTCGGGCAAGACTGGCAAACAACGCAGCGTCGTGGTCAACCCGCTGATCGTGGATGGCGCGGAGTACCTCGTCTCGCCGCGCGGCAACACACAGTGGGCGCGCAACGTTCGGGCGGCGGGCGTCGTCGAGACGGGCTCGCGCTGGCGATGGCGGCGTACGACCGCCAGTGAGATTACCGACGACGCCAAACCCGAGATCCTGCGACGGTATCTGGACAGGTGGTACTGGCAGGTCAAGAGCTACGTAGGTGATGTGACGGCGCGGTCAAGCAACGAGGCATTGCGCATTCCGGCCGCGCGCATCCCGGTGTTTGCGCTGGTCGGCTAGGGGTTGAAACCCGTGTCCTCGCGGACCTGCTGGCTGACCGACTGCCAGGACACCGCCGCGGGCAGGGTCCCCCAGAGGCTGTTGAAGATTCCCACGATCTGACTGGGCCCCTCTCCGGCCAGGTAGATCGGTCCTCCCGAGTCGCCCTGCTGGGTCTGGACGCTGTTGGTCATGGTGAACCAACCATTGTTGACGCTTACCACCGTCCCGCAGGTCTCGCCGGTGATGATGCCAAAGTGGCAGACCGGCTGGCCGGGAGCTACCGTGCCCGGGCCCGATCGCAGCTGGCGTCCACCCGGCAAAGTGTTGCTCACCGTCACGTTGTCGGACAGGGCAATCGCCTCGTAGTCGGCGATCACTTGGTCGGTGGCCACCGTCGAACCTGTCGGCGTGTTGTCCCGGAAGGTCGTCATATGTCCGATGACGTTGTTGGCCTGGTCGGTCACGGCGCCACCTCCCCGGCAGTGACCGGCCGTGTAGGCCATGTGCATTCGGACATCGACGAATCCCAGGGTGCAAACGCGGTTCTCCTGGTGGATCTCCATCCCCGGATAGACCACTGGGGGATCCGCACTGGCGGTTGCCGGTGCGAGCGCCAAAACCGACGCCACGAGCATCAGGGATGCGGTTACTGAACGCAACACCGTGCGGCGCACTATCGGACTCCGATCCGTCTCGGCCGACACGGGCGTCGACCTCCCCTATTGAGGTTACGGATTGATAACCCCGTGAGTATTTTCGCGCTGCACGGCCGCTTCGTTACCGCGACGCCGCGAGCGGGGTGCTGCCCTCGGTTTGGGCGACCTGGTGTGGCATCCAACCGGGCGGCCCGAACACGTAGCCCAGCCGGTCGCGAAGCCCGGTCGCCGACCGAACGTCGCGGACAATGGCCACATACTCGTGCGTCTGCAATTTCCAGATATTGAACGTGTCGACCTGCTTGGTCAGCCCATAGTGCGGCCGGAACAGTTCCTTCTGGAAGCTGCCGAACATGCGATCAAAGACGATGAAGATGCCGCCGTAGTTCTTGTCCAAATACAGCCGGTCCATGCCGTGGTGCACCCGGTGGTGCGACGGCGTGTTGAAGATGAACTCATACCACCGCGGCAGTTTGCCGATGCGCTCGGTGTGCACCCAGAACTGGTAGATCAGATTCAGCGACCAGCTGAAGAAGATCAGCCACGGCGGCAGCCCCAGCAACGGCAGCGGCAACCACATCAGGATCTCGCCGCTGTTATTCCACTTCTGGCGCAGTGCGGTGGCGAAGTTGAAGTATTGGCTTGAGTGATGGGCCTGATGGGTAGCCCAGATGAGCCGGACGCGGTGGGCGGTGCGGTGATAGGCGTAGTACAGCAGGTCTACACCGACGATCGCGATGACCCACGTGTACCACTTGGTCGCAGGGAGGTGCCACGGAGCGATGTAGGCATAGATTGCGGCATACGCGAACAACGCCAAGGTCTTCCAGGCGGCAGTTGTGGCCATCGACACCAGACCCATGGAGATACTCGCCATGGAATCGCGGGTGAGGTAGGCGCCAGAAGACGGCCGGTCTTTCGTCGGTTTCTTGGCAGCGGCGGCATCAAGCTTCTCCAGCTTGCGGGCCGCGGTCCACTCCAGGGTCAACAGCACAAGGAAGAAGGGAATGGCGAACAGCACCGGATCCCGCAGCTCCGCGGGTAGGCCCGCAAAGAAGCCCGTCATTGCACTCACAGAAGACAGATTACTGATGGCGCGGGCCCACCGTGCCGGGTTATGCCAGGGTGGGCGCCGGTGAGAACCACGATGCGCCCGTTGCGCAAACCTCACGTGACTCAGCGCCTGCTCCGCGCGTCCGGCGTGCGCAACCGGATGTTCCCGCCGGCGAAGCTGGCGAGCTGGGCCGCCAATCCCCGGCCGCCCTACTGCGGCCGACCGTCCAAGCTGGTGCTGAAGAAGGTCGATGTCGTTCGCGACGATCTCAACGGTCGTCCCGTTTATCAGGTCAGCCCGCGTCACGCCGACTCCCGCGACGATAACGGCCACCTGATCTATCTGCACGGCGGCGCCTACGTGCTGGATCTATTGCCCCATTTCCATTGGCCGGCCATCGCGCGGCTGGCCACCATGCTGCGCCGGACGATCACGGTGCCGATCTACCCGATCGCCCCAGAACACAACTACCGTCAGGTGTTCCCCTTCCTGCTGCAGCTCTATCGCCGCACCCTGGCGGCCACGGACCCGAATTCTATTGCGTTCATGGGAGATTCGGCCGGCGGCGGGATGGCTTTCGCGCTGTGCCACGCAGTGCGCGACGCCGGCCTGCCGCAGCCGGCCGACGCGGTGCTGCTGTCCCCGTGGATGCACCTCGGGCTGCCAGACCCCGACGTGCCGGCGGTCGCCAAGATCGATCCTTTCCTCAACCTGGACGACCTGCGCGCCGCCGGTATCCGCTACGCGGGCGGGGATCCCCTCGACACTCCCCTGCTCAGCCCGAGCGTAGGACCGCTGGACGGCCTGCCGCGACTGACCCTATTCACCGGAACCCATGATGTACTCAATCCCGATGCCCGCGCCTTCCGCAGGCGCGCGACGGCCGAAGGCCTCGACATCGGCTGGTACGAACTCGAAGGAGGCATGCACACGTGGATGCTCCTTCCCGGACACCAGGCGAAGGTGACGCTGGGCCAGATCCGCGACCTCCTGTCGGGCAGATCCGGGTCCTGATAATCGGCTCCGGTTTTGCGGGCCTGTGGACCGCGTTGGGCGCCGCGCGACGACTCGACGAACTCGCGGTCCCACCCGGCACCGTCGACGTCACGGTGCTGAGCGCCCAACCGTTTCACGACATCCGGGTGCGCAACTACGAGGACGACCTGACTCCGTGTCGCATCCCGCTCGCCGAGCTACTCGACCCGGTGGGTGTTTCGCATGTCGTCGCCGAGGTGACCAATATCGACTCCGATGCCCGCACTGTCACCACGTCGGTCGGTGCGAGGTACGGGTATGACCGCCTGGTTCTCGCGGCGGGCAGCCGGGTGAACAAACCCGACCTTCCGGGACTGCGTGAGTTCGGTTTCGACGTTGACACCTATGACGGCGCCATGCGGCTGCACCGGCATCTGCAGGCGCTGGCGGACAGGCCACGGATGACCACGGTGGTGGTGGTCGGGGCCGGGCTGACCGGGATCGAAACGGCCTGCGAGCTGCCGCACCGGCTGCGTGAGTTGGGCATGACACCCCGGGTTGTGCTGGTCGACCACAACCGTCTGGTCGGTTCGGACATGGGCGCGTCGGCACGGCCGGTAATCGAGAAAGCCCTGTCGGACAACGGTATTGAGTGCCGTACCGGCGTCGGCGTGACCCGGGTGGGCCCGGCCAGCGTGTTGCTGACCTCGGGTGAGCAGCTCGACGCCGCCACCGTGGTGTGGTGTGCCGGGATGCGGGCCAACGCGCTGACCGAGCAATTGCCCGTGGCCCGGGACCGGTTGGGCCGCGTTGCGGTCGACGACTATCTGCGGGTGATCGGCGTGCCGGCGATGTTCGCTGCCGGCGATGTGGCCGCCGCCCGGATGGACGACGAGCACATGTCGGTCATGTCATGTCAGCATGGTCGACCGATGGGCCGTTACGCCGGCTACAACGTCATCAGTGATCTGTACGGTGAGCCCCTGCTGGCGCTCCGGATCCCCTGGTATGTCACGGTTCTCGATCTCGGACCGGCCGGTGCGGTGTACACCGAGGGCTGGGATCGCGTTGTGGTCGCCCAAGGCGAGCAAGCCAAGACCACCAAGCAGACGATCAACACCAAGCGGATATATCCGCCGCTGACCGCCAGTCGCGCAGACCTGCTGGCGGCCGCCGCGCCGCAGCTGCAGGCGCGACCCTGATCAGTCTGACTTGCCGGTGGCCAGCATCGGGCCGGCCGGCTCGCCGGCGTACCAGTGCACCGCGGAAATGCCAGGTTGCAAAGACAGCTCGCCGACCAGCCGCTCTAGCTTGGCCGCCGAATGCCCGCCCAGTAGTACGTGCGCAGTCAACGCGACGTTGTCCTCAGCTTGTCCGGTGTGGATACCGCGCAGGACGATGTCGTTGCTGCCGGTGTGCTGCACGATCTGGGCGCGGGCATACTTCGCTGCCTTGGGTCGACAAATCACCTGGACCTGGTAGGGCTCGAGTCCCTCGTCCTCGTCGCCGGAGTTGTCATGGTCGATGAGCCGGCCCAGTGGGCGTCCGAGCAGATGAATGACGACGACTGTGCCGGTGGCGATCAGGGCGAACACCAGATGACCGGAGGCGGCCAGCACTCCGACGGCGGCCGAACACCACAGGGTGGCAGCGGTGTTGAGGCCGCGCACGTTAGCACCCTCGCGCAGGATGACACCGCCGCCCAGGAACCCGATGCCGGACACCACGTAGGACGCCACCCGGGTGGGGCTGCTGTCCTCGGTGGCGGCGGCGTACAACACGAACAGCGTGGCACCGGTGGCCACGAGGGCGTTGGTGCGCAAGCCCGCCATGCGGGCCCGCCACTGCCGTTCCAGTCCGATCAGAGCGCCGCATCCCACCCCGACGGCCAGGCGGAGCGCGAAATCGGCAATGCTCAGTGTGTGCATCGCGCAACCCCTCTCCTCCTCGGAACCGCTACGGTAGCCAATCAGAACCGGGTTAACACTGGGTGGCCGCCAGGCAAACCGGGCTCCCGCTAGAAATAGCCGCCCTCGGGTTGGCCCAGATGCTCAGGACAGTAGGTGTTTGACGCGATGGCCGTGAACAGGGCCGCGCCGTCCAGGGTCAGCCCGGGGTTCTGATTCTTCACATCGGTGAGCACTTGCAGCCCGGTCTCGCCGTTGCGCATCAATCCGCACACCGCTTGGGCGGAGACAACGGCTTGGGATGGGTTGGGGACCGAGATGCCCGCGTTGGCCAGGGCGGCGAGAAACGCCGCATCGTCGCCGCTGGGGTCCGCGTGCGCCGGGGCGGCGAAGCCGATCGTGGCGACGACTGCGGCCACTGCGAGCCCCGGTCTCATGTGCCACCCAACTGCGCGTCGGGCAAGGTCACCTTGGGCTTGTCCTTGTTCGATACGTGCACGGCGTGGATTCCGGGCTCTTTCGACAACTTGTCGAGCAGCGCGTCGAGACCGTCCTTGTCGACATTCCAGTGCTTGACCGAGTCGGGTTCCTTCTGCAGTTTTGCGATAACGCTGTCGAGTTTGACGGGCTCGGTGTGGCCTTTACCGCCGTTGGCGCGGGCGCGGGCACCACTGCCGCTGAGGACCTGGGCGCCCCCAGCGCCAAGCGCGCCACCCGTCATGCTCCCCAGAGCCATCTGATTGAGCAGCTCCGCGGGGACGCCCGCCGAGGGCGCCGCGGCCAGGCTGGTGGCAGGTAGCGCCGTCGAGGCCATCCTGATCGCCGGAGTCGCCGACGCCCAACTCGGTGGCACCGACAACTTTCCCACCACGTTGGCCTCACCCACGCTGGCCGATGCCGCGCTGGTAAGGCCGCTCGTCGGTGCCATTCCCAATCCCGCTCCGAGCGCCGATTTCGGGATCTCCTCGAGCGGAGGTTTCCAGAACAGCTTGAACTCGGTCATGCCGAGGTTGGGCACGCTCATGCTGTCGTTGGCAACCACACTGAAGCGCCCGATGTCTGCCAATATCCCGAAGGTGTTCTCCCAGGTTGAGGCCGCCAACGGGGTGCCGGTCAGGGCATTGAGAAGCTGGCCCATAGCTTGGATGTATGCGGTGCCACCGCTGCCCAGCGCCTCGAAGACCTGCAGGACGATGTCGAACGGAAACACCGGCGCCGCAGTAGGCGCGGCTGCCGCAGCAGTCGCCGCCGCGGTACCAGCCGCCAGCCCGCCGGCTTGTCCGGCCGCAGCTTGTTGGGCGGCGAGGCCGGACTCGTTGGTGATCTGCGGCGGGTCGGTGTAGGGGGTCAGCCGTGCGGCCGCCGCCGACGACGTTGTGTACCCGAGCATCGCGGCGGTGTCCTGGGCCCACATCTCCCCGTACTGCGCCTCCAGCGCGGCGATAGCGCCGGTGTTCTGCCCGAAGAGGTTGGTTGCCACCAGTAAAGCCAACTGACTGCGGTTGATCGCAATCTCCGTCGGCGGCACCACTGCAGCGAACGCCACCTCGTACGCGCTTACGGCCGCATTCGCCTGGTCTGCCGCCGCCTTGGCCTGGGCCGCGGTCGCTGACATCCACGCCACATATGGTGCGGCAGCCGCTGCCATCGCGGCCGCTGACGGACCGGTCCACGAATCGTTGGCCAACCCGTCGACGATCAAGCCGTAAGAGGATGCCGTGGACTGCAATTCGGCCGCCAAGCTGTCCCAGGCAACAGCGGCCGCGATCATCGGGGCGGCGCCTGGGCCGGCATACATCAGCGCGGAGGTGACCTCCGGTGGTCGCACCGCAAAACTCATCAGCCCGGCCTTTCTGCTGCGGATGCCATGAGTCAGTCCGCCGGTATCACGATGATGGTGGCTGTGGTGGCGACGTCGTCGGCCGCTGCGACGCCACCGCTGCTGCCGGCAGCGCCGTTACCGACGGTGCGGATGCTGGCGCCGGCCAACGCGCGTCCGGCCAAACTCGCCATGGCCATTTCGCCGAACAAGCCGCCCTCGGCGGCCGCGGGTGCAGCGGCCAGAGCAGCGGGGCTGGCGGCAGGCAGTACGGAAGCCATCGTCCTCATCACCGGTGCGGCAGTCACCCAGCCTTGTGGCACTGACAGGGATCCGACCAGGGTGGACTGTCCCATTGACCCGGCCACTCCGGGCGTGACTGTCGCCACATAGCCGGCGCGTAGCGGCGACAGGCCGGCGAGCGGCACCCCGCCGGTGCTCAGCAGTGAGGCGACCCCCGGCGCATTCTGCGACAAGCCGAGGATCTGCAGGGCGAACAGCCACCACCCGCCAGCGAGAACGAATCCAATGATGGGACTGTAAGCACCGCTGATGGCAGCAAAGAAGGGCCGGATCGCCACCACATACGGATTGATGGCTTCGATGACCGAGCCGATCGGCGTCGAAGCCGCTGGTGCGGCTGCCGCCGGACCTACCGCCTGCAGCGCGTTAGGCACCGCGGTCATCAGCTGCGACAGCCCCGATTGCGTCTCCGCGGCGCCGACTGCCTCGGTGACCGCCGCGGACTGCCTGGCCAGCGCCGACGCATCGGTGGTCTCCGGTGGCTCGATGAATGGCGTCAGCACAGTTGCGGCGGCAGACGATGCCGCATAGCCGTACATGGCGGCGGCGTCCTGGGCCCACATCTCCGCGTACAACGCTTCGGTGGCCGCGATCGCGGGCGTGTTCTGTCCAAGCAGGTTGGTGGCGATCAGCGTCATCAACAGACTGCGGTTGGCCTCGATCACCGGCGGCGGAACGGTCGCGGCGAACGCGGCCTCGTATGCGCCGGCGGCGAGTTTGGCCTGGGCCGCCGTCTGCTCCGCCTGGGTCCCGGTCGCGGTGAGCCACGTTACGAACGGCGCGGCCGCGGTCAGCATCGAGGCGGCTGCCGGGCCATGCCAGGACCCGACCGTCACTCCCTGAATCGTCGAGCCGTAGGCCGCCGCGGTGGAATGCAACTCGGCGGCCAGAGCGTCCCATGCCGCCGCGGCAGCCAGCATTGGTCCAGACCCCGCCCCCGTGTACATGCGCGCCGAGTTGATTTCCGGCGGCAACGCCCCGAAGTCCATCTAGTCCCTCCGGTCCCCATTGTGGGCGCCATGGTAATCGCCGGTGTCCCTTTCTGCGGGCAGGTCCGGTCGATCTCATATGAAGTCCACCAGGTGCCCCAATGACACTCCGCGCAATTCCACGTAGTTCAGACTGTGATGCCTGGTAGGCGAGGTCCGAGCGGGCGTTTGGTCAGCTGGGTCTGCGGTCGAATAGGGCGTGATCGGGTGGCTTTGGGCGGAGTGAGTGGCTAAAGCTCGTCGCACAACTGGCTGCCGTCGAGGCGGGGTAGCCGCACCGACTTGAGCCTGGTCGAGCGGGTATTCATCTGGCCCGCTGGGGTCAAACCCACCACGACTCACCTCGATCCCCGGGCCCCAAGTAGCAGGCCGGGCCACCAACGCCCGCCGACAGGACGGCTCTGACCAGCACCCCACCCGTGCCGGTGAAACCAGCCTGGATGACGCGGGAACCGACGTTCACACCCCAGCGGTGTGAACGACGACTCCCGAGAACAGCGGTGCCGAACACTTCGAGTTCTTCGACACGCTTTACACAGCCGATATCACTGGCTATTCGCGGCGCTGTCAGCGGGAAACGCGAATATTTTGGCGCCGTCGTTCGCCCTCGATTCCTCCGGCCACTACGTGACAGCCGAGAGGGCAAGCTGGCGTAACCCGTGCGGCGTTTACCGGCCATTGAGCTGGCGAAACAACGCACTCGCCCCCACCGCCGAATCGACGGCCACGATCCCGTTGCCGCGATTTATGCGGCGGCAATGGTCAGCTCTTCGAGAGATGTTGGGGGCAGTAGAACTCGGATGATAGAACGGCGAACTGGGCAGCGGCGTCCAGACTGAACGCCGGGTTGTGGGTCGCTACGTCATGGACGAGCTCCAGACCCGACTCGCCGTTGTTCAAGCAGGTACACACCGCTTGGGCGGAGCGGACGGCTTGCGCCGGCGAGTTATAGCCGATATC
>JALHRH010000096.1 GCA_022841565.1 Mycobacterium sp. | reverse complement strand
CGCAAGGGCGGAAACGGCGGCAACGCCGTGCTGATCGGCGACGGCGGCAACGGCGGCAACGCCGGCAAGGCCGGCGGCACGGCCGGCACCGGCGGCACCGGCGGGCTGCTGCTCGGCAACAACGGAAACAACGGGAAGGCGTAGCCGCATGCAGGCACGTCGCTGGTATGCGGCAGGGACGTGCCCGGCGCTACGGTTCCTTGGTTTGCATCGCCACGCGACCCCGAGGGCGTCACCGTGGGGCTGTGAGTTACCGCATATTCGTCCCTAATGAGTGGGAATCGAAGGGTATTCCTCGGTTCCCGACGGGTCCATTAAATGAATCCTGTTGTTCCATAGGAAGAAATAAGCGTCTTTGGTTAAATCGCGAACTGGCTTTCACCAATCCGTTGGGCGGGTTCGAGTCCCGTCAGCCGCACTGCGGCTGCTCGTGCGGAAAGCCTGAGTCAGTTCCCGGCGACGGCCTGCACCAGCATGGTCGCTGAAGGGCTCGACAACACCCAGTTACCGTTCTTATTGACGAACATGAGGGGCTTTGTGACCGGTGCCGACAGCTTTGGCCCCGAGACGGCCACATCAGACATGACCGTAGTCGGACCGTTCTGTTGGATGTTGGAGACGACAAACGACAACGGGAGCTGCCCGTTCCGGTAGGCCACTCTCAGCTCGTGATCCATCTCATGGCCCTCGCCCGACCCGATGCCGCCTTCGACAAGACCATCTTTGGTCCTATATGACACGCCCGGATTGGCAAGGTCGTTGAGGATGCCAGTCAACTGGTCAGGGGTCGGCAAGTTCAGTGTCGATGCCGGTTGTGTCGGGTCCTGTGGTAGCGGCGCGCCGACTGAGGCCAGTTGAACCCGAGGCAGTCCCGCAGGCGCAACCCCCGATGCGCTAGATGCCAGCCCGGCGGCGCCACCACCAACGACGGCCAGTGCAGCCGCGCTGACGGCAATGGATTTCATGGATTTCATGGATCCCCCTACTTTGCGCATGGACGTGCGGGACCGTTTCCCGCATCTTTATGCCGCCAATTGGTACTGGGCACATAGTGCATCAATATGAGGGCCCAAAACTGCGCTGCAGCAATCGGTATCAACCTGTTAGGAAACTGTAGTGCCGCTCCTCATCGCCGACCTAGTCAAGCGCTCTCGGCTCTGTTGGCGTCAGCAGACGGTCGACGGCATGATGGGTCGAACGCCCGAGTTGAGGAGCCAAGAGAAGCATGCTGAAGGTCACCGTCAAGATCTTCATCATGTTGGCGCTGACCTCGCTCTCGTTGTGTGCCGCAGCGCATCCGCCGCTGGCCAGTCTTGCTCCATCCGCTCCGCCCGAGCGGCTTGAGCTAGCCAACAATTGGACACTGTCTCCAGCGGAGACGATCCCGGTGGACGGCGAGGCTCTATCTCTGTCGGACTATGACGCCGCCGCGTGGTACAGAATTCGCCGAATGCCGGCGACTGTGTTGGAAATACTGCGGGAAAACGGCGTCTACCCGGATCTGTATGTAGGTGCCAATCTTCGCGATGAGGTCCCGCAGGATCTGTATCGGCACGATTGGTGGTACCGCACTCGGTTCACCGCTCCGGCTGGCCGGACGACCTACTTGCTGGGATTCCCCGGCATCAACTACCGCGGCGAAATCTGGTTGAACGGCCAGCTGGTAGCCGACCGCACACAAGTCGTCGGTATGTACGTCGCTCATGAGTTCGACGTGACGCCGTTGATTCGGCCCGGGCAGTCCAATGTTCTGGCCGTGAAGGTAACGCCGGAGCGTGCGCTGCAGGATGTGGACGGCGTCGAGCTGGCCGACAGTTGGAACGACTGGATCAACTGGGACTACCTGGGCCTTCCGTCGCCCGATCACGATCCGGACCGGCGAGGTACCTCATTCGTTCCCGACCGCAACGCCGGCATCTGGAAGCCGGTGTACCTGAAATCGCTGGGAGCCGTGGGAATCGGTTCGGCCACCGTCAATTCAGAACTCCCGCTACCGCGCACCGACAGCGCGCGCTTGACCATCCGCGCCGACGTTCACAACTACTCCACACAACGCGCACGAGGTGTTCTCCGCGCCACCATCACCCGCCCGGACAAGTCCACGGTCCACGCCGAGCAGGCGGTCGCGCTTGCGCCTGGCGAGCATCGGCAGCTCACACTTACGCCAAATGACTTCCCACAGCTGAATTTTCATGATCCGGAGCTCTGGTGGCCGTATACCATGGGTCGCCCGAGCCTGCACAACCTTCGGGTGGAGCTACGGGTCGACAATCGACTAAGCGACGCAGAGGAACTGCGTTTCGGCATCCGCACCGTCACCCAGCATCGAGACGAAGGTTTCTCGGGCGACGGCGGAGACTTCTATTTGACAGTCAACGGTAGGAACTTTCCGATCCGCGGAGCGGCTTACACGCCCGATCTGCTCTACCGGTACGACCCCGAGCGGGAATCCGCAATCCTGCACTACGCAAAGGATTTGGGTCTCAACATGCTTCGGCTCGAGGGCAAATTAGCCAGCGAACACCTCGTTGCCGAGGCGGACGAGCTCGGCATGCCGCTCATGGCCGGCTGGATGTGCTGCAACCAGTGGGAGAAGTGGGAGCAGTGGGATCCCGAAGATGACCTTGTGGCGATGGCGAGCCTGCGTTCCCAGATTCAGTCGCTCCGATCGCACGCGTCGGCATTCATCTGGGCGAACGGCAGCGACGGCTTGCCCCCGCCGAACATCCGCGCCCGATACCGGTCCATTCTTGATGAGTTGCACTGGCAGAACGCCACTGTCGACACCGCCTCGCTGCAGACGCGGGATAGCGACGGCATAGCGCATTGGGACGGAATTGATATGGCGGGACCGTATACGTGGCGACCGGCCACCTACTGGTTCAGCCGCCGATATGGCGCCACCTGGGGCGCATCCGCCGAACAGGGCAGCAATGAACAGATCCCCCCGTTCGCCAGCCTGAAGAGATTCATCCCGCCCGACAAGCTATGGCCTATCAACGACACCTGGTACTTCCACGCCGGCGCGCAGCCGAAGAACGCCGCTCTGCTCAGTGCTCAGCGATCAATCGGCATGCGCTACGGCCCGTCCGACAGTGCCGAGATGTTCGCTGCGAAAGCTCAATTGGCCCAGTACGAGGCCGCCCGTGCGCAGTTTGAGGCCTTTGCCGCCACCGGATGGAACGGCCACAAGATGACCATCTACTGGATGCTCAACAGTCACTGGCCGTCCTTCTTCGGACAGCTCTTCGATTACTACCTGCGCCCGGGCGGAGCATATTTCGGTGCGAAGAAAGGGCTGCGGCCGCTATCCGCCGTATTTGATTCATTTGCCAGCGGCAACGGCGTCCCGGGGCGCATCAGTGTCGTCAATCAGAGTCCTGACGAAGAGCACGATCTACAAGTCCGTCTCCGAGTTTACGACCTGCAGGGGACGCTGCAGGACGATCGAATCTCACCGCGCTTCGACGTATCCCCGGGTGGCGTCAAGGAAGCGATGACGATACCCCGCGGACTTGCACACTCGCCCGTCTTCTTCGTTCGGTGTCAACTGACTCGCGTTTCCGGCGAGGTCGTTGCGGAGAATGTCTACTGGCAGTCCCAACAATCTGATGAGGTGGGGGACCTCGACAATGACCGCGCCTTCGACTCGATGCAGGCGAGCTGGGCGGACCTGACCGCCTTGAACGATATGCCGCGCGTGCCGCTGGAGGTCTCGGCGCAATTGGCGCAGGGGAGCGTCGCCATCCGGCTACACAATCCCACGCGGAACATCGCTTTCTTTGAACGCGCCGAGATCTTGTCCTCGCGTGACGGCGACGAGATCCTTCCGATCGAGTACGACGACAACTATGTGTCCGTGTTTCCGGGAGAGACCATCGAGGTCCGCGCAACCATCACAGGGCAGGGCTCGCCGGCGAAGTGGGTACGAGTCACCGGGCACAACACGTCGCAGCTCACGGTCCCCGTCCCCTAACGCTGCGCGGTCAAACCCGGTTGCGCGCCGGCGAAAATCGCTCCAGCTGTACCGGCGGCCCGCTTGCCGACGGCGGCGGCAACAGTTCGGTGACGCCGTCGATCACGCCCACGAGTGCATGGCTACGACGATTGAGGTTCAGGGTGCCGTGCTGGAAGTTCTGGACGACCCACTCGGGTTCCTGGATTTCGGCGCTGGTCGGCAGCCCCAGCGCACTGTGTTCGTAACCCAGGGTGCCCCACGCGGTGTAGATGGCGCCGGCGACGGGCTGGGCTCCGCTGGCCGGTGACCAGTACATCGCTCCTTTCTCAAAGATGACATATCGCGCGCCTTCTGCCCCTTGCGATTCCGGCGACGTCGGTGCGCCCAGTGCGCTGTTCATGCCGCCCAGCGCCTGCCACCGATCACAGATGGCACTGCCTTGGAGCGACTGCGCCAAATCCGAGGCGCTGAGGCGCTTATTGAACCGCGCGGCAATGTCGCGAATCTCGTTCATCAAGGCATATCCGAGTTTGCCCGGGCAATCAGTGTCGCCGACGTCGCGGTGGGCGAAAATGCACGGCAGGCTCACGGCGGCGCCCCGGGGGACACGGGTGTAAGGTCCGCCGTCCGATGTCAACGCGATGCTGCCCTGCGGGTCAATGCCATCCATGGCCAGTCGCCACCCGAGCAAGCGCCCGACGGCGCGTAACTGGACCGGCGTGGGGCCCACCGCGTCGAACTCGCCGATCATGCACACCGCCCACGTACTGCGGTTGAACCCGCCAGTGTGGGTGCCCTGAACCGGTCTGGTCATCCCGCCAAATCGGCCCTCGAATACCTGACCGTACTTGTCGACCAGGGCATTGTAGGCGATGTCCGACCAGCCCAGGGTGCGGGTGTGGTAGGCGTAGATCGACCGCACAATTGCCGCCGTATCCTGTGGTGCGTAATTGTTTATTCCGGCGGTGTGGTGCACGATGCCCGCCTTAATTCCGTTGTCGTACATCGGTGCTCGGCGGCGAATCGACTCGTCGGCGCCCCATTGCGCGCGACTGATGATATTGGGTGCCTGTCCGGGCGCTTCGACCGCCGCAACCAACACCGGATCCGCCCGTGCGCTCGGGGGTTGGGCCAGCCCGGACGCGGCGGTGCCCAAACCCAGCACCATTGGCGCAGCCGCAACGTATTTCAGGACATCACGGCGAGAAACAGCGGGTGACGCTGAGCACCCGCACAAATCACGCACGGCAACACGGTACTCGCGGTAACAATATTATTGGCGCGACCCGCCGCGGCCGATGGCGGTTAAGCCGGCGGATTCGCTTCGCTCGCAATAGGGTTTCCGGCACCAATGGTGTGCCGGCCTGCGGAACTCTGCAGAAACGCAGTCGCCCGACTCGGGCAGTGGCAAGCCCCGAACGCGCTTGTCGCAAGGATTTGCCGATCAGGTCTGGCTCGCCTGGTGGCGCGGTGAAACTTCGGCGGGATTCCGGTATTCGAGAGTGTGGCGAAGTCGGTTGTCGATCTCGTGTTCGACGGCGCGCAGACGGTCGGTGTGTAGGTTTCAGGCCGGTGTGCCGATCCGGTTGCAAGATTTCACGACGGTCCCGATGTTGCGATGAACGCCGGAAATACAACCGGAACCGGCTATGGCAACGGTGGTGCTGGCTCGTGCAAAGAAACTGCTGAAGACCCCCAAGCGAGCCCAACCGTTCCGTCTTTGTGCTATAGCAGATCTATGGGGTAAGGGGTGCAGCGCATAGAGAGGACACCAGATCATGACCGGTCCACGAGGCATTTTCGCAATCGCCGTGCTCGCCGGGTGGTTGGCTGTCGGATCGGCCGGTACCGCTTGTGCGGCGCCGACCATGAGCGGCCACTACATCTCGGCGGTGACCTCAGAATCCGGTGAGATCACGACTAGCGACTGGTATTTCACTCCATGTGGGGAGGGGTGCGCATCGGTGGCCACCACACCGGGTGGACCGGCCTTTGGCGAGGCGCGGATGTTCAACGGACAATGGACACTGGTTTGGCACTCAGACGCCTTCTGTCCTGGGGGTTCTCGGGTTCCTGGCGCGTACGCCAGTTATGACACCTGGGATCCCAATACCCTTGCGGGTAAAGATGAATCGGTCATACTTGGGCCGATATGTGGCTCTGGAGGCAGGCCGCCGCGCGTGACCCAGCAAATGCAACTCACGCAAGTCGGATAGTCCCTAGGGTATGCCGACGAAGCGGGCTACCAGCGCTCCGACGTGCGCGTTGCCCGGCGTCAGTCCGGCGAGTACCAGGCCGCCATCCGTGCCGAGATTGTCAGCCTGCCATTGGCAATTCAAGCCGACGCGGAGGAGGCCAGCGGTTTGATACCGAACTCGGGCTGGGACTGCCCAGTTCGCCTCTGTGCTGCTACGGACGGAATCAGCAGCCAGCTCCAAGATTGTGAACTTGACAGCATCTGCACGCGCAATCGCCGAAGCCGAAACGTTGGGAAACACCAAGCGCCGCAACGCATCCATGCTCGTCGCGTACGCCAGAGCGATGCAGGCGGCCATCGAGCAGGGCCGTAATCGCGCCTGGCGCGCGCCCCAAGTCCTCGGAGCACTAGACGCTTTCGCGGAGCGTGCCGGCCGCCGAGCGCCTTTCGCTTGACGTTGCCGGTCACCTGTCCGGTCAATGGATGAGCGCAGACCGACATTGCGCCGGAAGCACTCCTGCGCTCAGGGCGGCTGCGGCCGCACTTGCTGCGCCCACCATCGAACGAATCGCGGCCAAATCCCCAGCCGCGGCCGATCTACTGCGCCCGATGTCGCGAGCCCGTCCGGACATGGACCCATAGCACCAGCACCCCCGCCAGGACAATGCCCGTCAGGTTCACCCCGAGCTGCACCGCGGACTCCTTAGCGACCTGCCAGTCGCCCACCGTGGCGGCGACCACTGCGAACCCGGCGGCTGGGACGGTGGTCACGGAGATGAAAACACCCACCAGCGCAGCGGATTTCGCGGAGACCAGCGAGAGCATGCCGGCCGCGCCGGCCAACAGCGCGACCACGAACGACAGCGGGCCGACCTGAAAGATGAAGTCCACTTGTTCGAGCTGTCGGGTGTTGCCCAGCTTGATCCAACCCACCGCCTCGCCGGCTAACACGGCGATCGCCGTGACGAGCATCGCCGACGGGAAACCGATCACCAACGCCAGCGCCGCCCGGCGCGCGAGGTAGCCCCGACCCCGCACGATCGCCACCGCGAGTGCGGCAAGCGGCCCGAACTCGGGGCCCACCACCATGGCGCCGACGACCGTGACGGGCGAATCGGTAACGACGCCGACCGCCGCGATGAGACAGGACAGCGTCAAAAACGTCAGGTAGGTGGCGTTGAGGGTGGACTCTTCCCGGGTCCGCTCGGCCAACTCGTCCCAGATGACCGCATCGGCGGGATCGCCTTCGGCCTCCTTCTCGGCGCGATACGCCGCGGTGGATACCACTGTGTCGACCACATCGAGGGTGATCGCTCCCTGCCGTTTGAGGCCGAGCACTTTGAGCTGGTCGATGACGTCGTTGGCGCATTCGCGTGCGATGTCGGCCGTAATCTCGTCACCCCGCGGATCCAGGGCGGCGCCGCGGTGCACGACGATATGGGTCACCCCCACCTCCCGGCGAAGGACTTCGAGCACCGCATCACTGGACTCGGTCGGCGCGATCACCCGCAGATGGAGCATTCACGCACAGTAGCGGCACCCGTCGGTCTGTGTTCGGGCTGACGGCACGGCGCCTACCGCGGCAGCACGGCCTCGATCGCCCGGATGACCTCGGGCGCGTCTGGTTCGGTACGAGGCCGGAACCGATTGACCACTTCACCGCCGGGCGCCAACAGAAACTTCTCGAAATTCCACTGAATGTCGCCTGCCTGGCCATCGGCGTCGACAGCCTTGGTCAGCTCGGCATAAAGGGGGTGGCGGTGATCGCCGTTGACGTCGGTCTTCTCCAGCAGGGGGAACGTCACCCCGTAGGTCGTCGAGCAGAACGTCTGAATCTCTTCGGCGGTGCCCGGTTCCTGACCCATGAACTGATTGCACGGGACGCCGACGACCGTCAGGCCCCGGTCGCCATACTCTTTTGCCAGCTTCTCCAATGCTGCGTACTGCGGAGTAAGCCCGCACTTGGAGGCAACATTCACGACCAGTGTTGCGCCGCCGGACAATTCGGCCAGCGTGGCCGGTCTGCCGTCCAGGGTGGTCAAGGCGATGTCTGTGAGGGTCACGTCGACGACGCTAACAGCTGTTAGTGGCTTTCACCCGCCCGCCGCCTCGATCGGCACATCCGGCGACGCTGATCCGGCGTTCTTGGTGATGTCCTTCGTTCATGTCCTCCGCAAGGCGGGTATCTGAACGTGGCGACCGCCGGTGGGCGCCCCCATGATCGCGTCCGGTTGCAATCCTGGCGGCACCGAAGCGGTCCATACGCTACGGCCGTTCGTCGCACGCTACGAAGGCGAAAATCTCATGTCCGGACGGTTCGTCACGGTATTCGGAAATGCCGACAGATACCTCGACCGAATCGCGGCACTCAACGGCGAGAGAGCTTCTGCTGAACAGTATTTCACCTCAGCGCTGTGGACGGTGAGCGGGTGCCGTGGTCGACACCGGGTGCAATTTCTCCGAAGCGGTCATCGCGAGCTCGGCCGGCATTCCGATCTGCTCCACCATGAAGTCGGGGATACATTACCCGCATGCGCATTGTTCGTCTGTTCGGTGTAGTCCTGACGATCCTCGCGGCGAGTTTGCTGCTGGCAGACCCCGCCGGGGCCCAGCCGCCGTCTAAGCTCACCGAGCACATCACTGACACCACGGGAGTGTTGACCGATTCGGGCCGCGCGGCGGTCAGCGGGGCGATCGACCGGCTCTACCGCGACAAGCACATCCAACTGTGGGTGGTGTATGTCGACAACTTTTCCAGGTTCAAACCCGACAACTGGGCCGACCGAACCCGCTGCGCCACCGAGATGGGCGACCACGATGCGTTGCTGGCCGTGGCCACCAACACCAAGCTGTACACGTTCAGCGCGCCGGGCATCGCAGCAGACGAGTTGAGCAGTCTGCGAAGCAAACACATTGAACCGGCGGTCAGCGCGAAGAACTGGAGCGGTGCTGCGCTCGCCGCCGCCGACGGGCTGAACACGACGACAAGCTCATCGAAGCGAATCTGGCCGCTGATCGCGATCGGCGTCATCGCGGTTGTCCTGGTGGTGGTTCTCGTGCTCTATCTGGTGCGTCGCCGCCGCCGGCGCCGCGCGCGGGGGAGTGACGCCGGCGGTGGCCAGGTGAATGTCGAAGGGCCCGTAGATTCGGCGGGACGGGCGTTGGCCACCGCGGACGCCAGATTGCGCCAAATTTCCGACTACGCCGCTAAGTATCGTCAGAACATCGGCGCCGACGCCAAGGCCCGGCTGGACGACGCGAAACGACACCTGGCGGCAGCGCATGCCAAGGCAACCAGCAATGAGCGTGAAGCAATTACCTATGCCAACCGGGCATCGACGCTGGCCGCCCAGTCGCAGACGCTGGCAAACGCCGACGTGCTAGCGGGACACCGATCGCGACGAGGTTGACGCCCGCATTCCGGCGCCGAGCGGCCGGATCAAGCGCGGCGTGCACCACAACGGTTGCGTGCTGCCGCGGCGCCCTGTGGTCGCTTGACGTAGCCTCAACCGGGATGGCTTCACGCCGACGATCTGACCGGCCGCAGCATTAGTCACGACGAGTGTCTCGCATGCTCCCAGACGCCACGGAGTCGAAATATGTCCGATGAACCGACGACGTAAATCAACCCGCGACCGCCTATTCGTGCCTTGAAACCGAGGATCTGACTCATGCCTGCAGCAACCGCTATTCATTTCTTCCTCGAACTTGCCGTCATCCTCGGAACGTGCCGGGTCGTGGGGCTGTTGGCAAAACGGGTCGGACAACCGCAAGTCGTCGGCGAGATGATTGCTGGAGTACTTCTGGGTCCCTCATTGCTTGGCCGAATTGCGACCGACGTACAGCATCACCTGTTTCCGGCCGGAGCGGCAAATACCGTGCTGTACACCATGGCGCAGCTTGGCCTGGTGCTTTACATGTTTCTTATCGGACTCAATTTCGATGTCAATCTCATCAAGCATCGCGTCGGCACCGCGGTTGCCGTCTCGGCGGCCGGGATCTTCACGCCACTCGCTCTCGGTGCACTGCTCGCTGTGCCACTCTTGTCGGCCGGGATTTATTTCGACAAGAGTGTCACGCTGGTGATGGCAATGATGTTCCTTGGCGCGTCGATTGCTACTACCGCATTCCCCATGCTTGCCCGAATTGTCTTTGAACAACGCCTTTCCGGAACGCCTTTGGGTACGCTCGCTTTGGCATGCGGCGCAGCCGACGACGCGCTCTCCTGGTGCATTCTGGCAATAGTTCTGGCCATCCACCGCGGTAATCCCGCTTTGGCCGCCGTAGCGATCATTGGTGGCATCTTTTACAGCCTGCTGATCCTCACATTTGGGCGAAAAACGTTAAGGGTGCTTGGCAGGATATCCGAACGCCAGAACACAATTACCCCAGCAGTGCTTACTACAGTCCTCGTCTTGCTTATGACATGCGCGTGGTTCACCGACACCATCGGCATCTACGCCATCTTCGGTGCGTTCATCCTCGGTGTCGCCATGCCGTCGGGTTTCTTCGCGGACCAACTCACGGCCAGGCTCGAGCCACTCGTCACCACTTTTCTGCTGCCGCTGTTCTTCGTCTATTCAGGGCTGAACACTCAGATCGGTTTACTGAACAGCCCAACTCTGTGGGCAGTGACAGTGGGGATCCTGCTGGCATCAATCGCGGGGAAAGGGGTCGCGTGCACGTTGGCTGCGCGGTTAAAAAAGGTCCCGTTCCGCGAATCCGTAGCGCTCGGATCGTTGATGAACGCCCGTGGATTGATCGAGCTGATTTTGCTCAACATCGGTCTTCAGGCCGGGATCATCACCCCCGCGCTTTTCACCATTCTGGTCCTGGTGGCAATCATCACCACGCTCATGGCCACGCCGATATTCGAATGGGTGTATGGGCGACATCGGGTGGACGACCCGACCGGGTGGCGGGAGCCTGCAACCACACCAGCGGACGGCTCCGCGGAGCTGAGCAGTTAAATCGGCCCGCTGGCGTCAGCGGCTGGGATGGTGCGGCAAGACCCGGGCGACCCGACCGCCGGCGGCTTCCTTTTCTCTCCAGCGCTACCTCGCTGCTCCGTTTGCCTAGGCGCGATTTCGTGTAACCTACTTAACTATTAAGAACTCGCGATAAGCACTTGCGAAGGGGGACGCATGAACGTGCGAGCGCAGCTGTCAAACCTGAGCTCAGAGGCACGGGAGGCGCTGGCGCAGAAGATCAAGAGCCAGCTCTCGGGGGGAATTTCAGAGGGCATCTCGCAAGGCGATGTCACGGCGCCGGACTACGATATCGCGATCGCGGGAGGCGGAGTTGCGGCGCTGACACTGGCCCTGGAAATCCATTTCGCCAGGCCGCACACCCGGATCCTCATCGTTGAGCCGAACCCGCACCCTGTGCCTGAGATCACTCATACTGTCGGTGAGTCGACAGTCGAGATTTCCGCGCAGTACCTCCGGGACCGGCTCGGACTGGCCGACCATCTGAACACTTCACAGATCCGCAAAATGGGCTTGCGCATGTTCTTTTCGCACGATGGGAATACCGATATTTCCCAACGAATGGAGCTGGGCAGCTCGACATTTACGGCTCAGGTCACTTATCAAATCGACCGCGGCAGGTTGGAAAACGAGCTGCACCGACGTTGTTTGGCAGCCGGTGTCGAAGTCATCTCCGGGAGAGTTCGATCTGTTGAATTCGGCTGCGAAAATGGTCTCCATACCATTTCTGTACAGGGCGGCGACGCCGTCACTCACAAGACCGCTCGTTGGGTTGCCGACGCGTCGGGGCGCAATCGGGCATTGCCCCGGCAATTGGAGCTGAGGCGGCCCAACGAGCACAACTGTAATGCCGTGTGGCTGCGTGTCGCGGCGGAGATCGATATTGGGAAGTGGAGCGATGACCCAAGTTGGCAAGCGCGTCTGCTCGAGGGTGACCGGGGGCTCTCGACCAATCATCTGATGGGCGAGGGCTACTGGGTTTGGCTCATCCGACTCGCTTCCGGCGCCACCAGCGTCGGCATCGTGGCCGACCCGGCATTCCATGCGTTTGACGATTTCAATACCCTCGCCAAAGCCAAATCGTGGCTACGCGAACACGAACCGCAGTGCGCTGCGGTCCTGGCAGATCTTGACCACCTGATCAAAGACTTCAGGGTCATGAAGAATTACAGCCACGGCGCCGCCAAGGTGTACGACGGACGTAACCATTGGTGTGTAACCGGGGACTCCGGAATCTTCCTGGATCCGTTGTATTCATCGGGACTCGACCTCATCGCGATCGGCAATGGACTTATCACCGACATGATTGTCCGAGATCTCGACGGGGAAGATGTCGTCGCGCGGTCGGGGATAAGCGATTCTCTGTTTCGGTCGCTCACCGATATGTGGCTGGCTATCTACTGCGATCAATATGTCCTCATGGGATCGCCGGCTGTCATGTCCGCCAAAGTAATTTGGGACATTGCCTTTTACTGGGGCTTTCTGGGTCTGCTCTACAGCAATGACCGATTTGTCGGTGTCGCTGACGATCCCGGGGTGGTGCCCCACCTGGACGGGCTTATCTCGCTCAGTAACCGTATGCAACAGTTCTTCCGAGAATGGGCGGCGGTAGAGGGCACGTGTGCGGCGGCTGGATTCGTCGATCTGTACGCCCCACTGAATTTCATGGTCACCCTCCACAAGGCGATGATGGGAAGAGCCGCCGATTTCACCGCTCAGTTCGACCAAAACACGCTGCTGCTTCGTCAGATCGCAGGCCAGTTGGTCGAGACTGTAGTTGCGGAAAAATGTGAGAAGTTCACCGATGACGATGTCATGCGGCAGGTGCAGACCTGGCAACGCGATGCCTTCTTGCAAGAACTCCGATCCACCTACCGCCAGGAGCAGTTGACCAACCCGATTAGTCGGGAGTGGATTGTCCGCACCGCACCTGCACTCGAATTCAGTTGACCCGAACACAGATCCACGCACCATGGACTCTGACCGCGCAGGGTCGGCGTCCCGGTGGTCGTCGGCAACCGCGGTTTCTGCCTACCCGACCGTCGACCGGGCGCGCCGACCCGAAGGCCCACGAAACCCCGGTTGGTAGATCACGAAACGAACTCCTGGCGGCGATCCGGCGGAATCCGCGACAGGCTGTGAGGGGGAAAGGAAAAGCATGCGCGCCGCCCAAGGCACTCGACAGCCGCTGGCAATAGTCGGGATAGGGTGCCGCTTCCCAGGCGAAGCGAACACCCCCGAAGACTATTGGAACTTGCTGTGCAGTGGAACGGACGCCACCCGCCTGGTTCCCGAAGCACGCTGGAACGCTGCAAAATATTACGACCCAAATCCGGCAAAAGTCGGCAAGATGGTCACGCGCCGAGGCGGGTTCCTCAACGAAATCGATCAGTTCGACCCGCAGTTTTTCGGTATCTCGCCGCGCGAGGCGAACTTGCTCGATCCGCAGCAACGGTTGATGCTGCAGACCACGTGGGAAGCGCTGGAGGACGGCGGAATACCCGCGGAGGTGCTGGCCGGCACTGAGGTCGGTGTATTCATCGGCGGCTTCACTCTTGACTACCAACTCCTGCAGAACCAGGGCCGCACCAGTCGCTACCGATTCAAAACCCATTCCGCCACCGGAATGATGATGACAATGCTGGCCAACCGCATCTCGTTCACGTTCGACTTTCGCGGGCCGAGCATGACCGTGGACACGGCATGTTCAAGCTCGCTCGTCGCGGTACACCTTGCGGCGCTCAGTATTTGGAACGGCGAATGCAATCTCGCGCTGGCCGGCGGCGTGAACATCATGGTCGGACCCAACACGGCTATCGCGGAATCCAAGAGCGGGTTTCTCAGCCCCGACGGGCGCTGTAAGGCATTCGACGAATCCGCCGACGGTTACGCGCGCGGTGAAGGTGGCGCCGTCGTCGTCATCAAACCGCTTGAGCACGCGCTGCGCGACGGCGACGAGATTTACGCACAGATCCTTGGCACCGCGGTATCGCAGGACGGCCACACCGACAGCATCACGGTCCCTAGCGAACAAGCGCAGCAAGCAGCAATCACCACAGCCCTACAACGAGCGGGCGTCCACCCCCACGAAATCGGGTACGTGGAGGCGCACGGCACCGGAACCCCGGTCGGCGACCCGGTCGAAATGCGAGCGCTCGCCAACGCACTCGCCGTAGACCGGCCGGCAGCAAGTCCGCTACTGATCGGATCGGTCAAGACGAACATCGGCCATCTCGAGGCCGGCGCTGGGGTAGCCGGACTCATCAAGACGGCGCTGGTACTCAAACACGGCTACATTCCCGCGCACCTGCATCTAAAGAACCCTAGCGGGCCAATCCCGTTGGCAGATATCAAGATTGACATCCCCCGAACGGGTCGGGAGTTTCCCGAGAACAAACGGCGCATAGCGGGGGTCAACTCTTTCGGCTTCGGCGGCACCAACGCTCACGTCGTGCTGGCGGAGCCGCCCGCACCGACGGCAGCCCCCGCCACTGACCATTCTCCGCACCTGCCGCTGACAGTCCTCCCCATCTCGGCGCGCACCGAAGAAGCCTTGGTAGCGACCGCGCACAATCTGGCCCAGCACCTCAGCGCTAACCCCGATCTCACGCTGTCCGATCTCGGCTATACCCTTAGCCAGCGCCGCTCTCACTTGAACTATCGTCGTACCCTCACTGTGGGCAGCCATGCCGACGCCCGCGACCAACTTCAAGCCCTCGCCGACGGCGGGCAGATCGCGACGAACCGCAGTCCTGCGACCGCACCGAAACTGGCATTCGTCTGCACCGGGATGGGCCCTCAATGGTGGAAAATGTGCCGGGGACTGCTCGACGTCTATCCCGCCTTCACCGACAGCATTCGACGAAGTGATCGCGAACTGTCCCGTTACGCCGATTGGTCCTTGATCGACGAGTTCCGATGCGACGAGGCCCGGTCTCGGATGGCGGAAACAGCGATAGCGCAACCGGCCAACTTCGCGATTCAAGTGGCGCTTGCCGAGCAACTCGAACAGTGGGGGATCAGACCTGACGCGGTGATCGGACACAGCGCTGGCGAAGTGGCCGCGCATTACCTGGCCGGTCTGCTCACTTTCGAGCAAGCCATTCAGGTGATCTACCACCGCAGTCGTCTTCAGCAACGCACCAGCGGACTGGGCCGCATGCTCGCCGTCGGCCTCGGCGCTGACTCGCTGATGCAATCGCTCGACGACAAAGCACGTGACGAGATCGGGCGGCGGGTATCCATCGCAGCCATCAACGGTCCGTCAGCGGTGACTGTCGCCGGCGACAGCGATGTGCTGGACGACATCGCCTGCCAGCTGGACGATGCCAAGGTCTTCCATAGGTTCCTCGCCGTCCAGGTGCCGTACCACACCCATTACATGGACGCGGTGAAAGACGACCTCTGCAGTGCACTGCAGGGGCTGTCCTCAGACATCGGCACCATCCCGCTGTACTCCACGGTCACAGGTGAACGGTTGGACGGATACGCCGCGGGCGCCGCCTATTGGTGGCAAAATACTCGCTCCACAGTTCTTTTCGAACCCGCAGCGCGCCGAATGCTCGAAGACGGATATTCCCACTTCGTCGAGTTGGGCCCGCATCCTGTGCTGGCGTCATCGATCATCGAAATCGCCGGATCCCAGAAAACCGATGTTGCAGTCCTGGCGACTCAGCGACGCGATGACGACGATTCTCGCACGCTGATGAATTGCGTTGGCGCACTGCACTGTCAGGGCCATCCCATCGCGTGGGAGGCACTCTACCCGCGAGGCAGAGCTCGGCTGTTGAAGCTGCCGACCTACCCGTGGCAGTCCAGGCGGTTCTGGAACGAAACCCAGGAAGCGGTAGAGGACTTGCACTACAACCCGGTACATCCGCTGCTGGGGCAACCGGTGAGCGCCGTGCACCCGACCTGGGAAGTCGAGCTGAGCACCACGATGGCGCCGTTCCTGGCTGACCATCAGGTGCAGGGCAGCACAATTGTGCCCGGGGCGGCGTACATCGAAATGGCCCTAGCAGCTGGACGGGAGACCTACGGCTCAACAGACCAGTGTGTTGAGAACCTGGTGTTCAAACGCGCCCTCATCCTCGACGAAACGTGCGATCCCGTTCTCCGGACCACACTCAACCCCGACACCGGCGCCGTGGAATTTGCCGCGTTCACCGCTACAGCTGACGGGGATCTCCGGTGGACAATCACTGCGACCGCGGAATTGAATACTCGCCCGAGGTCGTCGGAGCCTGAATGTTTGGAGAAGCAGCAAGACACGGAACTCCCCACCACCCTCAGCGGCGACGACTTTTACGCCCGCACCCGTGCCATGGGGTTCGCCTATGGGGAGGCGTTCCAGACTGTTAGCAAACTAACCGCCGGGAACGGCTGGGCGGCTGCCCAACTCAGCCTTCC
>JALHRH010000095.1 GCA_022841565.1 Mycobacterium sp. | reverse complement strand
CCGGCAAGCAGGATCGCCCGGCGCTGTTCGGCACCGCCATGTACGGGATCAACACGCTGCCTGCGCTCATCGCCGCGGAGCCGGGTATCCGCACACCGTTCGAACTGGCGGTGAGCGGGTGCCGCAACCTCGGTGGTCGCCACCAGGACGACAACTGGACCCTCTCGCCGCGCCTGCACGCCGATCAAGCCGGCGGATGAATCAGGGGGATGCTTACTGCCGAGACCAAGCGTTAATACCTAGTTAGCTATGTGATAGCATCCGGCTGGGCGGCCGGCCGAGCCGATGACATGGCGGGTCGCACGTGAAACAGTCGGTTTGGCAGACACTTCGGCGATACCGCGGCGCGAAGGACCGGGACTATGAAGCAGCTATCCGACCTCGACACGTTGTTCATCACTATGGACAACGAGCGCTACCCGCTACACGGAGGCGGCCTCTTCGTTTTCGATCCATCGTCGTCGTCGGAGCCGTGGACACTGACCCATCTGAAGGCCCACCTGGCCCGCCTGATGCCCACGATGCCGCCGTTTCGCCGCCGACTCGTACAAGTGCCGTTCGGCCTCACGTCACCGGTGTGGGTGGAGGACCCGGAGTTCAACCTCGACGACCATCTGCACAGTCTGGGTGTCCCGGCGCCCGGCGGGGAGCGCGAGCTGGCGGCTGTGATCGACGAAATCGGCAGCCTGCCTTTGAATTGGCGTCGGCCGCTGTGGGATCTGTGGTTCCTCGACGGCCTGCCTGACGGCAAGAAGGCGATCATGTTGCGCGTCCATCACGCCTGCATCGACGGCATGGGCGGGGTTGCGATGATCTTCCGGATGTTCACCACCGAGCCGAACGCTGACGTCGCGGCTATTCCTGACGATGAGTGGAAGCCGGAACCGATACCCTCACAGGGCGAGATGCTGATGCGGTCGTTGCCAACGATGGCGATGCGGCCGATGCGCAGTGCACGCGCGATCGCGGGTCTAGGCACTGTGCTGGTCCGGCGCAGGCTGAACTCCGTATTGGCGCGACAGGAGAAGCCGGTCACGAACGCCGGTGCGCGGCTGTTCTCCGGTCCTCGGCTGCCGTTTAACCAACTCTCGCATGGTATTCCGCACAAGAGCACCAGCTGGGCGAACATCGCGATGTCGGAGGTAAAGAAGATTCGGCAATTGCACGCCTGCACCGTTAACGACGTCGCGCTGGCCATATCGACTGCGGCGCTGCGGCGGTGGTTAATCGACCACGACGCCTTGCCGGACGGCCCAATTACCTGCGGAAACCCGGTGAACACCCGAACTGTGGACGACAGCGGCGCATTCGAGAACCGATTCGCGATCATCTCATTGAAGTTGCCCGTCGATGTCGAGGATCCGCTGCAGCGCCTTGCGATCATCAACGCCGCTACGACGGAGGCGAAGGCTGCGGTGAAGGCCTCGCACACCAACGTGGTCGAGAACATCTTCCAGGTGCTCGCACCCGGCTTCACCGAGTTGGTGATCAACGGCCTGGTTTCCGGGCTCGGCGACAAGGCGCCCGCACCGTTCAACACGCTGGTGACAAATGTGCAAGGACCGTCGGTCCCGCTGTATCTGGCCGGCGCCAAACTCGAGCGCATCCATATCCAGATGATGCAGACCTTCGGGATGAGCCTGATCATCGCCGTGACGACCTACGCGGGACAGATGTTCGTCACAACGACCGGCCACCGCGAAAACACGCCTGACATTTGGACCATTGCCGAGGAGATGCACAAGGAAATCGCGCGGTTGCTGTCGTCTCCGCCGCGCCCGCGCGGATCGTCCCCGGGGGCCTGATTTGGCACCGGTTGCGGTGGTCACAGGAGCCGCGAGCGGCATGGGCTCGCTCGCGGCGCGGCGACTGCTCGATTCCGGTTGGCAGGTGGCTGCCGTGGACTTGCCCGGCGCGACCTACGCCTCACCAGCAGATCATGCCGGCCTTCATCGGTTCGCATGCGACGTCTCCGAGGCGGATCAGGTTGCGGCGACGGCTGCGGCGATTTCCGAACGGCTCGGCCGAGTTGATCGGCTGGTCAACGCCGCGGGCATTGCCGTGGCCGGACCGATCGAACAGGTGCCGGCCACTCGGTTCGCCGCCGTGATGTCGGTGAACTATCTGGGGACCGTGCACTGGGTCAAGGCCGTGCTGCCTGCGATGCGTTCCAACAATAGTGGTGAGATCGTGCTATTCGCCTCCCTGGCGGGGTGGTTCGCTACGCCCAACATGGGTGCCTACACCGCCACCAAGTTCGCCGTGGTGGGTTTCGCCGAGACGCTGAAGCTCGAACTATATGGGTCCGGTGTAACCCTACGGTGCGTGTGCCCTCCCGGGGTCCAGACGCCCATGCTCGACGACATTTTGCGCCACAACGCCCCGAAGGGAGTGCTGAAGGTGCTTAAACCTATTACGGCACAACGGGTTCTGGACGCGGTTGACGCCTCACTGGCTCGACCGCGCGCCGGAATGTACGTGTTACCAGGCCGGGGGTCTGCCACCGTCTGGCGGTTGCGACGCTTCACCCCCGGGCTATTCGATGCCGCCCTCCGCCGGTTGGTGTGATGCGCTGAAGCAAGCTGGTGCCCCAGCCTCCTGAGGATCACCAAGGAAACGGATAAGCGGTCACTCCGAACGGGTTTGCGAGCCCGACCTGCGTCGCCCAGCCCGCGAATCTGATGATCAGGGCGGGAATCATCGGCAGCACGAAAACGATGTGACACGAGACGACAGCGGCGATGAAGTTGGGAGCGCGGCGATCGTCTTGACCGCCCAAGGCGCGTAGATTGCCCAGTCGCGACCAGAGGGTAGCCGGACTGGCCTCATCGCTTCGCGCGGCAACGAACTCAGGTGCCGAGGCGCCGCCACCGACGCCAGCGCTGGCGAGTGCCGTGACGGGTGCAGACGGTACGGTCGATAACTTCAGCCCGCGCACCATGATGATGGTGAAGAAACCCATGACCGGTGCCATGAAGACGGCAACGAGCAGTGGATACTGTTGCTGGGTGCCGACGAACAGCGCGAGGCCAGGCACTGAACGGGTGTAGGCGTAATTGCCGATGAAAAGGAAGGGAAGCTCGAGAACGAGTTCCGAGAGCGCGCCCGCGACAACCGCCACGCCAACGATCTTTGGAGTGCTGATGTTGCGTTCGACCATCTTCTTGGCGAAGAAGTAGGTGCACAGGACGAACCACGGGCCGTAGATACACGGCATGAGGTACGGCCAGCCCCCTGCCATACCCAACACCGGGACCCACTCGGGCATGAGCCAGTCCTGCTTGGGATTGAAGCGGAAATACAGCGCCCAGTCCCAGACCGCCTCCATCCACGACATCGAGGTGGCGCCGATGAACATCCACGTCACCGTGCGGATGTGGCCGGCTGCCCGGTCGCCTCGATACAGCCATATCACCGAGGCCATAGCTACGGCCAGGAACACGAAGTTGATCAGCCGACCTGTTTCCACGGGTTCCTCCTCGCGGACTCTCGTGAGCATTAATAGTATGTAAATGCTCAGGTCGGATGTCAATGATGCCGTGCGGATGCCGCGCCCGCCCGACTCAGATGCCTATGTGAGTCGCAATCGCGGCAGAATGCGTGGGTGGCCAGCACAACTAAGTTCGGCGGGCAGCGAGGCGGGGTTCAGGCGACGGTTCTGACCGAAGCTGACATCGTGAGAGCAGCCGTCGATCTGACACGCGTCGGGGGCCTTGACGCGTTGACTGTGACGAAAGTGGCGGAGCAGCTGGGCGTTACCGGCCCCGCGGTGTACTACCACGTCCGGGGTGGGCGACAAGGATTGGTTTCGTTGGTCGCGTCGCACGTGATGAAGCAGGCCTTCGCCGATCAGTTGGTGCGTCGACCCGAGGAGCGGTGGGACAACGCCATCGAGCGCGTCCTGCTCGTCACGGCCGACCTCACCGACGAGTACCCGGGTGTGGTGGGCCAGATACTCAACGCGCAGCAGGGCCGGGTGCAAGGTGTAGGAGTGGCCAGCTTCGTCATCGCGCAGCTTCGGGCCGGGGGGTTCGATCTGGCGGCCACCGTGGAGGCCTATACGGCGATCTGTGCGCTGATCATCGGCTGGTCGCAACTCACCCCGCCGGCCCTGCCACGTGATGAGCCTCCGTCCCCGGACTTGGCGGAGGTGATCGAAGCTACTGCTGCGATTCCGCCCCGGGACCACCTTCGCGCCGCGGTGCAAGCACTGCTGTCCGGGTTGCACACGAATTTCGTCGCGAAGCGCGCCGCGACTGCAGCACCCCTGCGGCGCAAGCGGTGACAGCGGCGGTTCAATCCGAAAATGGCGATGAGAGCTGGGGCCCGCCATTCAGAGTCCGCGCTGGATCGTAGCTCCACCGTCGACTCTGAGTTGCATACCGGTGACATAACGCGATTCGTCGGAGGCCAAATACACTACGGCATAAGAGATGTCGGAGGGTTCGACCCACGGGATGGGCATAGCCTGCATCGAGCGAAAGCCCGCCTCCGCCTCCGCTGCGGACGGGTTTTCCAGATCCGGCCGAAAGGTGCGATACATCGGCTCGCTCTGCAGCATGTCGGTGTTGCAGTTGGTCGGATGCACGGCGTTGACGCGGATCGACTGCGGAGCCAGTTTGACCGCCAATGTGGTTGTGTATTCCACGATTACACGCTTGGCCAAGTTGTAACCCGCACCACCGAGTCCCTGCGGGCCCGATCCGGAAGATGCGCTCGAAAGCAGGCCCGCTACCGAACCGGTCATGATGATCGACGCGCCGGCCGTCAAGTGAGGAAGTGCGACATGAACCGTGTTCAGCACACCGATCAGGTCGACGTCGACAGCGTCGATGAACGCGGTCGCGGGCGCTCCCGCACCGAGCGGGCAGATGCCGGCGTTGGCAACCACGATGTCGAGCTTGCCCAGCTCGCTCATCCCGGTTTCGACGGCCGCCGCCAAGGCCGGGCGATCCCGGACGTCGGCCTGAATGGGCACGATCCGCCGACTGTGCTTCTCCACCAGACGGGCCGTTTCATCGAGATCTTCCGGGCGGGCCAGTGGATAGTCGGTGCTGGCAATGTCGTGACAGATGTCGACGGCGATGATGTCGGCGCCCTCCTCGGCAAGGTGAACCGCGTGGCTTCGGCCTTGACCGCGGGCGGCGCCCGTGACGAGGGCAACTTTGCCTTCCACTCGACCCATGGCAGGTCTCCTCACTTCTAATCGCGGGTTTCGGTGAGCCGTATCGCGGTGAGCATCGCCAACAGCGGAGTTTCCGAGACCACATCGGAGTGTCCGGCGGACATCGCGGCGCGCACGGCATCGACGGTCGCGTCTTGCAGTCTCGGATAACCGCCATCGTGATGGGCGCGCAGTGGGCTCAACTGCCTTGCGATGGAGGCCAATTCGCGAAGATCCGGCGAGTCGTGTTCGGACCACGCTTGAAGTTCCAGAACACCTTCGCGCACTTCGCCTTCACTGCCGTCGATGGTGATCAACTTTCCGGCTAACGTGTCGGTGATTCCGCTGCCGCAACCCACCACCGCCGGAAGGCCGAGCTCGCGGCTCACCACTGCGGCATGGCTCGTGCCACCACCGACCTCGGTGACGATGCCGCGAGCGGCCAGCATACCCGCCACGTCATGGGGGCTGGTGTGATTGCGCACCAGGATGACATCCGCACCAGCATCGGCGGCGTCGATCGCCTCGTCGACATCGACATACGCTGTCCCCGAGACGACGCCGGGGCACGCGGGCAGCCCGGTGGCAAGAAGTGGTGCGGCCAAGCGGGTTTCAGGTTGCAGCGACGGCATCAGTAAAGCCTCGACATGCGCCGGGGTGACTCGGAGCAGGGTCTCGGCCGCGTCGATGAGACCCTCGTGCCGCAGTTGTAGCGCCAGGCGGACAGCGGCCTGCGCAGAACGCTTGGCCACCCGTGTCTGCAGCAGCCACAGCTTGCCGTCTTCGACAGTGAACTCGATGTCCTGCACGTCGCCGGCCCTGCGCTCAAGGTACTTGGCCGCCGCCATCAGCTCGTCGTAGACTGCGGGCTGCTCGTGGCGTAGGGCGGTTATCGGCTCGACATCGAAGGTGCCGGAGACGACGTCTTCCCCCTGCCCGCCCGGCAGCCACTCCCCGAACGGCTCGTTGGCGCCCGTCATCGGATTCCGGGAGAACACCACCCCGGTGCCCGAATTCTGTTCCATATTGCCGAACACCATCGCCTGTACCACCACCGCGGTGCCGCTGATATGGTCGTGCCCGTGGTGGCTGCGATAGGCCACGGCGCGGTCGCTGTTCCAGGAAGCGAAGACTGCCGAAATCGCGCCCCGCATCTGGTCATACGGGTCCTCGGGTACCGCCCCGGTGGGGTCGCCCAGCACGATTCGCCGGTACATGTCCTGGAATCGGCGCCGGGTGTCGCGGGCGAATCGCGGGCTGTGCAGCTCGGCGAGTGACTCCTCGACCGCGTCGTTGATGCCCAGATCCAGCACGGTGTCCAGCATTCCCGGCATGGATTGCGCCGCACCGCTGCGTACGCTGACCAACAGCGGACGGGGCCCGCGGCCGAAGGTGCGTCCGGTCTCGGCCTCCAGCCCGGCCATCTTCTCCCGGACCGCCTCGCGCAGCACCGAGTCGATCGCGCGCTCGGGGTCGTCGAACCAGTCTGCGCAGACTTCGGTGGTGATGCAGAACGCGGGCGGTACCGGCAAACCGTGCCGCCGCATGCTGTCGATTCCATACCCCTTGTTGCCCAGCAGCTCCCGCGGCAATCCGGCGTTACCGTCGAGAAACACCACGCGCTGGGTGGCCGCACCCGGGTTCTCTGATCGGACTCGCGTCATGGGTTATGGCTCCTCGTCGTCGATGGAGTTAGGTGGTGTCAGCGCTTCACCACCTTGATGTCGGAGCTCTCGAGGTCCCAGGTGTGCGCGGTGACGCCCTCAGCGCGCAGCTGGAACTTCAGCACCTTTCCGGTGGCGTTGCGGGGCAACTCGGTTCGGAACTCGATGTAACGTGGCACGGCGAAATATGGCAACTTGTCCAGTGACCAGCGGCACAATTCGTGCTCGGTCAGTTCGGACCCGGCCCGTCGGACCGCGGTCACCTTGATGTCATCCTCCGTCAAGTCGGACGGAACAGCATGAACGGCAACGTCGGCGATGTCGCGGTGGGCGCGGAAGGTGGCCTCCAGTTCGTAGCTCGAGATGTTCTCGCCCCGACGACGAAGATAATCTTTCTTGCGGTCGACAAACCAGAACCAACCCTGCTCATCGAAACGCCCGATGTCGCCGGTGTGGAACCAGAGATTGCGCAGTACGGCCACCGTCGCTTCGGGCCGCCGCCAATAGCCTTCGAACATGACATGGGGTTTGCGGGGCCTTACGACGATTTCACCCGGCCGGCCGCCGTGGATCTCGTTGTCGTTGTCGTCGACGATTCGGACGTCGAAGTCATCGTTGCGCCGGCCCGATGCCCCGGGTGGCGCCGGCAGCCGGCGAGGATTGCTGGTGATGAACGACGCCTCGGTAAGTCCGAACACCGAGTTGCCGGCTTCAACTACCCCGAAACGCCGTTTCCATGTGGCGATCAGTTCCGGCGTCCACGGGGCTCCGCCGGCGTACCGGATCTGCCCGTGGCAGTCTGCCATCTGCGGCGTGTCGGGCATCGCGGCGATGAGCGTGATCATGGTGCCCAGAATCGAGACCTGCTGAGCGCCTGAGCGTTTGATTTCCGGCCAGAATCCCGACAGCGAAAATCGCGGCGCGATCGACACGGTGGTCTGGTTCATCGCCGTAGCGAGGACCGAGGTGCCTGCGGCGTTAAGGTGAAAAAGCGGCAACGGCGTCCACAGGGTGACGCTCGGATCCCGCATTGCGGCAGTGTTGGCGGCGACGTTGCAGATGTAGTTATGGCTGATCATGCAGCCCTTTGAGGGGCCGGTCGTCCCGGAGGTGTAGATCAGCATCGCCAGGTCACCGGGGACGACCCCGAGCGGCTGGTCGAGACCGGTGTGCGGGGTGGCGTCGGCTAGGGGGGTTATCGGGACCGCCCTTGACTGCGGTACGGCGCCGCGTACCACCAGTTGGCGTACCTCAGGCAGCAGGTCGATAATGTCGATAATGCGTTGCGCATATGCGGATTCAGCGACGACAACCGTGGCGGCGGCATCGCTGATCTGATGGCGAAGGTATTCACCCTTCAGTGCCGTGTTGACCGGAACCCAGATGGCGCCGAGAAAGTTCGCCGCGAACCAGGTGATGATCGCGTCGACGTTGTTGTCGAGCATGCACACCAGTGTCTCGCGCTGGCCCAGGCCGAGTTGGGCGAGCCCGGCCGCCCGTCGCAACGAGAGGTCCCAGACCTGCGCGTAGCTGTAGGTCTCGCCGGAGAAGTCCAAGAACGCTGTGTCCGGCGAGTGCTCGGCGGCCCGTGCCAGTACCGCGGCGATGGTATCGGACTTACCGGGTGCCCACACCGCAAAGCTCTCACCGTCCGCGACGGTCGGTGAGAGTTGGCTGCTCGCTGGTGCAGACATCGTCACTGCGTGGTCTTCCTCTCGTTCCGGTCAGGACAGCTGTTCTTCGATGGGGATGAACTCCGGCATGGTCAGGCCACGCCGGAGCCAGTTGCCGCCGTCCAGCACGAGGGTGTGGCCGGTCAGGTAGGCGGCGTAGGGAGAGCACATATATGTTGCGGCCCAAGCAAGTTCGTGTGGTAGGCCGACCCGCCCGGCGGGAATCCGGGCGGCATCTTGCGCCGGCGTGGAGACCTTGCGCAGCGCTTCGGGCAGGTCGTCGTGCGGGAACTTACCCGGGGCCAGGCAGTTGACTCGGATGCCATGCGGCGCCCACTCCACTGCTAGTGACTGCGTCAGGTTGGTAACTGCGGCTTTGGCCGCGGCCGAGTGGGCGGTCCCGGGACCGCCGGTCCACGCGTAGGTCGCGCCGATGTTGAGGATCGCACCCGGGGCCGAGCGGCTGAGCGCGCGGCGGGCGAACTCGCCGCTGCAGAAGAAGGTGCCGTTGAGCACGATGTCCACGACACTGCGCCAGGCGTTGGGCGACATCTTGACCGCCTGCGCGGGAAAATTGCCGGCCGCGTTGTTGATCAACACATCCGCCGGCCCGAGATCGCGCTCGACCTGATCGAACATCGCCGCCACCGCATCGGGGTCGCGCACATCGAGTGCGACCCCAACCGCCTTGGCGCCCAACGCTTCAATCGCTTGCACGCCTGCCTGGCGATGCTCCGGTTTGCGGCTGGCCACAACAACGTCCGCGCCGAGGCGGGCGAATTCGGCCGCGATCGCCTTGCCCAAACCTGTGCCGCCGCCGGTGACGACGACCACCTGTCCGCCGTAGGTGTCCGGCGGCAGCATGGCCGAGCCCTGTGGGGGAGGGGCGGGCAGCGGCATGTCAGGACCCTTCCCGCCGCGCTCGCAGGTGACGCTCTTTGAGCTGCTGATACTCCGAGGAGCTGAACAGTGCCGTCTGAGCGAGCAGTTCCTGCGTGATGCCATTACGGATGGAACCCGCGCTCGCCTGATTCACCAACAGCTTGCCCATCGACATCGCCAGCACCGGCTGGGCGGCCAACTCCAGGCAGAATTGCATTGCACGCTGGGTCAATTGGTCGGCAGGCACGATTTCCTCGGCCAGCCCCCAGGCGTAGGCGGTTGCGGCGTCGATGTGCGCGCCGCTCAGCACCAGATACTTCGCACGTGCCGGTCCGACGAGCGCCGGGAGGATCTGGGTGCCGCCGGTGTCGGGTACCAGCCCCAGCCCGACTTCGGGGAGTCCGAAAAACGCGTCCTCGGCGATGATCCGGATGTCGGCCGACAACGCGATCTCGAAACCACCGCCCAGCACAGCGCCTTGCGCGGCGGCGACGATCGGTTTGGTTGACTCGAGCGCATCGAGGCGCAACCGTTGATGTCCGCGTACGAACGTGAAGTCGTCCTGACCGTCGGCGCGCCGGCCCAGTTCGGCGGTGTCGCGACCCGAGCAGAATGACCGGCCCTCTCCGCGCAGCAGCACACAGCGGATCGATTGGTCGTCGAGTTGCTGGCGCAGGACGGCGCTGAGTTCTTCGAAAAGCGAGTCGGTGATGGCGTTGTGCCGATGCGGGCGGTTCAGTGAGATCACTCCGACACCGTCGACGATCTCGGATTTCAGCTCGGCTGTGGTCACAGTTCCTCACTTGCGTTCGGGTGGGCGAGCGTCCCCAGGCGGGTCGCCGTGCGGCCGAAACCTTCGATGCTGCACAGGGCGTGGGTTCTCTTGACGAACCGGTGCGCACTGTCCTCCACCGTGAAACCCAACGCGCCGTGGATCTGAACATTCGCGCGCACGTTAGCCAGTGCCGCGCGTCGACAGAACGCCGCTGCGGCGAGCGAATGGTATTCCGATCCCACTGCTGTGGTGCTGTCGGTGAGGGCCGCAAAAAACATCACGTTCTCGGCCGCGAGCGCAGCGACAGCCATGTCGGCACAGCGGTGTTTGATCGTTTGGAAGGCGCCGATCGGCTTGCCGAACTGGACCCGGTCCTTGGCGTACTGCGTCGCCAGATCCCTTGTCGCCAATGTGATTCCGGCGAGCTGAGCGCAGGTAAGGATGGACAACACGCGGCGAAGGCGGGCGACGATCGCTGCGTCTTCGGTGCCCAAAACCGGGGTACCGAGATCATGGGTTCGCGCGCGGCCGAGCACTGTCCCGTCCTCGAGTCCCGGGCTGAAGTCGAGATCGATCGGTGTCGGATACAGGGCAGCGGCCGCATCGCCGACAGTCAACGTGAGGGCCGATCCGGGCGCATCGGTGATCAGTAGCCGTTCGCCTGCTGCTGTTGCGGGGAGGGCGCGGGCCACCCGGGTACGACCCCCGATGAGTTCTGCTGCCAGCCCCGAGTCGCCCGTCCATATGGCCAACCGCGCCGCCGCCAGGGTGGTCAGTATCGGGCCCGGCACCAATCCGCGCCCAACCTCGCGGAAAACGAATGCCTCGTCGACCAGAGTGGCGCCGGCGCCGCCGGCGTTCTCGTCAATGGCCAGTCCCAGCCAACCCAGTTCGGCGATCTGCTTCCAGTGCACGTCGTCAAGGAGGACCGGACAATCGTTCAAGGGGAAGCGGTGGACGATGAAGTCACGAGTCGCGTCGGCTAGCGCCTGCTGATCCGGGTCGGGAAGAAAGTCCATACCAGCACGAGCTCCGCTAGCGGTTTCTCGGCAGGCCGAGGACGCGTTCGCCGATGATGTCGCGTTGCACCTCGGAAGTTCCGCCACCCATCGTGGACGCATACGAGTAGAGGTAGTGGCGGATCTCCGAGGCGAACGGCCCCCCGCGGTCCAGACCCTGTACGTCGATGATGTCCATCTGAGCGCGGTGAATCCGTTGTGCGAGATCGGCATAGAAGACTTTGATCATCGACCCAAGTGGTCCCGGTACGTCGGTCCTGGCCGCGGCTGACACCATTGCGTACGTCATGGCTCGCAGTGCGAGCACGTCGGCGCGAAGGTCGCCCAACTCGACGGCCACCGACGAGTCGTCAAGCCCGCCGAGGTCCGTCGCCCGGGCGACGAGCTCTTCTAGCGCGACCGATAGTTCGGTCTGAAGCTTCATGAACCCGGTGCCGCGCTCGAAGCCGAGCGTCGACATGGCCACCGACCAGCCCGCACCGACGGTGCCGACGACATTGTCGAGCGGGATGCGGACGTCGTCATAGAAGACTTCGCAGAACTCTTCCAGCCCGTCCATCGAGGCGATCGGTCGCACCGTGATGCCGGGGCTGTGCATGTCGCAAATGATCCAGGTGAGCCCGTGGTGCCGGCTGGAGTCTGGATCGGTACGTACCAGCAGTTCCTGGAAGTCGGCCAGGTGGGCGAAACTGGTCCAGATCTTCTGGCCATTGACCACGAGTTCGTCGCCGACGATCCGCCCCTTCGTCGTGATGCCGGCAAGGTCGGACCCGGCGCCCGGTTCCGAAAATCCCTGACACCACACCTCTTCGCCGGCCAGGATTCGTGGCAAATGTCGTCGCTTCTGTTCTTGGCTGCCGCGAGCGATCAGGGTGGGCCCGCCGTGATTGATACCGACGAACGCGCAGCCGATATCGGGTCCGCCGGCCTTGGCGTATTCCTCGAACCAGATCAGCTGCCGGACCAGGGTGAGTCCCTGGCCCCCATATTCGGTCGGCCAGGCGATGCCGCCGAAGCCGCCCTCGAATTGCCTTCGCTGCCAGGCCATGTCCCACCGACGCGCGTCCGCGGGGTCGGTCGACCGTTCGGTCGTCGGGATGTTGGCGCGCAACCACTCCCGCACCTGCCGGCGAAACGCATGGTCCTCATCGGTGAAGGACAGGTCCATCGGGTCTCCTCGGCCACGAAGATGTGGCGTTAATTGTATAGATAAACTAGTGCAAAAGAAAAGCGTGTCGGGGTGGACCTGCGCGATGCCGGGAGCGCGTCAAGAGTACAGATTGTCTAAACGTATGGCACTGGGCCTGCTGCGTTGGTGAGCACCTCATGGGGGCCGGGATCCATACCTTGTTCACCGCCAGGCCACCGCTAGGCCTCGCTAGGCCTCTGCACGGCCGAGCCACGATCGGCGGCCGGTCCACGGTTGACCACCCGGCCGCGGACCAGGCTAACCGGGCAAGGTCACTCCGCGTGGCCGGCGAGCGCCTCTTCATGTCGCGTCAGACCCGCGACGCCGATCAGCTCCTCGTGCAATTCGAACCACACCGTGTGATAGGAGTCGATCATCGGCCTGGTCAACCAGATCAAGTCGCCCGCCCGGATCCGACTCAACGCCAACGACAGTTTCTGGCTGTATGCACTCAGGCGCGGAACATGCGCGGCGGCTTCGGCGATGAGCGCCGAGGCGGCTTCGTGTATGGGGTCTAGGCGAGCCAGCACCGCCGCGTCGTAGCTGGGGTCGTCATGCGGGTTGGGCTGGCCGTCCTTGACCTGCCAGTCTGCGATAAGTGTTTTGAACCCCGCGTTGACTGGGCGGAACGCGGCGTAAACCGCCGCGAGGGCGTCGTGGTCCAGCTGCGAGCGCTCCGTCCTAAGCAACTCCGAAAGCCGTTGCCGTCCTGCGGGACTCAGTCTGAGGGCGTTACCGCCGAGCGCAAACCCGGACTGGACCAGCCCGTCGACGGCATTGCCGACCGCGTCGGACTCGGTGGCCAGGGTGGCGGCCAGGTCTGCCAGGCTCACGCGTCCCTTGAGCCGTATGGCTTGCAGTAGCTCAAGTTCGTTCATCGAGCCCTCCGTCCTTCGCCTGTGTGGCCCGGCTGCCGTTGATTTCAACCGACTGGCCGTCGCGTGACGAGCAGGCCATAACTCTATATTTTCTACATCGAAGCAGCCAGGCGGCGGCGGACTGTTGACCGGTTTATTGATCAGCTGGGCAGTGAGCGGTCATGCGTACTGGCGGTATCGCCCCGAAGGAGGTCAAGTCAATGGGAATGAAGGTTAGTGTCGACTCGTCGCGGTGTCAGGGGCACGGCATGTGCGAAGAAGTGGCTGGCGACTTTTTCACCCTCGACCAGAGCGGCTACTGCTCGATTGGCATTGACAAGCCCGTGCCCCCCGGGCGTGCGGACGACGTCCGACGGGGCGTCGAGTCGTGCCCCGAGCAGGCCCTGTCGTTCCGAGAGGATAGCGAAACGGTCGCGCGACGTCGATGACCATTGCAGCGCCCCATCCCGCCGCCGCTGCGCACATCGGCCCTACCCGAACCCGTCGCCGCGCGGCGGAGTCCGTTGATCAACGACACGACACCGGCATTCGTGCGCCGGTCGCCGCGATCGGATGGCCCAACCTGATGGCCGAGCCGTATACGTCGGCTATCTCCCCGTCGAGGCACCACTGCGGAGGCTTGCCGGTCCGCACCATCGACAGGTCGATGCCAAAGTCCGAAGAGTGCGTCAACCTAGCGCCACCGCGGTCAGGCACGCCGGGCAAGGCAAATTCTGGGCAAGAATTGCACATAGAGATAATCGAACCCAAGGTTCTCGCAGCTCGGCGAGCACTCGCATTTCCCGATTAGGTGGCGCATTGGTTCATGACGTGGACGTCATCGCGCGGATGGGACGCGGCTGCGCAGGTCGTCGACCTCCCTTGTTGTTCGTACACGGCGTCTTTCACGGCGCATGGTGCTGGAACGAGCATTTCCTGGACTTCTTCGCCGATCACGGCTGGGATGCATATGCGCTGACATTGCGCGGCCACCGTGCCGGTGATGACATCCGCATGCTGCGGACTTGTCGGATCAGCGACTACGTCGACGACGTGCGATCGGTAGCCGATCGGCTGCCTGAAGCGCCGGTGCTTATCGGGCACTCGATGGGCGCATACATCGTCGGGAAGCTCGTCGAGCGCCGACCTGCGCCTGCCGTGGTGCTGCTGACGCCCATGCCGGGCACACCGGCAGTGTTTACACCGCTATTACGCCGCAACCTGCTTCTGCTTGCGGCCAGTCTTGCGCGCGGGCGGCTCAAACCCATCGTGGGCACTCCGCAGCGGTGCCGCGCCGCCTTCTTCTGCCAGTCCACCCCCGACCATGTCGTTGCACGGTATACGTCGATGCTGACTGACGAATCCATCGCCGCGGTGGCCGACATGATCCTTCGCCGCCGGCCACGAGTGCCACCGGTCGGCGGACCGCCGGTCCTCGTCATGGGCGCATCCGACGACGGCATCTTCTCCGCGCGGCAGGTCCGTGCGATCGCGGCCCGATATGCGACCGCGCCCGTGGTCGTTGCGCGCACCGGTCACGACATGATGCTCGAGGGCACCTGGAAAGTCACGGCCGGACACATCGACACCTGGCTCACGACCGTACTGCCCAGGCCCATTAGCGACCACTGAGCCGCTTAATCCTGTTGTTGCAGTAGCACTTCGGTGTTTCCTCCCAGATAACGAGCGGGCTAGGTTCAGCGGGTTGTGCCGAAGACGAGTTCCTCCTAATATATCGAACGATATATTAGGAGGAAGAATGAGCGTTCCCAGGTTCGGCGACTTCGAATTTCAGGCGGTCGTCGACGCGTATGAGCCCAAGCTCGTCGATTTGCATCCCAGCGAGTTGCGGCACGGCTTGAGCCTTCAGGTGCAGTACTTCTACGGCGGGTTACGCGATGCTGACGGCGCTACGTGGGCCGTCGAGCGAAAGTTCTGCGGCCCCATGACCGGCGGGCTGTGGCTGATGAACGACTCCAGTGGTGACCTCAATCTGCATCCGGGCGCGTTCGATAGCGCGCGAGGCGAATCACTACGTGTCATCGAGCCGTCGCGACGACGCTGGACCAATCACCTGATGCACGCGATGGCGGAACGTTTCGGCGTGGCCGGTCAGCCGCTCGATCTGGCCATCGATGACGATGGCATCACTTGGGCCGAAGGCGATTTGCTGTCCATAGCGGGTCGGTTGCAAGGTCCCGGGTTCCAGTTCTACATGCCGGCGCGCACGGAGCCGCTCTTCTACACGACCCAGGTCTATTGGGTGACTGGGACCATCGCCGGCAAGCCGGCGGAGGGCTTCGTCGGTCTGGACCACGGATATTTCCAACCCGGTGTGGAGTGGAAGGAGTATCGCTACTTCAAGGATCTGGAGATCTCTTGGGAAGTGTTCGGCAACAAGTTCACCGACGGGACCGTCGACTACGGGGTGATCGTCAAAGGCCGCCAAGGCTGGTCCGGTGCGGCGACATTCGACGCCGGCAAGTTGGTTGCCAAGACCGATCGGCTGGGCGCGACCTATCGGCTCGATGGCGAGGGCTTCATCGAGCAGGCCCGATTTGACATCGATGGACAGGGCTACACCTTTACCGGGAGTGAGCGTGGCAAGATGCGCCATTTCGGTGAAGCGCGATGGGCCGGCTACACCTCGCAGGCCGGCATTACCCGACGTGACGACGATCCCCGTGTCCTCGATGTGGGGTTCACCTGGATCGAGTTTTTCCCCGGGCGCATCAAGAGCGATCACCTTGTCGTGGGGTGACCGCCCGAAAAAGCCCACAACGACGCCCTTCTGGCCGTCCGCCCGCGGGTGAGTCAAGTGTCCGAGATGGACTGCTGCGGGCGGCCGCGACTCGCTTCAGTCAGGACGGCTACGCCGGCGTCAGCATCCGCACGATACTTGCCGATGCGGGCGCGACCGCGCCCGTTCTCTATCACCACTTTGGTAGCAAGACAGGCCTTTACGTGGCGGTCGCCACCACCGCACAGCAGCATGTCCTTGATCGGTTCGCTGAGGCAATCGCACCGCATAGTGAGGTCGCGGACAAGGTTTCGGCAATCATTCGCGCCGTCGTGCTGCTTCGCCGTGAGCACCCCAACGCTGCACGCCTCTTTCAGACCGTGCAGCACGATGTCCGCCGCTACCCCGAACTCCGCGTATTGCGGCGATACGACGGCCACTTCACCGACTTTTGGGCGTCGGTGGTCGGCTCCGCGGCGCCCGAGGGTCTGGCGCTTGGCCTGCGGGCCATTGTCGAAGGCCTGCTGTCGGTTGGCGGTTCGGCGGCAAATGACCACGATCTCGACGCTGCCGCAACCGCCCTCATCGCGATACTCAGCGTGGGGCTG
>JALHRH010000094.1 GCA_022841565.1 Mycobacterium sp. | reverse complement strand
TCACCCGCAACAAGGTCAAAGCCGCACCCGTGCTGTGGACTCAGCAGGTGCTGACCACCGGGCGGCTACGTGCGGTGATCCTCAATTCCGGCGGCGCGAACGCCTGTACGGGTCCGGGCGGTTTCCAGGACACCCATGCGACGGCCGAAGCCGTCGCCGCCGCGTTATCGGACTGGGGAACCGAAACCGGCGCCATCGAGGTCGCCGTCTGCTCAACCGGTCTGATCGGCGATCGACTGCCCATGGACAGGGTGCTCACTGGGGTGAGCGACATCGTGCATGAGATGCACGGCGGGCTCACCGGAGGCGACGATGCCGCTCATGCCATCATGACCACCGACACGGTTCCCAAACAGGTTGCGCTGCATCACCATAACAAGTGGACGGTCGGTGGAATGGCCAAAGGCGCTGGCATGCTGGCACCGTCGCTGGCCACCATGTTGTGTGTCATCACCACCGACGCCGTCGCTGATACCGCCGCGCTGGAGCAGGCGCTGCGGCGGGCCGCCACACGCACCTTCGACCGACTCGACATCGACGGCAGTTGCTCGACCAACGACACGGTTTTGCTGCTGGCCTCAGGTGCCAGCGAAATTGCACCATCCCAAGCCGATCTCGACGACGCGGTGCTGCGGGTATGTGATGATCTGTGCGCTCAACTGCAGGCCGACGCCGAAGGCGTCACTAAGCGTGTCACTGTGACAGTGACCGGGGCGGCCACCGAGGACGACGCGCTGACCGCGGCACGGGTAATCGCCCGCGACAGCCTGGTCAAGACCGCGGTGTTCGGCTCGGACCCGAACTGGGGGCGAGTCGTCGCAGCCGTCGGGATGGCACCAGTGGAACTGGATCCCGATCGAATCACCGTGTCTTTCAACGGCTCTGTGGTGTACCGGGAAGGCGAGGGCGCTCGCGGTGCCCGTGACGTGGATCTGTCGGGAGCCGACATTCACATTGTCGTCGACCTCGCCATCGGCGACGGTCAAGCCGACATTCGCACCACCGACCTGTCTCATGGCTACGTCGAAGAGAACTCGGCATACAGCTCATGACGGTGAACATCGACGAATTGCCCACCCAGGTCAAAGCGCAAGTGCTGGCCGAAGCCCTGCCCTGGCTCCAGCAGCTGAACGGCAAAATCGTCGTGATCAAATACGGCGGCAACGCGATGACCGACGATTCGCTGCGCCGGGCGTTTGCGGCCGATATGGCGTTTCTGCGGAACTGCGGCGTGCATCCCGTCGTGGTTCACGGCGGTGGACCGCAGATCACCGCGATGCTGCGCCGGCTCGGCATCGAAGGGGATTTCAAAGGCGGATTCCGGGTCACCACACCGGAAGTGCTCGACGTGGCACGGATGGTGTTGTTCGGGCAGGTGGGACGGGAACTGGTCAACCTCATTAACGTGCACGGGCCCTACGCCGTCGGAATCACCGGCGAGGACGCGCAATTGTTCACAGCGGTGCGGCGCAGCGTCACCGTTGATGGGGTGGACACCGACATCGGTCTGGTCGGGGACGTGGAACTCGTCAATACCGCGGCAGTACTGGATCTGATTGCGGCGAAACGGATTCCGGTGGTCTCCACGCTGGCCCCGGATGCCGAGGGGGTAGTGCACAACATCAACGCGGACACCGCAGCCGCGGCACTGGCCGAAGCCCTGGGCGCCGAAAAGCTGTTGATGCTTACCGATGTCGAGGGCCTGTACACCAGCTGGCCCGACCGCACGTCACTGGTCAGCGAAATCGACACCGCCACTTTGGCGCAATTGCTACCCACCCTGGAGGCGGGCATGATCCCCAAAGTCGAGGCATGCCTGCGCGCGGTCACTGCCGGCGTGCCGAGCGCGCACGTCATCGACGGGCGAGTCGAACACTGTGTCCTGGTCGAGCTTTTCACCAACTCGGGTACCGGAACCAAGGTGGTCGCGGTATGACTCGCGCGCAAGCGGTGCAGCAACGCTGGCAGGCCGTGATGATGAACAACTACGGCACTCCGGCCATGGCACTGGCCAGCGGTGACGGAGCCGTCGTCACCGACATGGACGGCAAGACCTACGTCGACCTGCTCGGTGGTATCGCGGTCAACGTTCTCGGTCACCGGCATCCCGCCATCATCGATGCCGTCACCCGGCAGCTGTCGACCCTCGGCCACACCTCCAACCTCTACGCCACCGAGCCGGGCATCGCCCTGGCCGAACAACTGGTCGCGCTGTTGGGGGCCGAAGCCCAAGCGCGGGTATTCTTCTGCAACTCCGGGACCGAAGCCAACGAGGTGGCGTTCAAGCTCACCCGCTTGACCGGTCGGACGAAAATCGTTGCCGCACAGGAAGCCTTCCATGGTCGGACGATGGGCTCGCTGGCACTCACCGGACAACCGAGCAAACAGGCACCGTTCGAACCGCTACCCGGCTTTGTCACCCACGTCCCGTACGGTGACATCGACGCGCTCAACGCGGCGGTCGACGACGGCACGGCCGCAGTGTTTCTCGAGCCGATCATGGGGGAGAGCGGCGTCGTCGTGCCACCCGAAGGGTACCTAGCGGCTGCACGGGAAATTACCGCCCGCCGTCAAGCCCTGTTAGTGCTCGACGAGGTGCAGACCGGAATGGGGCGCACCGGCACGTTTTACGCCCACCACCACGACGGCATCACACCGGACGTGGTCACTCTGGCCAAGGGTCTCGGCGGTGGGCTGCCGATCGGGGCGTGCATTGCCATCGGTGCGGCCGCGGATCTGCTGACCCCGGGCCTGCACGGCAGCACCTTCGGCGGCAACCCGGTGTGCACCGCTGCGGCCCTGGCCGTGCTGCAGGTACTCGCCGACGACGATCTGGTGCGCAGCGCCGAAACCAAAGGCAAAGCGCTGCGGCACGGCATCGAATCGCTGGGTCATCCATTGATCGACCATGTGCGTGGCAGAGGACTTCTGCAGGGCATCGTGCTGAGCGCGCCCTACGCCAAGGACGCCGAAGCGGTGGCCCGCGACGCCGGCTACCTGGTGAATGCGGCTTCACCCAACGTCATTCGGTTGGCCCCGCCGCTGATCATCACCGAGTCTCAGCTGGACGGCTTCGTCGCCGCCCTCCCAGGCATCCTTGACACCGCTGGAGCCGCACATGGTTAGGCACTTTCTGCGCGACGACGACCTCACGCCGCACGAACAGGCCGAGGTTCTCGAGCTGGCCGCCACGCTCAAGAAGGACCCGTTCAGCCGTCGTCCCCTCGAGGGTCCACGCGGGATCGCGGTCATCTTCGACAAGAACTCCACCCGCACCCGATTCTCCTTCGAGATGGGTATCGCCCAGCTAGGCGGGCACGCCGTGGTGGTCGACGGACGCAATACCCAACTCGGTCGCGACGAAACGTTGGAGGACACGGCACGAGTGCTGTCCCGCTTCGTCGATGCCATCGTGTGGCGCACGTTCGGCCAGGAGCGGCTTAGCGCCATGGCTTCGACCGCATCGGTGCCCGTCGTCAATGCGCTTTCCGACGAGTTCCATCCCTGCCAGGTTCTGGCCGATCTGCAGACCATCGCCGAACGCAAAGGCGCACTTCGGGGGCTAAAGATGACCTACCTGGGTGATGGGGCCAACAACATGGCCCACTCCCTGATGCTGGGCGGAGTCACCGCCGGCATGCACGTCACCGTCGCGGCGCCCGACGGCTTTACGCCCGACCCCGACGTGGTGGCTGCCGCCCGCAGCCGCGGCGAGCAGACTGGTGCCGAGGTGACGCTGACCGCCGATCCCGACGCGGGCGCGGCCGATGCCGATGTCCTGGTTACCGACACCTGGATATCGATGGGCCAGGAGGGCGACGGCCTGGACCGCGTCAAGCCTTTCCGGCCCTTCCAGGTCAACCAGCGACTGCTCACCCTCGCCAATACCGATGCCCTTGTGCTGCATTGCCTTCCGGCCCACCGCGGGGACGAGATCACCGACGACGTGATCGACGGCCCGGCCAGTGCAGTCTGGGACGAGGCCGAAAACCGCCTGCATGCGCAGAAGGCGCTGCTGGTGTGGCTGCTGGAGCGGTCGCGATGACGGCCAAGGCCGCACCCGAGGTCAGCGGCAACCGCGCCGGCCGGCAGGCCCGCATCGTCGCGATCCTGTCCACTGCCGAGGTGCGCAGCCAGAGCGAACTGGCCGCCCGGCTGGCCGCCGAAGGCATCGAAGTCACCCAGGCCACGTTGTCACGTGATCTCGAGGAACTCGGCGCAGTGAAACTGCGCGGCGCCGACGGCGGCGTCGGCGTCTACGTCGTACCCGAAGACGGCAGTCCCGTTCGGGGGGTAGCCGGTGGCACGGGCCGATTGTCTCGGCTGCTCGGTGAGCTGCTGGTTTCCACCGACGCCAGCGCAAACCTGGCGGTGCTGCGCACCCCGCCCGGTGGGGCCCACTATCTGGCCAGCGCCATCGACCGTGCGGCGTTACCGTACGTGGTCGGCACCATTGCCGGTGACGACACGGTCTTCGTGGTGGCCCGGGAACCGATGACCGGCGCCGAGCTGGCCTCAGCGCTGGAAGAACTCAAGTAGATCTCAAATACACTGCTGCAGACTTTGCCCAAGCTAAAGGAGAACTGTTCATGTCAGAGCGCGTCATCCTCGCGTACTCCGGCGGTCTGGACACCTCGGTTGCCATCAGCTGGATAGGCAAGGAGACCGGCCGTGAGGTCGTTGCGGTGGCGATCGACCTCGGGCAGGGCGGCGAGGACATGGAAGTGGTGCGTCAGCGGGCCCTGGACTGCGGCGCCGTGGAGGCCGTCGTCGTCGACGCCCGCGACGAGTTCGCCGAAGGCTACTGCCTGCCCACCATCCTCAACAACGCGCTCTACATGGACCGCTACCCGCTGGTGTCGGCCATCAGCCGGCCACTGATCGCCAAGCACCTGGTGGCCGCCGCACGCGAACACGGCGGCAGCATCGTCGCGCACGGCTGCACCGGCAAAGGCAACGACCAGGTTCGCTTCGAAGTCGGATTCGCTTCGCTGGCGCCCGATCTCGAGGTGCTCGCACCGGTGCGTGACTACGCGTGGACGCGGGAGAAGGCGATCGCGTTCGCCGAAGAGAACGCCATCCCGATCAACGTCAGCAAGCGCTCGCCATTCTCCATCGACCAGAACGTGTGGGGCCGCGCCGTAGAAACGGGATTCCTCGAACACCTGTGGAACGCGCCCACCAAGGACGTCTACTCCTACACCGAAGACCCCACCGTCAACTGGAACACCCCCGATGAGGTGATCATCGGGTTCGAACAGGGCGTGCCGGTCACCATCGACGGCAAACGCGTGACCACGCTGCAGGCCATCGAGGAGCTCAACCGCCGGGGCGGTGCGCAGGGCGTCGGGCGCCTCGACGTCGTCGAGGACCGCCTGGTGGGTATCAAGAGCCGCGAAATTTATGAAGCACCCGGTGCGATGGTGCTCATCACCGCCCACACCGAGCTCGAACACGTCACGCTGGAACGCGAACTGGGCCGATTCAAGCGCCACACCGACCAGCGCTGGGCCGAGTTGGTGTACGACGGGTTGTGGTACTCGCCGCTGAAGGTTGCGCTGGAAAGCTTCGTGGCCAAGACGCAGGAACACGTCACCGGTGAGATTCGGCTGGTGCTGCACGGTGGCCACATCGCAGTCAACGGCCGCCGCAGCTCCGAATCGCTCTACGACTTCAACCTGGCCACCTATGACGAGGGTGACACCTTCGACCAGTCGATGGCCAAGGGTTTCGTGTATGTGCACGGCCTGTCGTCGAAGCTGTCCGCCCGTCGGGACATGCGGTGACCCCCGTCCGGCGCGAGAGTGAATTCTCCGACGTGACACGCCGCCGGGGCGTCGCAGGATTCACACGCGCGGGACAGGGTGCGCCGTGAGCACCCATCAGGGGTCGCTGTGGGGCGGTCGGTTCGCCGGCGGTCCGTCCGACGCGCTCGCCGCGCTGAGCAAGTCCACCCATTTCGACTGGGTGCTGGCGCCCTACGACATCACCGCATCCCGCGCGCACACGGTGGTCCTCTACCGGGCCGGGCTGCTCACCGACGAGCAGCGTGACGGCCTGCTGATCGGCCTGGACAGCCTCGCGCGGGACGTGGCCGACGGCAGCTTCGGCCCGCTGGTCACCGACGAGGATGTGCACGCCGCCCTGGAACGTGGCCTGATCGACCGGGTGGGGCCCGATCTGGGCGGTCGGCTCAGGGCCGGGCGATCCCGCAACGATCAGGTGGCCACCCTGTTCCGGATGTGGCTGCGCGACGCGGTGCGCCGGGTTGCCGGCGGGGTGTTCGACCTGGTCGCGGCGCTGGCCGAGCAGGCCGCCACCCACCCGGCTGCCATCATGCCGGGTAAAACCCACCTGCAGTCTGCCCAGCCGATCCTGCTGGCACACCACCTGCTGGCCCACGCTCATCCGCTGCTGCGCGACGTGGACCGCCTCGTCGACTTCGACAAGCGCGCCGCCGTCTCTCCGTACGGCTCCGGCGCCCTGGCTGGCTCGTCGCTGGGCCTGGATCCCGACGCGATCGCCGCTGAACTGGGCTTTTCGGAGGCCGCGGACAATTCCGTGGACGCCACCGCGGCCCGGGATTTCGCCGCCGAAGCCGCATTCGTGCTCGCCATGATCGGGGTCGACCTGTCGCGGCTGGCTGAGGACATCATCATCTGGAGTTCGACGGAATTCGGCTACGTCACGCTGCACGACTCGTGGTCCACCGGCAGCTCGATCATGCCGCAAAAGAAGAATCCGGACATCGCCGAACTGGCCCGCGGGAAGTCGGGGCGGCTGATCGGCAACCTGGCCGGGTTGCTGGCGACGCTGAAAGCCCAGCCCCTCGCATACAACCGTGACCTGCAGGAAGACAAGGAACCGGTGTTCGACTCGGTGGCCCAGCTGGAGCTGCTGCTGCCCGCGATGGCCGGTCTGGTGGGCAGCCTGACCTTTCATGTCGACCGAATGGCCGCCCTGGCGCCGGCTGGCTACACCCTGGCCACCGACATCGCCGAATGGCTGGTTCGGCAGGGTGTTGCGTTCCGGTCCGCGCACGAGGCGGCCGGCGCCGCCGTAAAAGCCGCTGAGCAGCGCGGCATCGGGCTGCAGGAGCTGACCGACGACGAGCTGGCCGCGATCAGTCCCGAATTGACACCCAGCGTTCGTGACGTGCTGACCATCGAGGGCTCGGTGTCGTCCCGCGACGCACGCGGCGGCACCGCACCTGCCCGCGTCGCCGATCAACTGCTCGCTGTCACCGAAGCCGCGGGCCGCCTGCGACAGCGGCTCCAGCGCTGAGCACCGGGCTGCTCTTTTGCCGGGCACGTCAGCCCCGACTAAACTTCCTGCTCTAAGCCATTCGGTTGAACGTGACGGCCTTGAAGTTCGTGTCAAAGGGGTGGGACCAATGAGTGTCATCGCAGGTGTCTTCGGGGCCCTGCCGCCCTATCGCTATTCGCAGCAGGAACTCACCGACATGTTCGTCAGCATCCCCGATTTCGGGGATTACGAAGACATCGTCCGGCAGCTGCACACCAGCGGAAAAGTGAACAGCCGCCACCTGGTGCTGCCGCTGGAGCAGTACCCGCGGCTGAACGATTTCGGCGAGGCGAACGACATCTTTATCGACAAGGCGGTGGATCTGGGAGTCGAGGCCTTGATGGGTGCACTCGACGAGGCCGGACTGCGGCCCGAGGATCTCGACCTGCTCATCACCACCACTGTCACCGGCCTTGCGGTGCCGTCGCTGGACGCCCGGATCGCCGGGCGGGTCGGGCTGCGTGCCGACGTGCGGCGGGTACCGCTGTTCGGGCTGGGCTGCGTGGCAGGGGCGGCCGGGGTGGCCCGGTTGCACGACTATCTGCGGGGTGCCCCCGACGGCATCGCGGCCCTGGTGTCGGTCGAGCTGTGTTCCCTCACCTTCCCTGGCTATAAGCCGTCGGTGGCCGGTCTGGTGGGCAGCGCCTTGTTCGCTGACGGCGCCGCCGCGGTGATCGCGGTGGGGGACCGCCGCGCCCAAGAGGTGGGCGCCGACGGGCCAAGCGTCGTTGATTCGCGCAGCCACTTATATCCGGATTCACTGCGCACCATGGGATTCGATGTCGGTTCGGCCGGTTTCGAGCTCGTGCTTTCCAAAGATGTGGCGGCCGTGGTCGAACAGTATCTGCGAACCGACGTCATTGGCTTTTTGGGCGAGCACGGCCTCACCATCACCGACGTCGGTGCTTGGGTGACCCATCCCGGCGGACCCAAGGTCATCAACGCGATCACCGAGACCCTCGACCTGCCGCCGGAAGCGCTGGAGCTCACCTGGCGCTCACTGGGCGAGATCGGCAACCTGTCGTCGGCGTCGGTGCTGCACGTGCTGCGCGACACCCTTGCCAAGCCACCTCCCAGTGGCAGCCCCGGACTGATGATTGCGATGGGTCCAGGCTTCTGTTCCGAACTGGTCCTGTTGCGCTGGCACTGAACGCCGTGAGCACTCAAGATGAGCTCATTGCGGCCCTGCGGAGATCGCTCAAGGAAAACGAGCGGCTCAAGCGTGAGAACCGCGACTACCTGGCCCGGGCCACCGAACCGATTGCGTTGGTGGGCATGGCCTGCCGTTATCCGGGTGGCGTGGACACTCCCGAGGGCCTGTGGGAGATGGTGGCCGCCGGCCGAGACGTCGTCACCGAATTTCCGACCGACCGGGGCTGGGATCTGGCCGGACTATTCGACGCCGATCCAGATGCGGTCGGCAAGTCTTACACCCGCTCCGGCGGGTTTCTGACCGATGTCGCGGGTTTCGACGCGCAATTCTTCGGGATCGCGCCCAGTGAGGTGCTGGCCATGGATCCCCAGCAGCGGCTGCTGCTCGAGGTCTCATGGGAAGCGTTGGAGCGCACCGGAATTGACCCGTTGACGCTGCGCGGTTCCTTGACCGGCGTATTCGCCGGAATCTTTCACGGCTCGTACGGCGGTCAGGGTCAGGTGCCTGGCGAGCTGGAGCGCTACGGGTTGCGTGGTTCGACGCTGAGTGTGGCGTCCGGTCGGGTCGCATATGTGCTGGGCCTGGAAGGTCCGGCGGTGTCGGTGGATACGGCATGTTCGTCGTCGCTGGTAGCCCTGCATCTGGCGGTGCAGTCGTTGCGGTCGGGGGAGTGCGATCTGGCACTGGTCGGCGGCGTGACGGTGATGGCCACCCCGGCCATGTTTATCGAATTCAGCCGGCAGCGGGCACTTTCGGCCGACGGTCGGTGCAAGGCTTACGCCGGTGCGGCCGACGGGACCGCCTTCTCCGAGGGGGCCGGTGCACTCGTGGTGGAGCGGTTGGCCGATGCCCGGCGGTTGGGGCACTCGGTGCTGGCCGTGGTGCGCGGCTCGGCGGTCAATCAGGACGGTGCCTCCAACGGCCTGGCTACGCCGAACGGACCCTCCCAGCAGCGGGTCATTCGCGCCGCACTGGCCAGTGCGCGACTCACCGCGGCGGACGTCGACGTCGTCGAAGGTCACGGTACGGGTACCACCCTCGGTGATCCCATCGAGGCGCAAGCCATTCTGGCGACCTACGGCCAAGATCGCGATGAACCGCTGTGGCTGGGATCGATCAAGTCGAACATGGGCCATACGTCGGCGGCGGCGGGCGTTGCGGGCGTCATGAAGATGACGTTGGCGATGCAGCATGGACTGCTGCCCCAGACTCTGCACGTCGATGTGCCCACCCCGCATGTGGATTGGTCGGCGGGTGCGGTGTCGCTATTGACCGAACAGCGGCCGTGGCCGGGACATGATCGGCCGCGGCGGGGCGCGGTGTCGTCGTTCGGGATCAGCGGCACCAACGCGCATGTGATCCTGGAACAGGCCCCATTCGTCGACGACAACATTCCGGTGCCTGACACGCGTGTGGTGCCCTGGGTATTGTCCGCGCGGTCCGCGGAGGCCCTTGCCAATCAAGCGCGGCGCCTGCGGGCACACGTCGATGCCACCGAAGCGCGTCCGCTGGACGTGGGCTGGTCACTGATCAGCACCCGATCGCTGTTCGACCACCGTGCGGTCGTGGTCGGTGCCGATGCCGCAGAGTTTGTCGACGGACTCACGAACCTGACGGACGGCGAGGCGGCCCCCGGCGTGGTGATCGGCCGAGCCCGACCGGTGGGCAAGACCGTGTTCGTGTTTCCCGGGCAGGGCGCGCAGTGGCCCGGCATGGGACTTGAGTTGTTGGACAGCTCAACGGTGTTCGCCGATCACATGCAGCGCTGCGACAAGGCGTTGCGCGAATACGTGGACTGGTCATTGATCGACGTCATCCGTTCGGCGCCGGGCGCGCCCGGACTGGATCGGGTGGATGTGGTGCAACCGGCGCTGTGGGCGATCATGGTGTCGCTGGCCGAATTGTGGCGGTCCCTCGATGTCACACCGGACGCGGTGATCGGCCACTCGCAGGGCGAAATCGCGGCCGCCTATGTCGCCGGTGCACTGTCGTTGGAGGACGCCGCCAAGGTGGTGGCGCTGCGCAGCCGGCTGCTGGTGCGACTGTCCGGCGCAGGCGGCATGGCTTCGCTGGCCCGCACGCTGGCCCAAGCCGAGGAACTGTTGGCACCCTGGGCTGACCGACTGAATATCGGCGCGATCAATGGAGTTTCGTCGATCGTCGTGTCAGGTGAAGTGGACGCCGTCACCGAATTGGTGAGCCGATGCGACGCGCAAAACATTCGGGCACGCCTAATCGATGTGGACTACGCTTCGCACTCGGACCACGTCGATGCCATCCGCGCCGACCTCGCCGCGGCCCTCAAGGACATCGCACCCCGCTCGTCACCGGTAGCGTTCTACTCGACGGTGACCGGCGCGGTGTTGGACACCGCCGCGTTAGATGCCGACTACTGGTACCAAAGTATCAGGCAGACAGTTCAATTCGAACGCGCCGTGCGCGCCGCATCGAGCGCCGGCCACCAGGTCTTCATCGAGTCGAGTTCGCATCCGGTGTTGATCGCCGGCATCGAGGAGACGCTGCTCGCGGAGCAACCGGTAATCGTCCCGTCGTTGGGCCGCAACGACGGAGGGCTGCAACGCTTCTGGCAGTCGGTGGCACAGGCTCAGGTGGCGGGCGTGGAGGTGGACTGGTCGCCGGTGTTCGAGGGTGCCCGACGAGTTCAGTTGCCTACCTACGGTTTCGTGCGGCGCCGCTTCTGGCTGACCGAGTCGGGTGATCGCGATGTACGCCGCGCCGGTTTGGCGGGCGCAGCGCACGAACTGCTGGGTGCGGTCGTCGAACGGCCCGATTCCGGAGGGGTGGTGTTGACGGGTCAACTGTCGCTATCGGTCCAGCCGTGGTTGGCCGATCACGCCGTGTCCGGCACCGTGTTGTTTCCCGGGGCGGCATTCGTGGAGTTGGCCCTGCGGGCCGGTGACGAGGTCGATTGCCCGGTGGTGCGGGAGTTGACCCTGTCGACACCGCTACCGTTGCCCGACCAGGGTGCGGTGCGTGTGCAGGTGGTGGTGGGGGCCGCCGATGAGGCGGGCGAGAGGGAGCTCTCGGTCTATTCCCGTGGTCCGGACTCGGAGTGGGTGCTGCACGCCACGGGCGCCCTGGGGACGGACGCACCCACCCCGCAGACGAATCTGTCCGTATGGCCACCGGCTGGTGCGACGGCGGTCGATCTCACCGACGCCTACCAACGACTGGTCGCACGCGGCTACCAGTACGGCCCGGCTTTCCATGGCTTATCCGCGATGTGGCAGTCGGGCGGAGACATCTTTGCCGACATCGCGCTGCCCGACGGACTGACTACCACCGGATTCGGCATTCATCCGGTGCTGCTGGATGCGGCGCTGCATGCCTGGGGAGTGGCCGGTGAGCAGGACGAGACGGTCCTACCGTTCTCCTGGCAGGGGGTGTCGCTGCATGCCACCGATGCCGCCCGGCTGCGCGTCCGAATTGCCCGCGCGGGCACCGAGTCGGTGGCTCTGGAATTGGCCGATCCGTGGGGCCTACCCGTGCTAACGGTGTCTAACTTGGCTTTTCGCCCGGTCTCCACGCAGTCGCTGCCGGCGGCTGGGCGTGGCCGTGCAGGCTTGTTCGAGATCGAGTGGACGCCCGTCGAGGTATCAAGCGCGGGCGATACTCCAATCGTGTTGTGGCAGTTGTCCTCCGAAGACGAGCCGACCGCGTCAGTGTATCGAGCCACACACGCAGCGCTGGACCGGCTGCAGTCCTGGTTGGCGCGCGATGACGGCGGGATGCTGGTTGTGCAAACGCATGGTGCCGCCGGGTTGACCGGCCAGGACGTTTCGGACTTGGCGGGCGCGGCCGTGTGGGGTCTAGTGCGTTCGGCTCAGGCAGAGCATCCCGGTCGGGTGATCCTGCTCGATTCCGACGGATCGCTGGACGTCCGCGAGCTGATCGGTTGCGGTGAGCCGCAATTGCTGGTGCGCCAAGGGGTCACGTACAAAGCGCGGCTGAAGCCGTCGCAATCGTCGGCGCTCGAACTGCCCACCACGCCGTGGCGACTGGTCACCGGCGGCGCCGGCACGCTGGACGACGTGCGGGTAGGCCCGTTTGAGCGGGTGGAGCTGACGCGGGGACAGGTGCGGGTAGCGGTCGCCGCGGTGGGCGTGAACTTCCGGGACGTGCTGGTGGCGTTGGGCATGTATCCGGGTGGCGGTGAGTTGGGGGTCGAGGGCGCCGGTGTCGTGGTCGAAGTGGGGCCCGGGGTGTCAGATCTCGCCGTCGGTGCGGCGGTGCTCGGTTTGTTGGGTGTGGTGGGGCCCGAGGCGGTGGTCGATCGGCGATTGGTGACCGCAGTACCGGCGGGCTGGTCGCTGCCACAGGCGGCGGGTGTTCCGGTGGTGTTTCTGACTGCGCTCTACGGACTGTCGGCGCTGGGCGCGGCCCAGGCCGGCGAGCGGGTCCTGGTGCACGCGGCCACCGGCGGGGTGGGGATGGCCGCGGTGCAACTCGCCCGGCACTGGGGGTTGGAGGTTTTTGCCACCGCAAGCCGCGGCAAGTGGGACACGCTGCGGGGCATGGGTTTTGACGACGGGCACATCGGCGACTCGCGGACGCTGGACTTCGAGCACAAGTTCATGGCAGCCACCGGCGGCGCCGGAGTCGATCTGGTGCTTAACTCGCTGGCCGGTGAGTTCATCGACGCATCACTGCGGCTGTTGGCCCCGGGCGGACGTTTCATCGAAATGGGCAAGACCGATCTGCGCGATCCCCAAGAGATGGCCAACAGCGGAATCCGTTATCGGCCATTCGACCTGATCGAGGCCGGACCGGACCTCATCGCGCGGATGCTGGCCGATCTGCTGACGCTGTTCGAGACCGGGGCGCTGGCACCGTTGCCGTTGAAGACCTTTGACGTCCGGCGGGTTCGTCAGGCGTATCGGTTCGTCAGCCAGGCTCGACACACCGGCAAGGTGGTGCTAACTATCGATGCGCTCGCGAACGGCACCGCATTGATCACCGGCGGTACCGGGATGGCCGGTGCGGCGCTGGCCCGCCACCTCGTTTCCAGATACCGGGTGCCGAGCATCATGCTGGTAAGCCGTTCCGGTGCTCAGGCACCGGGCATCTCGGAATTGGCGGCAGAGTTACGCGCGGGCGGCACGCACGTGACGGTGGTGTCCGCTGATGTGGCCGATCGTGCCGCAGTAGCCGGGTTGCTGGCGCAGATACCGCGACAATTCCCGCTGCAGGCGGTGATTCACGCCGCCGGCATCCTCGACGACGGGTTGATCGCGACGCTCACTTCCGCGCGGTTGGATACGGTGTTGCGGGCCAAGGTCGACGGAGCCTGGAATTTGCACGAACTTACCCGCGATCTCGATCTGTCAGTGTTCGTCATGTTCTCATCAATGGCCGGCATTCTGGGTACAGCCGGCCAAGGGAACTACGCGGCGGCCAACAGCTTCCTGGACGGACTGGCCGCCCACCGCCGAGCGCAGGGACTGCCGGCTGCCTCGGTGGCATGGGGTCTGTGGGATCAGGCGAGTGCGATGACGCGCCATCTGGGGGAACGCGATAAGGCCCGGATGAGCCGGGTCGGTCTGGCGACCCTGTCCACCGGCCAGGCGCTGGCGCTGTTCGACGCCGCGCTCGTTGCCGATCCCGCCGTCACGGTCGCCACCCGCCTGGACACCGCCGCGCTGAGCGAAGAGGCGCCCGCCCTGTTCAGTGAGCTGATCCGCCGCCCCGTGCGAAGGACCGTCGACGCTACGGACGTCTCGACCACGGGCCTGGGCGCCCGCCTCTCCGGACTCACCGCCGAACAGCGTCACCGCGAACTCCTCGACGTGGTGTGCAGCAACGCCGCTACCGTGCTGGGTCGCTCCGGCACCGCCGACATCAGCGCCCAGCGCGCCTTCCAAGAGCTGGGCTTCGACTCGCTCACGGCCGTCGAACTGCGCAACCGCCTCAAGACCGCCACCGGCCTCACACTGTCGCCCACGCTGATCTTCGATTACCCCAACCCCAGCGCGCTGGCCGAACACCTCGACACTCGACTGTCCGCCCCCAGCACAGAAACCGACCCGATGGCGCGCTTGGATCACATCGCGAAGGAGTTGAACGAGCTTATCCGTCGCGGTGATTGGAGGGCCGAAGATAAGGCGCGCTTATCCCACCGCCTGCACGACATGCTGGCCGAGCTGGCCCTGGATGACGACCTCGCCACCGCCAGCGAAAGCGAACTCTTCGCCATCCTCGACGAAGAACTCGAATCCTGAGAACCCAAGGAACATTGTGGACGCCACCAAACAGGTCGACTACCTGAAGCGACTCACCGCGGATTTGCGCCGCACCCGGCGGCGTCTGTCCGAGTTGGAGGACAAGCTCTCGGAGCCGGTGGCGGTGGTCGGCATGAGTTGCCGCTATCCCGGTGGTGCGGATTCACCGGAAGCGTTGTGGCAGCTGCTCATCGAGGGCCGCGACGCCGTGTCGGATTTCCCGACGGATCGCGGCTGGGACGTCGACGGCATGTATGACCCCGACCCGGATGCGCTGGGCAAGACCTACACGCGGCGGGGCAGTTTCCTCACCGATGCCGGCGAATTCGATGCCGGGTTCTTCAGCATCGGGCCCAACGAGGCTCTGGCCATGGACCCACAGCAGCGAGTCCTGCTGGAGGTGTCGTGGGAAGCGTTGGAGCACGCCGGTATCGATCCAATCACGTTGCGGGGCAGTGCCACCGGGGTGTTCGCCGGGGTAATCCACGCCGGCTACGGCGGCGAAGTCAAAGGCGAACTCGAGGGTTACGGCCTGACCGGTTCCACGTTGAGCGTGGCCTCAGGTCGGGTGGCCTACGTGCTGGGTCTGGAGGGCCCGGCGGTATCGGTGGATACGGCGTGCTCGTCCTCACTGGTAGCGCTGCACCTGGCCGCGCAGTCGCTACGTTCCGGGGAGTGCGGTCTGGCGCTGGTGGGCGGGGTGACGGTGATGGCCACCCCCGGCGGGTTCGTGGAGTTCAGCCGTCAGCGGGCGCTGGCCGCCGACGGTCGTTGCAAGGCATACGCGGCTGCGGCAGACGGCACGTCGTGGGCCGAAGGCGCCGGCGTGCTGGTGGTCGAGCGGCTGGCCGATGCGCAGCGGCTGGGGCATTCGGTGTTGGCGGTGCTGCGTGGCTCGGCGGTCAATCAGGATGGCGCGTCCAACGGCCTCACCGCGCCGAACGGCCCGTCGCAGCAGCGGGTGATCCGGGCTGCATTGGCCAGCGCACGGCTGAGCGTGGCTGACGTCGATGTCGTCGAAGGCCACGGGACCGGCACCATGCTGGGCGATCCCATTGAGGCGCAGGCGATCTTGGCGACCTACGGCCAGGACCGCCAAGAGCCGCTCTGGTTGGGATCGATCAAGTCGAATCTGGGTCACTCGTCGGCGGCGGCGGGAGTCGCCGGAGTGATCAAGATGGTGTTGGCCATGCAGCACGGGGTGATTCCCAAAACGCTGCACGTGGATGCGCCCACCCCGCATGTGGATTGGTCGACCGGCGCGGTGTCATTGCTGACCGAAGCGCGGCCTTGGCCGGCGTCGGACCGGCCGCGTCGGGCCGGTGTGTCGTCGTTCGGGATCAGCGGCACCAACGCCCACGTCATCCTGGAACAGGCTCCGGCGCCGCAACCCGTTGCACCAGAACCATTCACCGGTCCCACCCCCTGGGTGCTGTCGGCACAGTCGGGCGCGGCCCTGGCCAATCAGGCTCGGCGGCTATGGGCGCAGCTGCGCTCCGACGCCGAAGCGCGCCCACTGGATGTGGGCTGGTCGCTGGTGAGCACGCGGTCGCTGTTCGAGCACCGTGCCGTGGTGGTGGGCACCGAGCGTGCGCAATTCTTGGAGGCTCTCGCCGGCTTGGCCGCCGGTCAGCCGTCCGGGGACGTCGTTGTGGGCCGTACCCGCCCGGTGGGTCAGACGGTGTTCGTGTTTCCCGGGCAGGGGGCCCAATACCTCGACATGGGCCGTGCGCTCCATGCACGGTTCCCGGTTTTCGCCAAGGCCTTCGACGCGGCCACCGATGCGTTGAACGGCCACCTCAGATTGCCGCTGCAGCAGGTGGTCTGGGGTACCGACGCGGCGTTGCTGGAAAACACGGAGTTCGCCCAGCCGGCGTTGTTCGCCGTCGAGGTGGCGTTG
>JALHRH010000093.1 GCA_022841565.1 Mycobacterium sp. | reverse complement strand
ATCACCGCCGGCCGGCCGGTAACGAAGACAAGCTTCCCGACTGCGCAGCGGGCCCGCAAAGTGACCTATGCACCCGACCTCGACGGTCGGGCCGATCCCGGGGAGATCGTGTGGACCTGGGTGGTCTACGAGGACGATCCGACCCGCGGCAAAGACCGGCCGGTACTGGTCGTGGGCCGGGACCGAACCGTCCTGCTCGGGCTCATGGTGTCCAGCCAGGAACGTCACGCGAGCGAACGAGACTGGGTTGCTATCGGTTCGGGTGACTGGGATTACGAGGGCAGGCCGAGCTGGGTGCGGCTGGACCGCGTGCTCGATGTGCCCGAGGAGGGCATCCGCCGCGAGGGCGCGATTCTGGAACGCGAAACATTCGAGGTGGTGGCCGCTCGGCTGCGCACCGAATACTCCTGGCGCTGAGCGAAGCCGAAGCTTCAGCCCTGTGTGATGTAGGACTGCAGCTGCTGCTGCTCGGCTTCGAGTTCACCCATGCGCGTCTTGACCACGTCACCGATGCTGACGATGCCGATCAGCTTCCTGCCGTCGAGCACCGGCACGTGACGTACCCGGTTCTGCGTCATCAGCACGCTGATGCTGTCCACCGTGTCGGTCTTGGTGCAGGTGGCGACGGCGCTGGTCATGATCTTGGAGACCGGGCGTGACAGCACGCTGGCACCGTGCACGTGTAGTTGGCGCACCACGTCGCGTTCCGACACAATGCCGACTACGCCCTCATCGCCCATCACCACCATGGCGCCGATGTTTTGTTCGGCCAGGCCGGCGAGCAGTTCCCGGACCGTCGCGTCGGGGTTGATCGTCGTCACCGCCGCCCCCTTGTTGCGCAAGACGTCCGCGATCCGCATTCAAGCCTCCCGTCGCTTGTGATCCGATTCACTCAGGCTACGACTAACTCGCGCCGCGGGAAAGAACACATCCCACCGGGGGTTCGTTAGTGGCCAAGCCGTCAGCTCTTGACGGCGGCGTCACGCAACCAGTCGATTGCGCTGAATTCGCGTCGGCAAGGATGGGGCCATGATCGAGGTCACCCTGCTCGGAACCGGAAGCCCCATTCCCGATCCCAACCGCGCCGGACCGGCCACCCTGGTGCGCGCGGGCGGCCAGGTGTTCCTGGTGGATTGTGGGCGCGGGGCATTGCAGCGTGCGGCTGCGGTGGGAGTGGGTGCCGCCGGCCTGTCGGCGCTGCTGCTCACCCACCTGCACAGCGACCACATAGCCGAACTCGGCGACGTGATCATCACGAGTTGGGTGACGAACTTCGCGCCGGATCCTCCGCCGCTGCAGATCATCGGACCGCCCGGAACCGCGGAGGTGGTGCAGGCGACGCTCAAGGCGTTCGGCCACGACATCGGGTATCGCATCGCCCACCACGACGACCTCACCGCACCGCCGCCGATCGATGTCCATGAGCACACCGAGGGGCCGGTGTGGGACCGCGACGGAGTCACCATCCGGGTGGCCCCCACCGATCACCGTCCGGTAGCGCCGACGATCGGTTTCCGGATCGAGTTCGGCGGCGCGTCGGTGGTGCTGGCGGGCGACACGGTGCCGTGTGCAAGCCTGGACGAATTAGCCTCTGGTGCAGACGCTTTGGTACACACTGTGATCCGCAAGGACATCCTCATTCACGTCCCGCAGCAGCGCGTGAAGGACGTCTGCGACTACCACTCGTCGGTGCAGGAGGCCGCCGCGACCGCCGCTCGCGCGGGCGTGGGCACCCTGATCATGACGCACTACGTGCCTGCAATCGCGCCAGGCCAGGAGGAGCAGTGGCGGGCATTGGCCGCCGCGGAGTTCGACGGACGGATCGAGGTCGGCGACGATTTGCACCGGGTCGAAGTCTCGGCGCGGCGATAACGGCCGTAACCGCGCCGGTCCAAACCTGCGGTTGTCCAGTCTCGACACGCGCCCCGGCTGATACCGACAGTTGGACACTGTGATTCGGGCTGACATCGCGGTACGATCCGCTCCTGCCGTTCTAGCGAAAGGTACTGCATGTCGTGGTTCGCAGTGGGACCCGAGGCGGTGGCGGCCGCGGCGAACAACCTGGCCGGCATCGGGTCCACCATCAGCGAAGCCAACGTCGTCGCGGCCCTTCAAACGTCCGGCGTGCCCGCGGCTGCCGCGGACCAGGTCTCGGCGGCCATTGCGGCGTTCTGGGGGTCGCACGCGCAGGGTTACCAAAACATCAGCGCCCAGATGTCGACGTTCCACGACCAGTTCGTGCAGGCGCTCTCCGGGAGCGGCGCTGCCTACGCCAACGCGGAGGCGGCGGCGGCGTCACCGTTGCAAGAGCTGCTCGGCGTCATCAACGCGCCCACCCAGCAGCTGCTCGGGCGGCCGCTGATCGGTGACGGCGCCAATGGCGGAACCGTCGGCGGGGTCGGTCAGGCCGGCGGGCCCGGCGGGCTCCTCTACGGCAATGGCGGCAGCGGCGGCAACAGCACGCTCTCGGCAGTCCCCGGCGGAAACGGCGGTGCGGCGGGCCTGATCGGCAACGGCGGAGCGGGCGGTGTCGGCGGCCCGGGTGCTGCCGGTGGGGCCGGCGGTAACGCATGGCTGTTCGGCACCGGCGGGGCCGGAGGCGCGGGAGGCACCGCCGGATCCACCATTCTGGCCGGTATCGGCGGAAACGGCGGCATGGGTGGTCTGTTCTACGGCAACGGAGGCGCCGGTGGCGCGGGCGGGGCCGGCGTCGGAATCAACGCGGGCGGTGTCGGCGGGTTGGGCGGCGATGCTCAGCTGTTCGGCAATGGTGGAGTCGGCGGGGCCGGCGGTGCTGGCACACCCGGCGTCGGAGGAAGCCCCGGCGGTCAGGGTGGCGACGGCGGCAGCGGCGGCGCACTGGTCGGCAATGGCGGTCTTGGCGGCGGCGGAGGCAAAGGCATACTCGGCGGCAATGGCGGTGCCGGCGGTGCCTCCGGGTATGCGTTCGGCAACGGCGGCGCCGGTGGTTTCGGCGGCGACGGCACGTCCTTCGGTGGCGGCGGCGGGGCGGGCGGCCGCTCGGCGGTGATCTTCGGCGTCGCCGGCGGTGGCGGCAACGGCGGAGCCGGCTTCCAGGGGCCTAACGCGGGCGGCAGCGGCGGCAACGGCGGCGGCGCCGGGTTGTTCGGCTTCGCTGGTTCCGGCGGTTCCGGCGGATCCGGTGGCGGGTTCGGCGGCGCAGGTGGACAAGGCGCCTTCATCATCGGCAGCGCCGGTAACGGCGGCGCCGGCGGCGTGGGCAACATCTTGAGCATCAACGGTGGCCCGGGAGGGGCCGGCGGGGATGCCCGTTTCATCGGCAACGGCGGTAACGGTGGAGCCGGCGGCGTAGGCGTTGGCTCCGGCACAAACGGCCAGGGCGGCGCCGGTGGCGCCGCAGGCATCATCGGCACCCCCGGCCTGCGCGGCTAAACACGCCGCGATACCCTTCAGCGACCCCAAATTGCCAATTAGTGCATCGGCAGGGCCTCGATGGGGGTAATAATGATTAGCGAGGCGAAAGTGCCAACTTTTGACCTGCCGCCGTAAATCGAGGTTGCCGGATGTCGTGGTTAGTCGCAGGGCCGGAGGCACTAGCCGCTGCGGCGAATAACCTGGCCGGCATCGGATCGACAATCGCCGAATCCAACGATGCCGCGGCCCGCCAGACGGCTGGCGTGCCGGCGGCCGCGGCCGATCAGGTCTCGGCGGCCATCGCGGCGTTCTGGGGGGCGCACGCCCAGGGCTATCAGAACATCAGCGCCCAGATGTCGACGTTCCACCAACAGTTTGTGCAGGCGGTGGCCGGCGCGGGTGCCTCCTACGGCAACGCCGAGTCAACCGCCGCCTCGGCGCTGCAGAGCGCGATCAACGCGCCCGCACGGGGATTGCTGGGACCGCAGACCTGAGAACGGTGGGCGTCTTGCGACCGCCCTCCTAAGCCAACCGGGTGATTTCGACCTCCACGGCGAGGTCGGTAGCGCCCAAGCCCGAGTAGATCCCTTTCAGAGGCGACACATCGGAATAGTCGCGACCGACGCCCACGCTGATGTACTGCTCGGTTATCTCGCTGTCATTGGTGGAGTCGTAGTTCAACCAACCCCCGACCCAGGCCTGGATCCAGGCGTGGCTGCGGCCCGCCACGGTCTTGCCGATCGCGGCGTCGGGCTTCGGATGCAGGTATCCGGACACATAGCGTCCGGGAATTCCCATGCTGCGCAACAGGATCAGCGTTAGATGGGCGAAATCTTGACAGACGCCCTTGCCCTTTTCCAACGCATCCAGGCCGGACGAGTGGACGCCGGTGGTACCGGGCAGATAATCCAGTTCGCTGCGCGCCCATCGGCACGCGGCAACGACAGCCTCGCTCGGGTCGTGATTCTTGGCGATCCGCTTACCCACGGCGTGGACACGTTCGCTGTTCGGCGTGTAGTCGGTGGGACGCAGCACCTCGTCGAAGCGGTCGATGACGGCTGCCGATTGCAGCTCGTCCCAATTGGTTTTCGCCGCGGGCGGCTCCGGCCGCTCGGTCTCCACCACCGACGAGGACGTCACCGTCAGCTGCGTGTGCGGCGCATGCAGGTCGAATGCCGTGACCGCCGTCCCCCAGTAATCGATGTAGCGGTAGGAGCGGGTGGCCGGGATGGTCTCCACCCGGTTGAGCACCACGTTCTGACGTGGGTTGGAGCGCGGTGTGAGCCGCGCCTCGTTGTAGGAGGCAGTCACCGGCGACCGGTACGCATACCCGGTGGTGTGCACCACCCGCATCCGCCACATCAGGATTCTCCTTGACTTTCCAGAGTGTCGGCCAACATGTCACGTTGCCGGGCATCCGTCCACGCCACCCACGGCGCGGCATGGAAGTACTGCAGCGCCAACGCATCTCCAACATCTCGGCAGGTTCGTTGCAGGCCCCCCAGGCGGCTTTCCAGCGTTTCGAGCAGCACCCCGGGCTGGACGAATTCCAGCTCGCTGCGGGCCTGACCGAGTAGCCGCTGGGCTTCGGTGGTAGCCCCGATACGGCTCTGCGGATTGTGCAGCAGCTCCTCGAGATTGTGTTCGGCCAGCCTCAGCGAGTAGAAGACCGACCGGGGAAAAAGCCGGTCCAACAGCATGAACTCGACCACCCGGCTGGCATCCAGCGCACCGCGGTAGGTGCGCAGATAGGTGTCGTGCGCACCGGCCGAGCGCAGCAGCGTCACCCAGGCCGGTGACGACGCGCTGTCGCCCACCCGAGACAGCAACAGCCGCACCGTCATATCGACCCGCTCGATCGCGCGGCCCAGCACCATGAAGCGATAACCGTCGTCACGGGACAGCGTGGAGTCGGCCAGACCGGCGAACATCGCCGCGCGGCCTTCAATGAACGACAGAAACTCGTGTGGCCCAAGGCGTTTGGCGGCGCGCTCGCGTTCGGGCAGCGCGTGGTAGGTGGTGTTGATGCACTCCCAGGTTTCGCCGGAGGTGACTTCGCGCGCCGATCGCGCATTCTCCCGTGCCGCCGAGATCGCATCGACGATCGAGCAGCCGCCTTCGGTGTTCGGGCTGAACGCCACCAAGTCCGTCAACGACCAGACGTCGAGGCGGTGTTCGGGGGGTTCGATGCCGAGCACCTTCAGCAGCAGCCGGGAGGCCTGGTCGGGGTCGACGCTGGAATCCTCAAGCAGGTGGTGCACGGCGACATCCAGAATGCGCGCGGTGTCGTCGGCGCGTTCGACATAGCGACCAATCCAGTACAGCGCCTCGGCATTGCGGGCAAGCATCAGTCGATCGCCTGCTGCTGCTGTTGTTGTTCTTGTTGCGTCTTGGGCTGGTCGGTACGCTCGTCCTTCGCCTGGCGCGGCTGTTGCAGAGGCTGTGCCTGCGCGGACCGGCCATCATCGGGCTGCCGGTCGGCCGCCGGCCGGGGTGACCGGGGTAGTGACCGCACCACCTGGGCGCGACCCAGCTCGCGAGCAGCCGCCGAGGTACGCGGTGCCAGCACCCAGGTGTCCTTGGATCCGCCGCCCTGGCTGGAATTCACCACCCGAGAGCCCTCCACCAGCGCCGTCCGGGTCAGTCCGCCCGGCAGCACCCAGACCTCGTTGCCGTCGTTGACCGCGAACGGCCGCAGGTCGACGTAGCGCGGCGCCAGGTTGCCTTCGACCCGGGTCGGTACGGTCGACAACTCCATCATGGGCTGGGCGATCCAGCTGCGCGGATCGTCGCGAATCTTCTTGCTGATCGCGGCGAGCTCCTTCTCCGAGGCTTCCGGGCCGAACACGATGCCGTAACCGCCGGAGCCCTCGACCGGCTTGATCACCAGCTCACGGACCCGGTCCAACACTTCTTCGCGTTCGTCATCGAGCCAGCAACGGTACGTGTCCACGTTGGCCAGCAGCGGTTTCTCGCCGAGGTAGTACTCGATGATGGTGGGCACGTAGGTATAGACCAGCTTGTCGTCGCCGACGCCGTTGCCGATCGAGCTGGAGATGACGACGTTGCCGGCGCGAGCGGCGTTGACCAGCCCGGCCACCCCAAGCACCGAGTCGGCCCGGAACTGCAGCGGGTCCAGGAACGCATCATCGATGCGCCGGTAGATGACGTCGACCTGGCGCTCTCCCTCGGTGGTGCGCATATACACCTGATTGTCACGACAGAATAGATCGCGGCCCTCGACCAGTTCGACGCCCATCTGACGAGCCAGCAGCGAGTGCTCGAAGTAGGCCGAGTTGTAGACGCCGGGGGTCAGCACCACCACGGTCGGGTCAGCCTCGTTGGTGGCCGCCGAGTTGCGCAGCGCCCGCAGCAGGTGCGAGGAGTAGTCGTCGACCGTACGCACCCGGTGGGTGGCGAACAGGTTCGGGAAGACTCGCGCCATGGTGCGCCGGTTTTCCATGACGTACGACACACCCGACGGCGAGCGCAGGTTGTCCTCGAGGACGCGAAAGTCGCCCTTGTCGTCGCGGATCAGGTCGATGCCGGCCACATGGATCCGCACGCCGTTGGGCGGGACGATTCCGACGGCCTCGCGGTGGAAGTGCTCGCAGGAGGTAATCAGCCGGCGTGGGATCACCCCGTCCCGCAGGATCTCCTGGTCGCCGTAGATGTCGTCGAGGTACATCTCCAGGGCCTTGACGCGCTGGGTGATGCCGCGCTCCAGCCGGGTCCACTCGGCTGCCGAAATCACCCGTGGCACCAGGTCCAGCGGAAACGGCCGTTCCTGGCCAGACAGGGAGAACGTGATGCCCTGATCGATGAACGCACGGCCCAGCGCGTCGGCCCTGGCCTTGAGTTCGGAGGCGTCGGTGGGCGCGAGCTCGGCGTAAATCCCCTTGTAGGGTCCGCGGACATTGCCCTGGGCGTCGAACATCTCGTCGAAGGCCATCGAGTAGGAAGCTGACGTGTTGTAGCCCTCGAAGATGCGCTCGGACCGGACCGGCGACCGCCGCTGGGTTGCCTCGATCGGGTTCGGAACACTCACCTGTGTCATGCTGCCTTAATTCCGTCATCCCGGCAGACCGAGCGTTCCGCTTTTGGGCGAAAACGTAACCGACTGATAACCTGAGCAGTCGCTATCGGGTTGCAGGTACCCCGAGCAAAGCCAAACCGAAACGGGATAGGGAACTGACGCGTGGCCAACATCAAGTCGCAGCAGAAGCGCAACCGCACTAACGAGCGCGCGCGACTGCGCAACAAGTCGGTGAAGTCTTCGCTCCGCACGGCCATCCGCGCGTTCCGCGAGGCCGCGCACGCCGGGGAGAAGGAAAAGGCGGCCGAACTGCTGGTGTCTACCAGCCGCAAGTTGGACAAGGCGGCCAGCAAGGGCGTGATCCACAAGAACCAGGCCGCCAACAAGAAATCGGCGCTGGCGCGCTCGTTCCACAAGCTCGGCTGAGGCGTCTCCGGCTAACTCCGCAGCGCCATCAATTCGAGGCCAACTCCGCCACTTGTCGCACCGCGGATTCCAGCGCATAGTTGGCGTCCACGACTGCCCCTTTGACGTTCGCATTCAGCGTGGCTACCACCCGCGACGCGACGGCCAGCCGTTCGCGCGACCAACGCCGCGCCTGTTTCTGGGCCTTCTGCACCCGCCAGGGCGGCATCTTCAGTTGCGCGGCGAGCCGGTACGGGTCCCCGGACAACGGCATCACCACGCCGATCGTGTGGATCGCCTCGGCCAGCGCGTCGGCCAGCACCACCAGCGGCTCGCCGCGCATCATCGCCCAGCGCAGCGCCTCCGCGGCCCCGGCGACATCGCCGGCCACGGCCTTGTCGGCGATATCGAAGCCCTTCACCTCGGCCTTGCCACTGTGGTAGCGGCGCACCGCCGCGGCATCGACGGCGCCGCCGGTGTCCGCGACCAGTTGCGAACAGGCCGACGCGAGCTCTCGGATATCGGAGCCCAAGGCATCCAGCAGCGCCGTCACCGTCTCGTCGTCGACCCGCACCTTCAGCGTGCGGAACTCATCCCGGACGAAGTCGCTGCGCTCGCCGATCTTGGTGATCCGAGCGCACGGGTGCACCTGGGCACCCAACGACCGCAGTTCCGCGGCCAGCGCCTTCGCCCGCCCACCGCCGGAGTGCACCACGACCAGCACCGTGCCCGTCGGCAGCTCAGCGGCAGCCGAAGCGACCAATGCCGCCGCATCCTTACCCGCTTCACCGGCGGCTTCCAACACCACGATCCGTTCCTCGGCAAACAACGACGGACTCAGCAATTCGGTGAGCTCGTGGGTGCTGACATCGCCCGCCCGCATCCGATTGACCGGGACGTCGGCAATTGCCGAATCCGCCGCGGCGCCGGCCCGCTGCCGGGCCGACCGCAATATCTGCGCGACGGCCCGCTCGATCAGCAGTTCTTCTTCCCCCAGGACCAGGTGCAACGACGAATCCTCGCTCACCCCAAGATGGTGTCACGAGCGTGCGACGGCTTCCGACACCGACCAGGCCAGTGCACAACCGACGGTCAGCCAGGCCAGCACCACCCGAAAACCACGCCACCGCGACAGCACGCCGACCAGCACCGTGGCGCAGGCGACGACCAGCAGCCCGGCAACTCCGGCCGGCACCGGCAGGCTTGCACCCGGGACCCCGGCTGCCCAGTGCGCCACGTGCAGCACCCACCACACTTCGGGGCCGGTGAACCGGATCAGCAGTTGCGCGCCGGCCGGCCAACAGACCGCCAGCGCCGCCGCCGCGGTGCCGAGAACGGTGATCGGCGCGATCACCGGGGCCACTACCAGATTGGCCAGGACAGCCACCAGGCTGAACCGGCCGGAGATGGCGGCGACCAGCGGCGCGGTCACCACTTGGGCGGCACCGGCGACCGCGACCGCGTCGGCCAGCGGCTTCGGCCAGCCCCGCCCGATCAGCCGGCGGGACCAACCTGGGGCGACCAGCACCAGTGCACCGGTGGCCACGACAGACAGCGCGAAGCCCAGGTCGACGGCCAGCTGTGGAGCCACCACCAACAACAGCAGCACGGTCGCTGACAGCGCCGGGATCGCTTGGCGTCGACGCGAAGACAGCATCGCCACCAAAGCGATGGCACCCATCACGGCCGCCCGCAACACGCTGGCCGTCGGCTGTACGACAAACACGAAGGCGACCAAGGCCAGCGCCGCCAGCAGCACAGCCGGCCGCGGCCCAACCAGCCGAGCCGACAACAGCATCGCGGCGCACACGATTGTGACGTTGGCCCCCGATACCGCGGTCAGGTGGGTCATGCCCGCCGCACGGAATTCGCCGCTGGTGTCCGCGGTCACCAGCGATGTGTCGCCCAGCACCAATGCGGGCACCATCGCGGCCTGACCGGTGGGCAGCACGTTGTGGACGGCCGCTGCGAATCGACTGCGGACGGTGTGCGCGGCCCGGTGCACGGGACCGGCGCGGCCCCACTCCGGCTGACCCGCCACGGTGAGCACCGCGACCGTCAGATCACGGCGGTTCGGCGCGGTGATGCGCGCGGCGAACCGCACCGGCTGGCCCACCAGCAATTCGCCCGACGACCCTTCGAACTCGGCGGTGCTGGCGAAAACCGTTACACGACCGGATATTTCGTCGTCCCGTATCCGCCGCAGGGTGGCCCGGAACAGCAACCGGCCGCGACCTAGCGGCCGTGCCGTCTCGCTGGGGACGACGGTCACGGGCGCGACGGTGCCGAACGCCGCAGTGATCGGGTGGCGAGCGACCGCGTCGGCGCGCAGCGCGATCGCCATCCCGTATCCCGCGCCCACTACCCCGACCGCCATCAGCCCGGCGCTGATCGCGGCCAGCCGGACCCTCGGCCTGGACCGTGCCCGCCGCCACAGCGCGGCCGAGGCGACCGCCAGCACCGCGCAGCATCCGGCCAACGCGCCGCCGATCGGCCACACCGTCCCGGACGCCGTCACTATCCACCCGGTGAGCGCGGCTGGGGCCAGTCGCACATCCAGGTGCTGTGCAGGGTCCGCGGCCGCCTGAGGCTCGGGCACCAAGATCAGACACGGACCAGCGAACGCAGCTTGTCCAACCGCGCCTGTCCGATGCCGTCGACTTCCGCGAGCTGATCGACGCTGGTGAAACGGCCGTTGGCCTGACACCAAGCCACGATCGCCGCGGCGGTGACGGGGCCGACCCCGGGCAGTCCGTCCAGTTGTTCGACGGTGGCGGTGTTCAAGTCGAGTGCCTCCTTCGGGCCAGCTTTCGGCTTTCCCGACGTGCTGGGCGCGGTCGAGGGCGTCGGCGCGGCGGGGCTGCCGGTGCCGACCGAGCTGCCCAGCACCGCCGGCTTGCCGGAAGTCGGCGCCAACCCGACCACGATCTGTTCACCGTCACCGACCGGGCGTGCCATGTTGAGTCCGATAGTGTCGGCGCCGTCGATCGGTCCGCCGGCCGCCTGCAGCGCATCGGCGATACGGGCGCCCGGTGCCAGCGTGAGAAGCCCCGGCTTGTGCACCAACCCGACGACGCTGACCACCACCGGCTTGTCCGTTGCGGTGGCGGTCGACGGCTTCGGACCGGTTGACGAAACCCGTTCTACTGGCGGCAGTTTGGCTGATGTCACCGGCGATGGCCGGTCATGGGCCACAGTGAAAATGGTGATAAGCACGGCAAGCGCGGCGATGATCGCCAGCGCGATGACGCCGGCACGACCGGGATCCGCGCGCAGCCGAGCCATCCAGTTTCGGTGCGTGGACGTGTCGGGAAGCCACCGCGGCAGCAGCGAGTTCGCGTCCCCTTCGCTGTTCTCGTCCGGATCGGACTCGCGGCTGTCGGATTGCGGCTCCGGGTCGCTGGCCAGCCTTCGGTGCAATCGCTCGGCGGGTAGTTCGGTTCGCATGGGGTGACGGTATGCCAGGCTCCCGCCACCAGCGTTCGGTGCCGCTGCGCACCCGGGGGTGTCTGTGGATCAAACCGGAGCTGTGTAAAAGCCGCTCGCCGAGCAGGTTTGGTGGCCCACACTGCGGGTAGCCACGACGCCATGAGTTTGGCTTTGATTACTGGCGCATCAAGCGGCATCGGTCTCGAGCTGGCCAGGCGGTTCGCCGAACACGGCTACGACCTGACAATCGCGGCTGACGATGACGCCATCCACGACGCGGCACAGAACCTCAGGCACTCGGGCGTCAACGTCCGTCCGATCAAGGTGGACCTGCGCACCACCAAGGTGGTGGACGAGCTCTATCGGCAGGTTAGCTCCGACGGCCGACCGCTGGACGCGGCAGCGCTCAACGCCGGTGTGGGTCTGCGCGGATCCTTTCTGGATAGCACCATGAAGGGACGTGTTGGCGCTGGTCGACTTGAACGTGCGGTCCACCGTGCAGCTGGCCAAGCTGGTTCTTCCGGGCATGGTGCAGCGCAACAGCGGCAAGGTGCTGTTCACGTCGTCGATCGCCGCCACCATGCCCGGCTCCTATCACGCGGTGTATGACGCGTCCAAGTCGTTCATCCAGTCGTTGTCGGAAGCGCTGCACGACGAGCTCCGCGGAACCGGGGTCACCGTCACGGCTTTGATGCCCGGCCCGACGGACACCGGCTTCTTCCGGCGCGGGCATGGCGCGCACCCGGATGGGTCGTATGAGCCGAAAGGACGACCCGGCCGCAGTAGCCAGAGCAGGCTTCGACGCATTGATGAACGGCGATCGCAAGGTCGTCGCGGAGTCGATGCCGACCAAGGCAATGGGCATCGGCAATAGGTTGCTGCCCGATTCGATCAAGGCCGCGGCCAACCGGGTGATGTCGACGCCGGTCGACAGCCAGACAGCACGGAGGTAATCGGTGAGCGTGAATGCGGGGACCAACCCGGGGCCCGACGCCGACGCGTCGGTGGGCGAGCTGATATCCCAACTCTCTTCGCAGACTTCACGACTCGTCCGCGACGAAATGCGGCTGGCGCAAAAGGAACTGCTGCGATCGGCCAAGCACGCCGGCGCCGGGGCGGGCCTGTTCGGTGCGGCCGGGCTGCTGGCATTTTTCGGTCTGGCGAGCCTGATCACCGCTGGCATTGCCGCGTTGGCGCTGGCCTTGCCGACGTGGGCGGCGGCGTTGATCGTAGGTGCCGCGCTATTCGCCGTCGCCGGGGTGGCCGCGTTGGTTAGCAGGCGGCAAACCAAAAAGGCGACTCCTGCCGCGCCGCAGACGGTCGCCAGCGTGAAGAAGGACATCCAGGAATTGAAGGACGCCCGCCATGACCGAAGCTGAGCCCACACCGGCATCTACCGGTGCCCAACCACCCGAGCCGGGCCCAGATGCTGACCTGGACGACATCCAGCACGACATCGAGGAAACCCGCGCCCAACTGGGCAACACCGTCGAAGCCCTCTCGGCCAAGATGAACCTGCCCGAGCGGGCGAAAGAAACTGCGCGCGCAGCACAACCAACCCTGGTACTGGCCGCCTCGGCTGCCGGTGTCACCCTCGTTGCCCTGCTGTGGTAGCGACGCCGGCGGCGCTGACGTGTGTCTGCCCGACCCGGTTGACGTACCCAGTTGATGAAAGCCGCCGCACAGCGCCTAACGTGCAGTGCAGGACCGCCGTGACCCGTGCGCCCGCGGTCATCCCGGACACAGGAGGCTGCCGATGAAGCTAGCGCTCACGCCCGAGGAAGCGGCGTTCCGCGACGAACTGCGAACTTTCTTCACCACCGAGGTCCCCGCCGACATCCGGGACCGGGTCCGCCAGGGCGGTGCTCTGACGCGCGACGAGATCGTCGCCAACCACAAGCTGCTGCACGAGCACGGGCTTGCGGTGCCGAACTGGCCCGTCGAATGGGGCGGACAAGACTGGACGCCCACCCAGTTCCAGATGTGGACCGACGAGATGCAGTTGGCCAGCGTCCCGGAGCCGTTGAACTTCAACACCAAGATGGTGGGCCCGGTGATCGCCGAGTTCGGCTCGCCGGAGGTCAAGCAGCGGTTTCTGCCGCCGACGGCCAGTCTGGACATCTGGTGGTGCCAGGGCTTCTCCGAGCCCGAAGCCGGATCGGACCTGGCCTCGCTGCGCACCACAGCGGTCCGCGACGGCGACAGCTACGTCGTCAACGGGCAGAAGACGTGGACGACGCTCGGCCAGTACGCGGACTGGATTTTCTGCCTGGTACGCACCGACCCGCAGGCGCCCAAACGTCAGGCCGGCATCTCGTTCCTACTCATGTCCATGGACACTCCCGGCATCACGTTACGGCCGATCAAGTTGATCGACGGCGGGGTCGAAGTCAACGAGGTGTTTTTCTCCGACGTGCGGGTTCCGGCCAATCAACTTGTCGGAGAAGAGAATCAGGGCTGGAGCTACGCGAAGTTCCTGCTGGGCAACGAGCGCACCGGCATCGCGCAGGTGGGCCGCACCAAAGTGCGCCTTGCCGAGGTCAAGCGGCACGCCGCCGAGAACGGCCTGCTCGAGGACCCGCTGTTCGCCGCGCGGTTGGCCGAGGCCGAGAACGAGGTGCTGGCACTGGAACTCACCCAGGCCCGGGTGGTGTCGAGTTCCTCGGGCGGCAAACCAAACCCGGCATCGTCGGTGCTCAAGCTGCGCGGCAGTCAACTCCAGCAGGTCGCCACCGAACTGCTGGTCGAGGTGGCCGGTCCCGATGCGCTGCCGGTGGGCACGGACGGCATCGCGTCCCCGCAGTGGGCCCGAACCAGTGCCCCCCATTACCTCAACTACCGCAAGACCTCGATTTACGGCGGCAGCAACGAAGTTCAGCGCAACATCATCGCATCGACCATTCTTGGATTGTGAGGCAGTGATGGACTTTCAGTTGAGCGAAGAGCAGGCCCTGCTGCGGGACACCACCCGGGAATTGCTGTCGCGCAGCTACGACGCCGAAAGCCGCAACAAGGTGCTCGAAACCGATCTCGGCTGGAGCCGCGAGGTGTGGAATCAGCTCGCGGAAGTCGGGATCCTGGGCCTCGGGTTCGACCCGGACGAGTCCGGTCAGCTGGAAATCATGGCGGTGCTCATCGAGGTTGGACGCCGGCTGGCACCCGAACCCATCGTGCACGCGGCGTTGGCACCTGGGTCGCTGATCGCCGAACTGGGCAGCGATGCGCAACGAGAGTTGTTGGACGAAGTCGCCGCGGGCCAACGGCTACTGGCCTTCGCACACCTGGAACCGGGCCGTCGCGCGACGTCCACCCAACTCGCGACTCATGCTGTGCAGCAAGGTGATTCGTGGACCGTGAGCGGACGTAAGAACCCGGTGCTGGCCGGTGACTGCGCCGACACACTGGTGGTCAGCGCGGCGTTGGCGGACGGCGGCACCGGCTTGTTCCTGGTCGACGCCGATGCCGTCACCCGCCACCCGTACCCCACTTTCGACGGCCAGCGCGGTGCCCAGGTCGACCTGGACGAGGCGGCGGCCGAACCGCTGGGTGCCGATGCCGCCGACGCCTCGGGGCCCATCGCCCACGCGATCATCCGGATTCAGTCGGCGCTGTGCGCCGAAGCACTCGGAGCGATGGAGGAAGCGCTGCGCCTGACCACCGATTACCTCAAGACCCGCAAGCAGTTTGGCGTCACCCTCAATAAGTTTCAGACGCTCACGCAGCGGGCGGCCGACATGTATGTGTCACTGGAGCTGGCGCGCAGCATGAATCTGTACGCCGCAATGTCGATCGCGGACGGCAATTACGACCCGGTGATCGCCGCGCGCGCCAAGCTGCAGATCGGCCGTTCGGGCCGGCACATCGGTCAAGAGGCGATCCAGCTGCACGGCGGCATCGGCATGACCGCCGAATACCCGGTGGGCCACTACATGGCCCGGCTCACCGCGATCGATCACACCCTGGGTTCCACTGCGGATCAGCTGCGGGTGCTCATCGATCACATCGGTGACTACGACCTGGCCAAGCTCTAACACTATCGGTCGGGCGCTGCTATTCGGCAGAACCCGAGCCACGTCGGGCCGTCGTTTCAGGTCAGCGCCGCGGGGGGCTGGGAGGGACGGCTGCGAGATCGTCGACGCCGCACGGGCCCTACTGGGCAAGGAACTTACCAACGGCGTCCCGGTCGCGGCTCTCATCGAAGCAGTCACGCCGCGTCGAGTCTTTGCGCGCCCGGCGCGTCAACGTAAGTACGGCAAGTAGCCGACCGTCACACCGGACACCGGGCCAAGGTCCGCGGACACGTTGCGCACCGCCGCTAGCATCGCGCGGCGTCCGGGTCGGGTGAGGCAGCCGTGAGCGCATCCAGTGATGTTTGCGATGATCTCGAGTTCGGGTGCGCCGTCGGTGGTTGTTGTCTCGGTATGCCCCGCCGGTTCTTTGCGGTACCGGGAAACGAGGCTGACCCGCGCGTTATTTGCTGAGCCAATCTATGCAATTTGAATCTAAAGGTTTTATGGCAAAGCGTTGACTCGTGATTGGTTCGTGATAGGGTCCGATATCAAATCGTGATAAACCTAAAGCCTGTCGGTGGTGATCCTGCCGTGATTGTTTAGTGATGCTTTCGAGATAAACACGTTATAGCTAGTCGAAAGGTTACCCATGTCATTTGTGATTGCCGCGCCAGTGGCGCTGGCCGCGGCGGCCGCGGATATCTCCGGGATCGGCTCGGCGCTTAGTGCGGCGAATGCCGCTGTCGCTGCCGTCGCGACCGGTGTACTGCCGGCGGGCGCCGATGAGGTCTCCGCGGCCATTACGGGGTTGTTCAACGGGCAGGCAAAGGAATATCAAGCAGTCAGCGCTCAGGCCGCGGCGTTTCAGGCTCGGTTCGCTCAAGCGTTGACTGCCGGCGCCGAGGCATTCGCAAGCGCCGAGGCTGCGAGCGCGTCGTATTTGCAGAGCATCGCACTGGAGATGGTGAATGCGGCCACCGGCGGCAATGCCGGTCAGCTGCTCGGCCAGGGCGGCTCCGCCGGGCAGGCGGCCGCCGCGGCGGTGGACCTGACCTCCGGCACCACGGCGGCAGCCGGCGACGCCACCACGACCCCGACCACCACGACGACGACCCCCACCACGACCGCCACCGCCACGACCGCCACCGCCACGGCTATGTCCACCTCGGGCGGAACCACCGCCTCGGTGGGCGCAGCCGCCACCGCGCCCGAGCCAAACTCCACCGCCGCCCCCACCACCGCGGCCACGGCGTCACTCGCGGCCGTCGAGAACCCTGGCATAGCGGCCACCTACACCGTAGGGTCGCAATGGGAAAGCGGTTACGTCGCGAATTACACCATCACAAACACCGGCACCACTCCATTGACGAATTGGCAGCTGCAGTTCAACCTGCCGGAAAAT
>JALHRH010000092.1 GCA_022841565.1 Mycobacterium sp. | reverse complement strand
CAGGCGCCGGCGGGGTCAGTGGCAGCGGCGGTAAGGGCGGCAATGGCGGCAGCGGCGGCAATGGCGGCACGGACACCGGCACCGGCGGCAGCGCAGCACCGGCCGCGGGCGCCGGCGGCCTGGGCGGCAACGGCGGCAACGCCGGCACCGCCGCTAACGGCGCCACCTCGGGCAACGGCGGCGCCGGCGGCACCGGCGGCAAGGGTGGCAACGGCGCGGCAGGCAATAGCGCCAGTCCCACTACCTCATCCGACGCCGGCGGCAACGGCGGTGCGGGCGGTAAAGGTGGCAATGGCGGCAACTCCGGCCCGGGCGGAACTAACGGCGCCAGCGGCGCCGGCGGCAAGGGCGGTAGCGGCGGTATGGGCGGCAATGGAGCGAATGATGACGGCGGTAGGGGCGGTGACGGCGGCAGCGGCGGCGCGGCCGGCATTGCCGGTAAGGGCGGCGCGGTAAGCCCGATGGGCGGCGCCGGCGGCGCCGGCGGAGACGGAGGCATTGGCGGCGCGGGTGGCCCTGCCGCTACCGGTGGTACCGGCGGTAAGGGCGGCAGCGGTGGCGCCGGCGGTTTCGGAGACGGTATCGAGTTCGGCGGCGCGGGCGGCAACGGCGGCGCCGCCGGCAAAGGCGGCGACAACAATACGACCATATTTGCACCGGGGGGCAAAGGTGGCGCCGGTGGCGATGGCGGGGCAGGTGGTGCCAGCACGGGCGGAACCTCCTCCAATATCGGCGGCGCCGGAGGCAACGGCGGACTCGGTGGCGCTGGCGCCACCGGCAACCGGGGTACCAGCTTGGTTACACCCGGCAAGGGCGGCGTCGGAGGTGCCGGAGGCAACGGTGGCATCGGCGGAAGTGCAGCCGGGCCGGGGGCCGTCGGCGGCAACGGCGGCATCGCCGGCACCGGTGGCGTAGGTGGACACGGTGGCAACAACGGCGTCGGCACGGGTGCGCAAGGCGGTACCGGAGGCAAGGGTGGTAACGGCGGCTCCGGCGGCGTCGGCAGCACCAATGGCGCCGGCGCTAAGGGCGGCACTGGTGGTGTCGGTGGCACCGGCGGAACCGGTGCTGCAGGCGGCAAGGGCAGCGGCGGCGGCGACGGTGACCCGGGAACCGACGCAGTCGGCATAACTGGCGGCACCGGCGGCACCGGCGGTTCCGGCGGCGCCGGAGGAGTCTAGCCACATTCAGACTCGCGGAGCATCTGCTCCATGCTAGGATTCGAACAATTTAACAGCATTTGCTAAGTGCCACCGGCCACAGCGACCGACGCGAAGGGGGCCGACGTGTCGTTCCTGCTCGTATACCCGGATCTGCTGTCCTCGGCGACCAGAGACCTGGAGAACCTGGGTTCGGCGCTGAACTCGGCGAATATGTCCGCGTCGCTGCCCACCGGCGAACTCGTCGCTGCGGGCGCTGATGAAATTTCGGCGGCGGTGGCCACCTTGTTTGCCGAGCACGGCCAGCGATATCAGGCCGTGGCCGGGCAATTCGCCACGTCCTACGAGCGATTCGTTCTTCGTCTGCTCGAAGCCACGCGTGAATTTGTCACCGCCGAGGTCGCCATCGTCAATTACCTGGCCACAAGCGCGTCGAGCCTGGTCAACGAACCAGTCCTGCAGGTGACCGGACGCCCCCTGTACGGGGACGGCGCCGCCGGGTACACCACCGCTCAAGGGGTGGGGACGCCCGGCGGAGCCGGGGGCTGGCTGTTCGGTAACGGCGGTACCGGCGGCGTCAGCGTCCGATATGGCGCGGCCGGAGGCGCGGGGGGCGCCGGCGGGCTGCTGTTGGGCAACGGCGGCACCGGCGGCCTCAACCTCTACGGCGGAATGCCCGGAGGCCCCGGCGGCTCGGCGGGCCTGATCGGCATCGGTGGTACCGGCGGGACCAGTGGACCCGGCGGAGTCGGCGGCTCTGGCGGTCGCGGCGGCCTGTTGGGATTGCCCGGTACCGCAGGGATCAGTACGGCGTTGGGGCCGAACCAGTCCTTGATTCACCCTGGTCGATGGGGCAGCCCGATACTGAACATCTCGGTGGGTGGCGGGCCCAGTTTGCCCGTCACCGTCGACTCCGGCGCCTCCGGCTTGGTGGTAACGCCACAGTTCGTCAGTGGTGTGGACCTCGGACCCGTAACCGGCTCGGGCAGTGTCAGCTACGGCGGAACCCTGTTTGTCAGTTATCAGACGTATACGACGACAGTCAACCTCGGTAATGGCATCGTCACTGATCCGACCACCGTGGGCGTCGCCACTTCCGCGTACGTGAACAACCCAAGCAACCAGGTCCCGCTTTCGTCGCTGCCTGTCTACCTGGGCGTGGGACAGAACAACCAATTCCCGTTCACCGAATCCGTGATCGAGGCGTTACCGAACCAGTTGGACGACGGAATGTTGGTCAACCTGCCTCGCGGCCTGGTGCAGTTCGGACCCAATTCAATGCCGACTTATGTAAGTCTGGGTGGCAGCCCGCGAACCGTGGTGCAGGTGCAGATCAACAACGAACTACCACAAACGGTCGGCGCATTCATCGACTCCGGTGGCGAACTGGGAGCTGTTCCCCAATCGTTGGTGCCGGGCCTCAATCTGGGCAACCACCTGCCCGCCGGAACGGTTATCACTGTCACCACGATCAACGGTGTCCCCCTCTACACGCAGACTGTCACCGCTGCCCACACCCCATTCGTCGTGGCCTCTGCGACGGCCCCAATACCCCAGCCCGGAGCCTACGTCTTCAACACCGGTTCGTACCCCTTCTCAGTGTTGCCCGTCTACTTCGAGAACACCGCCAACGGAATTGGCACCATCATCTTCGTCCGTCAGATCTGACGCGGCGACGTGATGACGCGGCGACGTTATTGAGCCAGTTGCAAGCACACCGCCAGCGCACCGTCGCCGACATGCAGCGCCAACACCGGACCCAGCGGCGACACGATCGCGGGATCACACGCCGGTAGCCGCGTGGCCAGCGCGCCGGCCACGTCGCGCGCGGCGTCGGCATTGGCGACGTGATGCACCGCCAGTGCCGCGGGGCGCTCCCCGACGAACTCGCAGACCTGGTCGACCATTGCCGCGATAGCCCCCTTGGCTGTCCGAATGCGTTGTGCCAGAACGAGTTTTCCGTCATCGATGTGCAGCAATGGCTTGAGCGCCAGCGAGGTGCCCAACCATGCCTTCGCGCCGCCGATGCGGCCGCTACGCCGCAAATTGTCCAGGCAGTGCACCACCATGTAGGCGTGCGTGCGGCGCACCGCGGCTGCTGCGATATGGGCGACGGTGTCCAGATCGACCCCGTCCGCCGCCGCCCGGGCGGCGGTCAAGGCCATGAAACCGGTGCCCATCGCCGTCGACTTGGAATCGATCACCCGCACCGCGGGCCTGAACTCGGCGGCGATCAGTTCGGCGGCACGACAGGTTCCGGACAAACCGGACGAAATGTGCACGGCCACAACCCCGTCACCGGCGCTGTCGGTCAAGGCTTGCCGATAGGCGGCACAGAGCTCGGCTGGCGTGGCAGCCGCGGTGGTGGCGTGGCGCTTGTGGATGTCGTCGGGAACCTCATCCACACCGTCGCGAAGATCGGCGCCGTCGAGCAGGATGTGCAGCGGCACTTCACGAATCGCCCACTGGTCCCGCAATTCGGCCGGTAGGCGCGACGAGCTATCGGTAACGACCTGGACGGTCAATGGCGCCGCTCCTCCCCATCGCTTCGCTATGCATCGTCGCCGACGCGCATCGTCAGCGCGTTTTCTCGTTCGGCACGGTGGCTGTCTGCAAGGCCTCGGCGAGCGCCTTGAGCATCAGCTCGGCGACGCACTGATGCGCCTCAAAGTTCCAGTGGATCCCGTCTGGGTTGCCGCGTCCATTCATAATCTCTTCAGCGACAGCTGCTTTCAGATCAACCAGCGGAATTTTCTGTTGCTCAGCCCACTGCGTGATCGCTGCGACGGTACCGTCGCGCCCGTGGTGTGCCTTGCCGTAGGTCTCAGCGATATGCACCGACGGCAACGACGCCACGATCGGGATGCCGGGCCGATTGAAATCGATTGCACCGCGGGTATGTTCGAGGTAGTACGCGGTCAGCTGCGGCGGCAGTGCCGATCTGGCCACAGGTGAGAGGCGGGGCTGCAACCAGCCGTAGCCGTCGCGCACCCAGCGCCGCAACCAGGGTGGCCGGACATAACGGATCAGCTCACGGATCGCGGTAGGCCACACCGACGGCAACGAATCCATGCCGCTCGTGGCGAAGATCACCGCGCCGGCCTTCCGCAGCGCCGCCCAGGCCCGCGGGTCCTGGGTGGCCGCCCACCACACATCCCGACAGGTCCATCCGATCCGGCCGATCAATTCCACATCCCAACCGAGTTGAGCACCAACGAGATTCGGCCAGATGCGGGGGTCGTCGGCAGGCAGGCCGCCGGCGGGGCCGTAGTAAGACAGAGAGTCCGCGAAGATCAGCAGTGTGGGCCTGCGCCCGCTTTCGGCCGAGTATTCAGAGGACGTCATTGGCCACCTGCGCCGAAGCATTCCATACGTCCAGTCGCCACCGGATGTCCTCAAACTCAGCCGCGTCCTCCGAATGGCCGCTCAACTGAACCCAGCTGCAGTTGCCCATGCCCCCGAGCATCGGCCAATTGGCGACCGGGATCTTCAGCAGCGCGGCCGACAAGGCGGCGATCAGGCCGCCGTGGGCCACCAGCACGATCGGCCGCCCGGGCTCGCCGGCGCCGCCCCACTCCGGCGCGCCAGCAACTAGCTCGGCCACCAACGGCACACTCCGGGCGGCTACATCGACCCTGCTTTCGCCACCGTGCGGCGCCCAGGCGGCGTCCTCGCGCCACGCCAATCGGGCGCCCGGGACCTCGGCGTCGATCTGGGTGTGCGTCATGCCCTGCCAGTCGCCCAGATGGGTTTCGCGCAGCCGCGGGTCCACCTGAACGGCCATGCCGGTCTGCTCGCCCAGCTTGGTCGCCGTGTCGAAGGCCCGGCGCAGATCCGAGGACACGATCAGCAGTGGCTGCAGCTTGCCTAGCACCTCGGCGGCGGCCACGGCTTGGGCGCGGCCCAGTTCGCTCAGGTCGGTGTCGAGCTGACCCTGCATTCGGGCGCCGAGGTTGTAATCGGTCTGCCCGTGCCGCAGCATGACCAGCCGGCGCGCCCTCATTCCGCGGTCCCGCCGCGCTGGTCCCCCAGGTCGACCGGCACCACCGGGCAGTCGCCCCACAACCGGTCCAGCGCATAGAAGTTACGGTCATCCTGGTGCTGGATGTGCACAACGATGTCGCGATAGTCCAGCAGCGTCCAGCGGCCCTCGCGGGCGCCCTCGCGGCGGGCGGGCTTGTAGCCGGCCCGGCGCATCTTCTCCTCCACCTCGTCGACGATGGCGTTGACCTGCCGTTCGTTGGACGCTGAGGCGATGACGAAACAATCGGTGATGACCAGCTGGCCGGAGACGTCGATGACGAGGACGTCATCGGCCAGTTTCGATGCGGCAGCGGCGGCCGCCACCGATGCCATTTCGATCGCTTCCTGATGTGCGCTCATGTGCTGTTCCCGGCGGCCAGGCTGGCGGCGGTCGGGTTCTCGCTCCTCTCGGGGGTGCGATAGAGGCGTCGTTTGGAGACGTATTGCACGACGCCGTCGGGCATCAGGTACCACAGCGGCCGGTGCTGTCCGGCGCGCTGCCGGCAGTCGGTCGAGGAGATCGCCAGCGCCGGGATCTCCACCAGTGTCAACGCGTCCTGGGGCAACTCGCCCAGGACTTCGGTGATGTGGTCATGCCGCAGCTCGTAGCCGGGCCGACTGACACCTATGAAACGCGCCAGCTCGAACATCTCTTCCCAGCCTTGCCAGGTCAGGATGGACGCCAGCGCGTCGGCACCGGTGATGAAGTACAGCTCGGAGTCGGTGTTGAGGGTATTGAGGTCCCGCAGCGTGTCCTTGGTGTAGGTGGGGCCGCCGCGGTCGATGTCGACCCGGCTCACCGAAAAGCGGGGGTTCGAGGCGGTGGCGATAACGGTCATCAGATACCGGTCCTCGGCGGCCGACACCTGGCGGTCCTTCTGCCACGGCTGCCCGCTGGGCACGAACACGACTTCGTCGAGGGAGAACTTGTGCGCCACCTCGCTGGCAGCAACCAGGTGGCCGTAGTGGATGGGATCGAACGTCCCACCCATCACCCCCAGCCTGCGCAGCTGCTTTCGCATGGTTCGCCAGCTTACTGGAGCCTGCGATCAGGCATTACCTCCCGAGCAAGGCCCGCAGGTCGGGGCCATCGCCCGGCAGGTTCGCAAAAGATCTGGCGCCCTTGCGCCAATGCCCTACACCAACGCACCAGATCGTGTAGAAGGAGTGCTGTGGAAAATTCGCTGCCGGCAGCCGTAGATCAGCAACAAGAGTGGAACGACGCCATGAAGCGGCGGTTTTACAGCCGATCCGTGGTCACCGGCGAAATTTCGCTGCCGGCCGTTCCGAGCCTGCTCGACGAGTACGTAGAAATGTGCAGCCGCATCTTCGCGGGGGTGGGCAGGCAGTTCAACGACGAGGAACTCGCTCACCTGCGTACCGTGCTGCAGGGTCAGCTGGCCGAGGCATACTCGATTTCGCAGCGATCCAACATCGTCGTCAGCTACAACGCGCCCGTCGGCCCGACGTTGCACTACCAGGTCAACGCCCGGTGGTTCACCGTCGCCGAAGCCTACGAGAACTGGATCAGCACCCGCGAACCACCGCTGTTCGGTACCGAGCCCGACGCCCGGGTGTGGGCGCTGGCAAACGAAGCCGCCGATCCCCGCGTGCACTCGGTGCTCGACATCGGTGCGGGAACCGGGCGCAACGCCCTCCCCCTGGCGCGGCGCGGACACCCGGTCGACGTGGTGGAGTTGACGCCGAAGTTCGCCGAAATCATCCGGTCGCAGGCCCGCCAGGAAGGTCTCGACGTGCGGGTCATCGTGCGCAATGTGTTCGAGACCACCGACGACCTGCGCCAGGACTATCAGTTGATCCTGTTGTCGGAAGTAGTGCCGGATTTCCGGTCGACGCAGCAGTTACGCAGGCTGTTCGAACTTGCCGCTGCTTGCCTGGCGCCCGGGGCGCACTTGGTGTTCAACACCTTCCTACCGCGCCACGGCTACGAGATCGAGCATGCCGCACGCGAATTCGGACAGCAGGCGTACACGGGCATGTTCTCTCGGCAAGAGGTGTCAACCGCGGCGGCCGGACTGCCCCTGGAGCTTGTCGCCGACGACTCAGTCTACGAGTACGAGCAGACGCACCTACCGTCGGGCGCATGGCCCCCCACCAGTTGGTACGCCGACTGGGTCAGCGGCCTGGACGTGTTTCCCGTCGAGCGGGCCAAGAGCCCGATCGAGATGCGCTGGCTGGTGTTCCGCAAGACCCGCTAACGCCCCGAGCGTCACGCTGGCGTGACGCTCGACGCAGCAACACCGGCTTGAACGAGACGACTACACCGGTAATAGCTGGTCGATCACCGTGGCCAACTGTTTGGCCGACCGGCATTCGTGCATCGTGATGACTTCCTCGTACCGCGGCGCCGCCGAATCCCCGCTACCCCAGAGGTGTCTGGGCTCGGGGTTGAGCCAGTGCGCATGCCGGGCGGCGTTGACCATGTCGGCGAGCACGTCGACGGCCGGGTTGCGGTAGTTGGTGCGCCCGTCGCCGAGTACCAGAAGCGAACTGCGCGGCGACAACACACTCGGGTTCGCCTGCACGAACGAGGCGAACGCGTTGCCGTAGTCGGAGTGACCGTCGCGGGCGTACACCCCGGCCTCCCGGGTGATCCGCTGGATCGCCACCGCCAGGTCGGCCTCCGGCCCGAACATGTGCGTCACCTCGTCGGTGGTGTCGATGAACGCGAAGACTCGAACTCGTGAGAATTGTTGACGCAGAGCGTGAACCAGTAGCAGCGTGAAGTGACTGAACCCGGCGACCGAGCCCGACACATCGCAAAGCACCACCAACTCCGGGCGCGCCGGGCGCGGCTTCTTTAACACGACGTCGATCGGCACGCCACCGGTGGACATCGACTTGCGCAGGGTCTTGCGCAGGTCGATCGACCCGGCCCGCGACCGGCGCCGCCGGGCCGCCAGCCGGGTCGCCAGCGTGCGGGCCAATGGAGCCACCACGCGGCGCATCTGCCGGAGCTGCTCACCGGATGCCCGCAGGAACTCGACGTTCTCGGAAAGCTGTGGGATCCCGTACATCTGAACGTGTTCACGGCCGAGCTGTTCGGCGGTGCGGCGCTTTGTCTCAGCGTCAACCATCTTCCGCAGCTGCGAAATCTTCTGCGCTGCAATGGCTTTGGCGATCTGCTCCTGACTGGGCGAAGGTTCGTCGCCGTAGGTAGCAAGCAGACCCGCCAGTAGTTTGCCTTCCAGCTCGTCCAGAGCCATCGCCTTGAGCGCCTGATACGACGAGAACGACGGCCCGCGACTGGAGTTGTACTTGCCGTAGGCCTCGACGATCCGGGCGATCATCCGGACCAGCCGCTCGTCCATATCGGCGAGGTCGGGGTTGTCTGCCAGCAGGTCCAGCAGCATCTGCCGCATCGCCTCGACATCGTCGGGCGGCAGCGCTTCGGGGTCATCGGCCCCGTCTCCGTCCAGAACCACCGCCCGCGCTCCCAACGCCGCGGGGAACCACAGGTCGAACATGGCGTCGTAGGTATCCCGGTGATCCGGGCGCCGCAGTACCGCGCATGCCAGGCCCTCGCGCAACACCTCCCGATCACCCAGGCCAAGGGCGGCCATCACCCGGCCGGCATCCACCGTCTCCGACGGACCAACCGAAATCCCGCTGCCCCGAAGCGCTTCCACGAAGCCGACCAGATGCCCGGGTAACCCGTGCGGGGCCAGCGGCCGGGACGGACGGATGCGTCGAGTCGCCATCAGTTGAGCCTTAATTCACCGGTCGCGCGTTGCTGGTCGGACTGGTGCTTGAGGACCACCCCGAGCGTGGCCGCGACGACGGCGTCGTCGATGGTGTCCATGCCTAGCGCCAGCAACGTGCGTCCCCAGTCGATGGTCTCGGCGATCGACGGCACCTTCTTGAGTTGCATCCCGCGCAGCACACCGATGATGCGCACCAGTTCCTCAGCGAGATGCTCGGGTAGTTCGGGGACGCGCGAGAGCAGAATGCGGCGCTCCAGCTCAGGGCTCGGGAAGTCGATGTGCAGGAACAGGCAGCGACGTTTGAGCGCCTCGGACAGTTCGCGGGTGGCGTTGGAGGTCAACACGACCAGCGGGGTGCGGGTCGCGGTGATGGTGCCGAGTTCCGGGACGGTCACCGCGAAGTCGGAAAGCACCTCCAACAGCAGGCCTTCGATCTCGATGTCGGCCTTGTCGGTTTCGTCGATCAACAACACCGTCGGCTCGGTGCGCCGGATCGCCGTCAACAAGGGACGCTGCAGTAGGAACTCCTCGCTGAACACGTCATCTTTTGTGGTCTGCCAGTCCCCGGACCCGGCCTGTATACGAAGTATCTGCTTGGCGTGATTCCACTCGTACAGCGCCCGCGCTTCGTCGACACCCTCGTAGCACTGCAACCTGACCAGGCCCGACCCGGTCGCCTGGGCGACGGCGCGGGCGAGTTCGGTCTTGCCGACACCGGCGGGGCCTTCCACCAGCAGCGGCTTGCCGAGCCGGTCGGCGAGAAAGACCGCGGTCGCGGTGGCGGTGTCGGGCAGGTAGCCCGTTTCGGCGAGCCGGCGCGAAACGTCGGCGATGTCGGCGAACAGCGGCGTGGGCCGCGCGGGCACAGTCACAATGGGGCTCCTTGAAGTCCTTGAGAATGTCAGGCCGGACGGGTCTGGCCGTCACCCCAGACGATCCACTTTGTCGAGGTCAGTTCCGGCAGCCCCATCGGGCCGCGAGCGTGGAGTTTCTGGGTGGAGATCCCGATCTCGGCGCCGAAGCCGAACTGCTCGCCGTCGGTGAACGCGGTGGACGCGTTGACCATCACCGCGGCGGCGTCGACCCGCTCGGTAAACCGTTGAGCCGCAGCAAGATTGGTGGTCACGATGGCTTCGGTGTGGCCGGTGCCGTACTCGTTGACGTGCGCGATGGCGGCGTCCACGCCGTCGACCACCGCGACTGCGATATCCATCGAGAGGTACTCGCGGCGCAAGTGGTCGTCATCGGGATCCAGGTGTACGGTCACGCCGGCCTGCTGCAGCGCGTTCAGCAGCCGCGGCAACGCCTCGCCGGCGATCGCGGCGTCGACCAGCAGGGTCTCGGCGGCGTTGCACACGCTGGGCCGGCGCGTCTTGGAGTTGAGCAGGATGCGCTCGGCGACGTCTAGATCGGCCGCTTCGTGAACGTAGACGTGACAGTTGCCGACACCGGTCTCAATGGTCGGAATCTGTGCATCGCGCACAACCGCCTCGATCAGGCCGGATCCCCCACGCGGGATCGCCACGTCCACCAGGCCGCGAGCCTGGATCAGGTGGGTGACGGTGGTGCGGTCGGTACAGGACAGCAGTTGGACGGCGTCCGCGGGCAGATCCTGGCTGACCAGGGCGCCGCGCAGCACCGTCACCAGCGCCTCGTTGGACTTTGCCGCTGACGAGCTGCCGCGCAGCAACGCGGCGTTGCCGGACTTGAGTGTCAGCCCGAATGCGTCGACGGTGACGTTGGGGCGGCCCTCGTAGATCATTCCGACCACCCCGAGCGGCACCCGCTGCTGGCGCAGCTGCAGTCCATTGGGCAGGGTCGAGCCGCGCAGTACCTGTCCAACCGGGTCGGGCAATCCCGCCACCTGCCGCAGACCAGCGGCGATGCCGTCAATGCGGTGCGGGTTGAGCGCCAACCGGTCGAGCATCGCCGCGGGAGTTCCGGCGGCGCGTGCGGCGTCCAAGTCTTCGGCGTTGGCGGTCAGAATTTGTTCGGCGTGCGCCAGCAGCGCGTCGGCGGCGGCGTGCAGTGCGCGGTCCTTGGTCACCGTGGTGGCTGACGCCAGGACGCGGGCTGCCGCCCGGGCCCGGCGCGCGGCGTCGTGCACCTGTTGGCGCAGGTCGGGTAGCGCCGCTGCTTGCAGACTCATTACCCCAGGGTATCGGGCCTTAGCTGGCCGGGCGCGACCGCAGTCGCTGCTTTGGCGCGCTCGCGACGGGCCAGCCGCGCCTTGTTCTGCCGCTCGTCGATCAGCCGGCCCAGATCCTGCAACAGCATCGGCTTGTCCATCACGATCTTCTCGAGGTGTTCGCGCTCGATCTCCAGCGCGGTCACTTCATCGAGGGCATAGGCGCCGGCCAGATTCGGTTGCCGAGTCAGGGCGGTGATTCCGGTGAACGAACCTTCGGTGAGGGTGACGAAGGGCAGGACGGCGCCGTCTCCGTCCGTCACTGTCAGTTGCACCGTGCCGGCCACGATGAACGTCATCGCCGTGGGCACCGTCCCGGCGTACTGCACCACCTCGTCGGCACCGTACCGCACCATCCTGGCGTAGGGAGCGAGGAATTGTTGGTCGGTAAGGGTCAGCCGCAGTTCCGTCGCGACCACCGTGCGCAACGCTTTCATGACGCGTTCAGGCGTCGAGAAGTCGTCGTCCTCGCCGTCGAGGTGCAGTTCGCACCGACGTGCCGCGTACCAGATCCAGCGCACGAATGTCGACTGGGCGGCGCCCTCGTCCGCCGGCGAGTTGACCCTGATCGTGGTGCGGTACGCCCCGCCTCCCAGGGCGACCGACGTTGGCGTCGTCCCGGGCACGACCTGCGGCAGTGCGGTGGCCACCAGAGTCAACATCGCGCACACCTGGTCCGGCGGGTCAACGTTCGCGAAAGTGGTGTTGATCGCGCATTTGTGCGGTCCGGGCGGGCGGCTGAGATTCGTGAACGCCGTAGTTGCCAGCATCGAGTTCGGCATAATCCGCAGTCCGCCGCCGGTTTGGATGTGAACCGCCCGCCAGTTCACCTCGATGACCCGACCCCGGGCGGTCTGCGTGTCCAGCCAGTCGTTGATCCGGAACGGCTGCTCGAAGAGCATGAACAGGCCCGACACGATCTGGCCGACGGAATTCTGCAGCATCAGGCCGATCACCACCGACGTGACGCCCAGCGCCGTGAACACGCCGCCCACGCGCACGCCCCAAATGACGGACAGGATCACCGTCAGTCCCAGCCCGATCAGGGCGAACCGGCCGACGTCGAGGAAGATCGCCGGGAGCCTCTTGCGCCAGCTCTCTTCGGGCGCGCCTTCGAACACGGTCGCGTTGAGTCCGGACAGCAGCAGCACCAGCACCAGGAAGCCGAACACCGTGGTGAGAATGCGGACCGGGACCTCGCCGGCCGAAATTTGGGAAGCCTTGACCAGGAGCAACAGCAGCGCTCCGAGCGGTAACAACCAGTTGCGCAGCATGCCGACCTGGCGCGCCAGCCGACTACCCCTGCGGGTGAGTATGTGGTGCAGCTCGGTGAGCAGGATTAAGCCGACCGGAAATCCGATCGCAACACCGATGGTCCAGTAGAACCAGGACGAATGGAAGGTATTCACTACCGCTCCGACAACCGGTAGATCGCCTGTTCGGCGCCGCCGACCGAAATCGTGCCGGCCGGCGTGAACTGACGCGTATCGCGCATCGCCGCATACACCTGCGAAGAGACGTAGATGCCCGGCTGCGGTGAACCACCGTGCATCTGGTATGTCAAACTGACCGCCCCGCCCCACATGTCGAAGACGAGTCCGGATTTGCCCACCAGTCCGCTGATCACGTTGCCGGTATTGATGCCGATGCGAAGCGCCAGCACGTGTCGGCTCTGGTTGTTGAATCGCTCGATGATGCGTCGCAATTCGAGTGCGAACTCAACGCTGCGGTTGATGCTGTCCAGTCTTGGCGTAACCATTCCGCAGCTCGCCAGATAGCCGTTGTGGAAGGTACGGATCCGTTCGACGCCAAGGGCTTCGGCCGCCGAATCAAACTGGCGGAACAGGTCGTTGACGATGCTGACCAATTCGTCTCCGGCGACTACGTTCGAAATTTCGTCCAGCCCAACGATATCGGTGTAGATGATGGCAACGTCTTGATGTTTCTGCGCAATGGTGGCCTCACCCTCGCGATAGCGCTGCACCACCGACTCCGGCATCAGCGCCAATAGCAGTCGGTCGTTTTCGCGGCGCTGCTCGTTGAGCAGCTCCTCCTTGACCGCTAGGTTCCGGCTCATCTCGTTGAAAGCACCCGTGAGATCTCCGATTTCGTCGCGTGACGTGATCGGGATACTGACCTCGTAATCGCCGGAACTGATCTTCTGCGCGCCCTTTTCCAGACGTCGAAGCGGCCGCACCGCCGTCTGGGCGATGAGCATGGATGCGACGCAGACCACGAAGATCATCGCTGCGACCGCCACTGCCAGCGCTTTGGTGAACCTGCTCAACCGTGCGAAAGCATCGGAGTCGTCCCGCGTTGCCAGAATCGACCACTGCAGATCGGAGTTGGGTATGTTTAGTGGGGCATAGGCCTCCAATTCTTTGTTGCCGGTGTAGTCATTGCCGATCATCACCCCTGTCTCGCCGCGTTGAGCGGCGCGGAGCCCGGCGCTGCGCACCGGCTGCACCAACGTCGTACCGCCCAACCGGATCGCCCGATCCGCGACGTCGGGCGCGGTGCCGGCCGCGATTACCTCACGTCGGTACTCCTTCGGGTCTTCCAGGAATAGGCGTGAATCCGAACGCATCAAACCATCGGGGCCGGCGAGGTAGGTTTCGGTCGCCGAACCCATGCCGACGGCCTGCCAGTGTTTATTGGCAGTCATGACGTAGTTGATCTTGGCGATCGGAACGGGCAGCGCCATCACGCCGTCGAACCTGCCGTCCAGGCCGATCGGCGAAACAACCCACGCGGTCGGCATGCCGAGCTGGGGTTGATACGGCTCGAAGTCGGTGATCCAAATGAACTCAACGTCATTGGAACGCACCGCCTTGAGGTAAGCGTTGCGCAAGTTTGACTCGCGGTACGGCCCGGTCAGGACGTTCGTGCCGAGGTCGGGTCCTTTGTCGACCGTGTAGACGACGTTGCCCTCCATGTCGAGCAGCAGCGCGTCTCGATAGTTGAAGCGGTTGACGATAGAGCGCATGAAGAAATCGAAGCGAACATTGGCGGCCGACCAGGCGCTGCCGTCGCCCGCGTCCAGCGGCGGGTCTGTGTCGGGCTTGGTTTTGGCCGTGTAATTGGCCTGAAGGTACTTCTCAGCGTTGGTCTTCGGCAGAATCGCGTTGAGATCGAGTTCTTCTCCGGTCACCCGCTGAATGGGTTTGATCATCTGATTTTCGTAGTAGTTCGACAGCGCCTGCTGCTGTGGACCGGTGATCGTCGAGTTGCCCAGTTGGTTGAACCCGGCGGACAAATCGATTACGGCCTGGTCGATGCTGAACCCGCCGCTGTAGACGATCACCGAATTCGTGACCTCTCGGAACAATGTCTCGATCTGCCGCTTCTGCGACTCGCGCAGTTCGGTCAGTCGTTCGGACTCGACTTCGCGCAACGCGTTGCGCCCGGAAACAGCCCCGATCAAACCGATTACGGCCACGGACAGGATGCTCGACAACAGCAACGCCACCAGAATTTTCGACTGGATGCTGACTCGAAAACGCATCCCTGGCAGGAATCTCCGGGCACGCTTCTTGCCCGGAGCGCGCTGCACTTCCGGCATGGACTCTGTTGTCTCACCCGACGTCAATCGGCTTCCCTTCTGCCACCGGTCTGTCACGGGGTCCCCGATCACGCTGCAGACTAGCTCTCCCATCGGCTTATATCGGCACTTTGCGAAAAAGCGCCGTCGCCCCGTGTCCGAGATTTCACCATTCGGTGATGGCCCCGGCTCGCTCCTCTTCAGTAGACCGCGCGATGCCCACCTCGACAGGGGGGTGAAGAGAGCGATCTAATCTCGGTGACATGTCTACGCGGGTGTGCGTGGTGGGCAGCATCAACTGGGATCTGACGCTGGACGTCGCCAGTCTGCCGCGCCCGGGTGAGACGGTGTTGGCGTCGTCGCTGGCGCATGCGCCTGGCGGCAAAGGCGGCAATCAGGCGGTGGCGGCGGCACGCGCCGGCGCGCGGGTGCAGTTCGTCGGAGCGGTCGGCGACGACCCGGCCGCGGACCTATTGATGGCCCACCTGCGGAGCGTGGGCGTCGGAGTAGACGCCGTCCTCCGCCGGCGTGGACCCAGTGGGACGGCGATCATCGTGGTCGATGCCGGCGGCGAGAACACCATAGTCGTGGCTCCGGGCGCCAACGCGACGCTGTCGGTCTCGCCGACGTGGAGAGCCGAATGCGATGTGTTGTTGACCCAGTTGGAGATTCCGGTGCCGACGGCTTTGGCGGCCGCGCGGGGCGCTCAGTCGGCCGGCGCAGTCGTCATGGTCAATGCCTCGCCTGCCGGGCAGGACCATGACGCGGTGGCCGACCTGGCCGGCGTTGCCGACGTGGTAATTGTGAACGAACACGAGGCCGGTAATTGGCCTTGGCGCCCTGCGCATTTGGTGATCACCCTAGGTGCGCGCGGCGCCCGATACCTCGGTTCCGACGGCGAGTTCGAGGTACCTGCCCCCGCAGTGGAAGCGGTGGACACCACCGGCGCCGGAGACGTCTTCGCTGGTGTGTTGGCCGCGAGCTGGCCTGCCCACTCGGGTTCCCCCGCCCAGCGCCTGGCGGCGTTGCGGCGAGCATGTGCGGCCGGTGCGCTGGCGACATTGGTGCGCGGTGCCGGCGACTGCGCGCCGGACACCGCTGCTATCGACGCCGCGGTCTCGGGAGGGCCGCCTCCCTAGGCCGTGCAACCTGATTCACAGGTTTACCAACGGGTTTCACGCGCCTGTGGCGCAGTGATCCTGTTTCGATTGACCGCTGTCGACGACGGCGGGTGCACTGGCCCCTGTCCTGCCTCACGTGTCACATCGGTAACGCGAACCGGGCGGCACTAGGCCGCGAAACATGATATCGCCCTTGATATCAACCCGATTCCAGCTTCGCGGCAATCCGGAAATGTCGGTGGTCGTTCGTAGAATTGGGGTATGGCAGCGAGTTCGCGTGAGGAGATCGTGGAGGTCTTTGATGCGCTCGATGCTGTGACGGACCGGTTGTGCGCGTTGAGTTTTGATGTGTTCACTACACCGGAGTGGATGCGGGCGTTGGAGCGGCTGGAGACGGTGCAGCGCCGGCTGCGTACGCCGCGGCATGGGTTGATCAACCACCTGGTCGCCCACGCATCCGAGGAAGAACTCGGCGCCAAACTGGGTGCGGCGTTGGCTGAGCGGTTGCGGATCACCAAGGCCGACGCGCACCGGCGCATCGCCGAAGCCGCAGACCTCGGGCAGCGCCGGGCGCTGACCGGGGAGCCGTTGGCGCCGACGTTGACCGCGACCGCCGCCGCCCAACGCGACGGCCGCATCGGCGACGCGCATGTGAAGGTGATCCGCGACTTCCTGTCGCATCTGCCCCCCGAGGTGGACTGCGGTACCCGCGACGCCGCCGAGGCCGATCTGGCCGGCAAGGTCTGCGACTTTCGTCCCGAGCAGGTCGCCACCTACGCCCGCGAAGTCATGGCGTTGTTGCACCCCGACGGCGACTACACCGAGGAAGAACGGGCCCGCAACCGCGCCCTGGTGTTGGGCAACCAGGACTACGACGGCATGTCACGCATCAGCGGCCTGATCACCCCCGAACTCCGTGCCCTGATCGAGGCGGCGTG
>JALHRH010000091.1 GCA_022841565.1 Mycobacterium sp. | reverse complement strand
GCCGGGCCTGCCGGCTGTGTCGCCGACAGATCTGCTCGCGCTGGCCGCCGCCGGCGGTATCCCGGGGCTGCCGAGTCTGCCGGGCATGAACCCGGCGGCGCTGGTGGCCGCACTGCCGGCACTGGCCGCCGGAATTCCGGGACTGCCGCCGATACCGGGCCTCGACCCGGCGATGCTGGCTGCCGCGCTGCCCGCGTTGACCGGCGGCGGTATCCCAGGCGTCGATCCCGCGATGCTCGCGTCGTTGCTACCGGCATTGCTGGGCGGCGCGCCCGCACTGCCGGGCGTGGACCCGGCCACCGTGCTCGCCGCGCTGCCGGCCATGGCCGCCGCGGCCGGTATCCCCACCGCGCTGCCGCAGGGTCTGCCCCCGCTACCGGCGCCGCCCCCGCTGCCGGCGCTGCCCCCGCTGCCGGCCCTGCCGGGGCGCCCGCCGCTGTGCCCGATACCGGGCGGGCCCTGCTTCTGACGCTGTTCAGCCGACCTATAGTTCCGTCGGCTCCGCGGCGTCGCGGCGGGAGTCTAGGACCGCCGCATAGAGTTGCCGCGACCGTACCGCCGGGTATCCGGCGGCTACGTGGCTGCATGCATCCTTGATACGAATGCCGCCGGCGACCAGGTTCTCCACCTCGGCGACCAGGTCGGCCACCAGCGTCGCCAGGTCGGCGCGCGGCGTTGCCCCGGCCAGCACCACGGTGACCTCACCGAGCACGCCCCCGCTCGCCCAGGCCGCTAGTTCGTCAAGTGATCCGCGCACCACTTCCTCGTGCACTTTGGTCAGTTCCCGGCAGATCGCGGCCCGACGGCCACCGCCGAGTTGCTCGACCGCGTCGTGCAGACACGCGGCCAACCGGCGTGGGGATTCGAAGAACACGCAGGTGCGCCGTTCGTCGGCCAAGCCGGCCAGCCAGGTCCGGCGAGCGGAGCCCTTGCGCGGCGCGAAGCCCTCGAAGCAAAACTTGTCCGCCGGGAGACCGGAGACCACCAGCGCGGTCGTCACCGCCGACGGTCCGGGCAGGCACTGCACCGGCAGTCCGGCTTCGATGCAGGCCGCGACCAGGCGGTAACCGGGATCGCTGATAATCGGCATGCCGGCATCGCTGACCACCAGCACGGTTGCTCCGGAGCTGATCGCCTCGACAAGGGTGGCGATCCGGGTGGTCTCGACGCGGTCGAACAGGCTGAGCACCCGGCCCCCGATCGCGACGTCGAGGGCCTTGGCGAGGTTGCGCACCCGGCGGGTGTCCTCAGCGGCCACCACATCGGCCGCGGCCAGCGCTTCAATAAGGCGGGGCGACGCATCCGCAGGCTGCCCCAACGGCGTCGCACCCAACAACAGGCGCCCAGTGGTCATGACGGACAGCCTACGATCGACGTGATGACCGCCCCGCCCCAAGAAACCTCCGTCCGCGAGGCCGGCTCTGACGAGGAGGCCGTCGCGGGGCGTGCCGGCCCCCGTCAGCCCGCCACCGTCAGCCCGGCCCCGCTGCTGCCTCTCGCCGACTTCGGCCCGCTAGACCGGTTGCGAGGCTGGATCGTGACCGGCGTCATCGCCGTACTTGCCACGGCGACCCGGTTTCTGAATCTGGGCTCGCCGACCGATGCCGGCACACCGATCTTTGACGAAAAGCACTACGCCCCGCAGGCCTGGCAGATCCTCCACAACCACTGGGTGGAGGACAACCCTGGGTTCGGCCTGGTCGTGCACCCTCCGGTCGGGAAGCAGCTGATCGCGATCGGCGAAGCGCTATTCGGCTACACCGGATTGGGCTGGCGGTTCACCGGGGCGCTGCTGGGCGTGGTGCTGGTGGTGTTGGTGACCCGGATCGTGCGGCGCATCAGCCGTTCGAGTTTGGTCGGTGGTATCGCGGGGCTGCTGCTGATCTGCGACGGCGTCAGCTTCGTCACGGCGCGAACCGCGCTGCTGGACGGATTTCTGGCGTTCTTTGTCGTAGCGGCTTTCGGTGCGCTCATCGTCGACCGGGACCAGGTGCGCGCGCGGATGCATGTGGCATTCATCGAGGGTCGGTGCGCCGAAACGGTGTGGGGCCCGCGGCTCGGCGTGCGCTGGTGGCGCTTTGGCGCCGGGGTGCTGCTCGGCCTGGCCTTTGGAACCAAGTGGTCCGGCCTGTATTTCATCGCATTCTTCGGCATTATGTCGATGGCTTTGGACGTGGCCGCCCGCCGCCAGTACCAGGTGCCACGGCCGTGGTTGGGCACCCTGCGCCGCGATCTCATCCCGTCGGTGTACGCGCTGGTGCTGATTCCGTTCGGCGTTTATCTGGCCAGCTATGCGGGCTGGTTTGCCTCAGAGACGGCGATCGACCGCCATCAGGTGGGGCAGACGATCGGGCCCAACAGCGTGGTGCCGTTGCCCGACGCCATACGTTCACTCTGGTACTACACCGCGAAAGCGTTCCACTTCCATTCGACCCTGACCAATTCAGCGGGCAACTATCACCCCTGGGAGTCCAAACCGTGGAGCTGGCCGATGTCGTTGCGGCCGGTGCTGTATGCAATCGACCAGAACAACGTTCCCGGTTGCGGGGCGCAGTCCTGCGTCAAGGCGGTGATGCTGGTGGGCACCCCGGCCATGTGGTGGCTGGCGGTGCCGGTGCTGCTCTACGCGTCGTGGCGCATGTTGGTACGCCGCGATTGGCGCTACGCGGTGGTGCTTGTGGGCTACTGCGCCGGGTGGCTGCCCTGGTTCGCCGAGATTGACCGGCAGATGTACTTCTTCTACGCGGCGACGATGGGGCCGTTCCTCGTGATGGCCATCGCATTGATCCTCGGCGACATCTTGCACCACCCCCGCGCAACGCTCCCCACACACAAGGAGCGGCGCACGTTGGGGCTGATCTTCGTGAGTTGCTATGTGTCGCTGGTGGTGACGAACTTCGCCTGGCTGTTCCCGGTGCTGACCGGCCTGCCGATCTCGCAGCAGACCTGGGATATGGAGATCTGGCTGCCCAGCTGGCGTTAGCTATCTGGCATCGAGATTGCCGCAGTGGTCGTGATCCCAGCGAAATCGCGACCGTGGTGGCAATCTCGATGCGTCACCTCGGATAACCACGAGACGCGAGGGCGCTATAGACCCGTTCGAGGATGATGTTGGGTCGGTCCTCCTTGACCACCCTGATGATCCGCCACCCGATATCCTCGACTATCTCCCAGCGCCTGATGTCCTTCACGTATTGCCGTCGGTCGGTGCGATGTTGGTCGCCGTCGTATTCGACCGCGACCATCGGCTCTTCCCACCCCATGTCCAAGTACGCCAACACAGCGCCAGCGCTTCGAACCGGAATCTGCGTGATCGGTCGGGGTAAACCGCCGTCGATGAGCAACAGCCTCAGCCAGCTTTCTCTCGGGGACTGCGCGCCACCATCCATCAGGGACAACGCATTTCGACATGATCGGATACCTCTGGCACCCTTGTGCCGGTCAATCAGCGGCTCGACGTCGACAGCAACCAGACCAGTGGCAGCGGATAGTGCGTCAAGATGAGTGACCGCCAGGTTGCGAGGTAGATGCCGGCCCAGATCAAAGGCTGTCCGCGCTGCACTCGTCACGGGTAGACCAGCCAGCTCGACCACGTCCCGTCCGCTGAGTCGTTCCCGGCGAACGACTACGCCGGGCGGTGGGTGATTGAGGGGCCCGAGGAGATCCACGGAAGTGTAGTCGTCAACCCACTTCGCTCCGTGCAGTGCGGCGGCCGCACGTCCTGCAACGACACCCCGACGCCCGGACCACAGCCACGCCGCCTCGACGTTGTCGCGGAGCGACCTGGGTACATTCTTCGGCAGGTAGACGTCGTGGTGGATCTTCTGGTAACTCCACCGCAATTGACCCCGAGTGAGCGCGCCACCGGCGAGCGCTTCGCTGCCGCGAAAGACCGATGCCACGCGCCCGATGATGCTCGATGCTTCCGGCGTCCCCCGCCAGATTGCCGTGGCGGTTGTGGATAAAGCCCCAACCACGACCCTGGCGGCAATGTCGGCGCGAGCTAGAGCTAAAGCGGCTCGCGGGCGGCCGGGCAGGACATGCACCGGGGGCCGCCGCGACCGGTGCCCAATTCAGAGGCAGCGATGGTGAGCACCTCGATGCCGGCGTCCTGCAGCCGGGTGTTGGTCGCGACGTTGCGTTCATAAGCGACGACCATCCCGGGCGCCAGCGCAAGTGTGTTGTTGCCGTCGTCCCACTGTTCGCGTTCGGCGACCACGGGATCGCGTCCAGTGTCGATCACACGCAGTTTCTCGATGCCGATCGCGGTGGCGGCCGCCTCCGCGAACGGTTCGGCGTCGCTGATCATCACACCGGCTTCAGTGCGCCGCAGGGTGAACGCCGAGAGCGTGTCGACGATGTTGGCGTACATCACCACCGTGTCGGTGTCGACCATCGTGCAGACGGTGTCCAGATGCATCTGCGCGCGCTTCTGGGCGATCGGCACAGCCAGCACGGTGTGTGCCAGATCGTCGTCGAAAAGACTGCGCGCCAACGCTTCTGCGCCCGCCGGGGTGGTCCGCTCGCCGACTCCCACCGCAATCACACCCGGAGCGAGCAACAGCACGTCCCCGCCCTCGACGGGGGCGGTGCGCGATTCGTAAGCCCGCCGCACGCCGGTGAACCGCGGGTGATGGGCGTAGATGATGTCGGTCAGCGACGCCTCGCGCCGTCGCGCCCGCAGGGCCAGCGACGGGATCACCACCCGCGGCCCGATCCAGATCGAGGAGTCGCGGGTGAACACCAGATTCGGCAGCGGCTCGATGACGAAATCCCCGCCGTGATGCATGCGCAGCACCAGCGACACGTCGGTGCGGGCGCCCGGCGGGAGCTCGTCGAACGTCATGCCGGCCGTGAGCACGTCGGCCAGTCCGCTCGGTTCCAAACCCCTCAGGTACTCCGAAAGTTGTTGCGCCAGAGTGGTTCCCAGCCGCCTCGCATCGACCGCGGCGGCCACGCCCTGCATGCGGGCGGCACCGCTGTGCTGCAGCGCCTCGGTCAGCAGCTGCGACAGCAGCAGCACTTCGACACCGCGACTGCGCAACAACTCGGCGAACTGGTCATGCTCATCCTGTGCCCGCGACACCCAGGGCAGCCCGTCGAACAGCAGTTGGTCGTTGTTGCTCGGGCTGAGTCGGCGCAGTTCGGCGCCCGGGCGGTGCAGGATAGCGACCCGTAGCGCACCCACCTCGGAATTGACTCCCAGCTCCACACCCACAGCTCAAACGGTAGCCGCGCGGACCGGGCATGGCGCGGGCGCGTCACACGTCCGATTATCGAACTGGTGTGCGATAGACTCGATGCCGTGGCGATCGCGGCTCAGGGCTCGCTATTCGAGCACAACGAACGCAGGCAACTCGGTGACGGCGCCTTCATCGATATCCGCGCGAATTGGCTGCGAGACGGCCCCACGGACGGCTTGGTCCTGCTGGCGGCGCTACTGCGCACGGTGCCGTGGCGGGCCGAGCGCCGTCAGATGTACGACCGGGTGGTCGACGTGCCCCGGCTGGTGAGCTTTCACGATCTCACGGTGGAAGCGCCGCCGCACCCTGCGCTGGCCCGGCTGCGCCGGCGCCTCAACGACATCTACGGCGGTGAGCTGGGGGAGCCCTTCACCACGGTCGGATTGTGCTACTACCGCGACGGGTCGGACAGCGTGGCTTGGCACGGCGACACCGTCGGGCGCAGCAGCTCGCAGGACACCATGGTCGCGATCGTCAGCCTGGGCGCAACCCGCACGTTCGCCATGCGGCGACGCGGTGGCGGCCCGTCGCTGCGATTCCCGCTGGCGCACGGGGATCTGCTGGTGATGGGCGGATCGTGCCAACGCACCTGGGAGCATTCGGTTCCCAAGACGACCGGTGCGGCGGGGCCCCGGGTCAGCATCCAGTTTCGGCCCCGCGACGTGCGTTAGCTCCTGACCGCGCTCACCGCCTTGACCAGCAAGTCGCGGGCCCTTTGCGTGTCGACCTTGGCCACCGGCTGCCCAGGTACCACCAACGGGTTGGCGACCACAATCACCTGGTAATCACCGAACTGAGCGGTGTAGTCATAGAGCTCGCCGGTGCGCGGCGACCCCTCAACCAACGCCTGCAGCACTCGGTGCACGGCCTGGGTGTGCGCGCCGTCAATCTGCGGGGCGTCGATGACCTCGATCGCCCCACGCAGCTGGGCGCCCGAAAACCCGACTTTGGCGCAGTCTTTGCCCGGGTCATTGAGCGGCAGCGCCGTGGAGGTTTCGACCGCGATCGCTACGAAACGATTGCCGTTGCCTTCTGCGGAGATGGCAGCCATGTTGCCCTGCAGTCCCGCCGGCATCTCGGGCCCGACCGCCGCCTTGGCACAGTTCGCCGGGTCGAACGTGAGCCCGTCGGGCAGCTTGCGGGAGGCGAAGAACTGCGGGTCGATGGCTCGGGGAGTGACGTCGGTGACCTTGAACTCGGGTCCGAAGCTGGACTTCACATCCACGATCTTGGCGATGTCGCCCTTGGCGGGCTGCGACGAGTCAGCCCCCGGGGAGCAGCCGACGAGCAGGCACACCGAACCGAGTGCGAGCGCCAGCTTGAACATCGTGGCCAATCTACCCAACCGGCTGCTCAGCCGCGCAACGTCGAGACCGTTTTGACCAGTAGATCGGCCGCGAACTGCGGCGGCAGCGGCGGCAGCATCGACCCGGGATCGGTGGTGAGCGTGGTGAACGCGAAGTATTCGCCCAGGTAGGCGACGAATGTGTATGCCCGCGAATCGATTTCGCTGCCCGACTCGGCGGCCGCCCGGATATCGGCGACCATGCCGAGGGTTTCCGCGCCGTCAACCTGGGGCGCGTCGATGAGACCCACGCTCACCAGGGTGCGTCCGGCGGTCAGGTCCCAGTGTGCGCAGACGGCCACGACGTCACGCGCCAGCGCTGCCGGCGCAGCGACAACGACCGCGTCGACGATTCCGCCCGACCCCGACCCGGAGACGCCCGGCGGGGGCTGACCGCGGCCGCCGGCGGGGTCGGCCAGTTCCATGCACTCCGGCGGGCTGGCCGCGGTCTGGTCGCCCAGGCCCCAGATGGCCCGTGGCGAAGCCGCACGGGCGATGTTGGATACCTCGTACCCGGGCGGCAGCTCGCGACCCACCCGGCGGATGTTGGCCGGCTTGATGCCGGCAGCAGGTGTCCCCGGAGACGACGCAGTGAATGGAGATGACGGTGCCGGCGCGGGCGACGCAGCGCAAGCCGCCACCAGCAACGCCGGCAACGGGCCGAACCGCAACGCCCGCATGCCCGTTCGTATCACGTCAAGCCGGCCTCGTGGCTGATCAACTCACGACCTCGATCACCTGCCGCGCGACCTGCTTGATTTGCTCCTCCATGGCGCGCCCGAAGCCCAGCCGGTGCGGCACATCAATGACGGTGGTGATGACTCCAACGTCCTCACGCTGCCAAATGGCGCCGTGCCGGTCCATGATGGTGCGCATCGGCAAGTTGTCGGAAAGCATTCGTGCAGAGAATCTTTCGACACCATCCACCCGGGCGGCCACGGCCAGCGCGCCGATCAGGAAGCTTCCGATGCCGCGGCCCTGGTATGCGTCGGCCACGGTGAACGCGATTTCGGCGACGCTCGGATCGTTCTCGTCGCGCACAAAGCGTGCGTCGGCCACCGGGTCGCTGCCGTCGACCATGACCCAGACGAAGTGGTCGACGTAGTCGACCTCGGCCAGGTAGTGCATCATCGCCAGGCTGGGCACCCGCGCCGACATGAAGCGCCGGTAGATGGTCTCGCTGGAGAAACGGACGTGTCCGTGCACCGTGCGTTCGCTGTCACCGGGCAGGACGGGACGCAACATCAGGTGGCTGCCATCGCGCATCTGCACCGGGATCGGTGTGATGAACGCCGCCAGGCGCTGACGGACGGTGCGGACCAACCGCTCCATGATCCCGGGGATGTGCACCATCTGGGTCAGGGCGTCTTTGCCGCCGACCCAGCCGGTCAGTGGTTCGAGCGTGGTGACCGTCGCGGTGCGCGGGCTATCGCGGAGCAACGCGATTTCGCCGACGATCATGCCCGGTACCAGTTGTTCGACGATCACCGTGTCGTCGTCGCCTACGTGGATCACCTCGGCGCTGCCCGAGTTGATCAGCAGGAACGACACGGCCTGCTCCCCTTGACGCATGAGGATCTGCCCAGCCGGGGCCCGCAGCGGGGCAAGACAGGACGCCAGCGGTAGCAGGTCTTCGGCCGGACAACCTTTAAAGATGTCCATTCCCGCGAGTTCTTCGGCCCCCACGCCGCCCAATTCGGCCATCCCGTCCACGCATACCCAGCTCTGGGTCCGATCCGACTCACGTTATGACGTCGGTCGCCGCCGCTGCAAGAAGGCGCACTAGCCTGGCGGCAGGACCCAGGACTTCCGAAATGGACCCGACATGATCGACAACCAGGACCGAGTCGAATTGACCCGGAGTCTGCTCACCAAGCCTGCCACGCTGCGGCACGGCTACCTCGACGTGTTGGGCCAATCGACGGCTGATCCGGTTCCCACGTTTGCGCAACGTGCCATGAACAGCCCGTTCGTGGCGACCGTCTACGAAGGGCTGTGGCGACCGACGTCGTTCTACCTGGCCAGCGGCGTCACCACACAGGCCGAGGAGCGCCGGGCGGCGACGGCCCTGCGGCTACGGACCTCCAAGAGACTGCTCGACGTGGCTTGCGGGCCAGGCAATTTCACTGCGCCGCTGGCCGCGCAACTGTCCACCGGAAGCCTCGCGGTGGGGTTCGACATTTCCGAGCCGATGTTGACCCGGGCCGTGCAGGACAACAGCGGACCACGGACCTGCTACGTCCGCGGCGATGCCCGCGAGTTGCCGTTCGGCGACGAAACCTTTGACGCCGTTTGCTGTTTCGGCGCGTTGTACCTGATTCCGGAGCCGTTCCGGGTGGCTCACGAAATGATCCGGGTGCTACGCCCCAGTGGGCGGATCGCCATTCTGACCAGCTACGCCGGCCAACCACCACCGATCAACCTGGCCCTCAGCACCACGGCGCGCCTGCTGGGGGTCACCATCTTCGATCGAGACGCATTTGTCGATCTGTTCAACGAGGCCGGGCTGGTCGAGGTCGAGCAGCAGACGCAGCGGGCGCTGCAGTTCGTCACGGGAACTAAACCGGCCTAGTTCATGACGCGACGGCCTCGCAGACGCCGAACAGCCGGACCACCGGGGTACCCGCCTCATATTCCAGCACCCAGGGGTGTGCTGCGTCGGCCTGCGACGTCAGGGTGATCATCACGGGTTGCCCGCTGCGCTGGGACATCTGGACACATTCGACCTGGAAGAGTCGGAACCTGCCGACATCGCGGATGGCCAGTGAATAGCCTGGCTCGACGGACTCGACGGGGACCTTTTGCAGGTAGTACCTGGTGCTCATGTCATGAGGTTATGGCGAGGCCGTGACACATTCCTGCGCCGAAACACGGTCTTAGCATTTGTTCAGCGGATTTTTGGACCTTCATCAGGCTGGGCGCCGCATGGTCAGTTCGTGGGCGTCGACAGGACCGTGATGACGTCGCGAAGCGGGTCGGGCGAGGTCGCCATCTCACCGAGGAATGGGTGCGAAAGCTCCATGACGAGGAACAGATTCGCCGCCACCAGCACGCCCACGGTCGCCACCATCACACTGTGGATTCGCGGGTGTTCGACGCCGTAAATGATCGCGCAACCGAGTACCAACCCGCTGGTCAACAGGATCACGGTCCACAGCGCAAACGATGGTCCGATGTTGGTTTGGGCCTGCATCACGCGCTCAGTGCGCGCCCGACTCACTGTGTCCAGGTTGGCGAAAGAGGTGGCTAAGAACGTCTTCTGAATATCGGTGCGCGGCTGGACCTGCTGATATGCGATGTAGACGCGCTGTAGCGCCTTGTCGGCCGCGGGATATTCGTATCCGCGGACCGCCAATGGCCACTCGGCCAGCGCGGCGCGCTCGTAGTCCAGTAGCGCCGGTCGGATGCGGTCGGCGTCGTGCTGGTCAAACGCCGTAAGGTCCCTGGCCAACTGAATACCGGCCGTGCCTTCGTCGCGTGCCTGCCCGTCCTCGGTGTTGATCTGACTCCACATGCCAGACACGATGAAACCGATAAAGAACGCGTAGACGAATCCGACGACGCCGTAGGCGAACCGGGTGGCGTCGTTGTGGACGCCGTCGGCGAGCTGGGGGAACTTACGACGGATGAATTTGCGGACCAGCACCGCTCCCCCGGCGATGCCGACGATCAACAGAATCAGCAAAAGCCATGACGGAATGTTGCTGACGATCCAACTACTCACCAGCGACACTCCTTCCCCCTGCGCACTGACTCTAAGCCGCATCAGACCAGTAGCGTTGAGCTATGGTCGATTTCTGGGGTGCGCGGTGAGCGTCGCGGGGTTCGTTCTTGGGCTGGTCGCCACGGTGCTGGCGGTGGCATCGCTGTGCTGGCAGCTGGTCACCTACCGGCTGCAGCGAGCGCGCCCGAAACTTACGCCCGTCATCGGCCGGCTGACGCCCGCCGGACTGGTGACCAACGACGCCAGCTCCGACGTGCGCGAATCGTTGGTCGCCGCCGCGGAGCGACTCGAGGACATTCCGCTGATCATCGGCGTGAAGGTGGTCAATGCGGGACGGGCGCCGTTCCGCGTCGCGGGATGGGCTATCCGTTCCGATCCCGACGGCACGTCACTGGTGCCGGTCGAAAAGCCGATCGCCGGTGCCGATGTTCCCAGAGAGATCCCGCCGCAGGGCAGTGCTGTCTTCCTCACCGAGTTGCAACACGCGCACCGATTCGTCGCTGTCGCCGACAACGCGGGCATCACGGACCCGCCGCCGCGGATCGTGTTGACCGTGTCGTCGGGAGCGCGCACTTATCGCACTAAACCCGTTGCGCCCGAGCTATTTTCGCTTGCATCAGAGTAGCGGGGGGGGCCGACCGCGCACCGAGTTGGTACCGGCCCGACCGCACACCTAAAGTCGATCAACCCGTCGTCGGCCATATCAGGCATTTCCCGGTGGAGCTAAGGGGATTCGAACCCCTGACCTACTCGATGCGAACGAGTCGCGCTACCAACTGCGCCATAGCCCCTGATCGCTAGCAGGCTACCAGCCGCGACCCGCAGGGAACGAACCGCTCACTACTGCCCGACAGCGCGCGGCAGATCGCGCGGCCAGCCGTAGTGGCGCATCGGCGTCGCGTAGTCCAGATGCTCGAATATGGGGTCCTCGTCGTCGATCTCCAACACCACCGCACCGGGGCGGCGCAGCCTTGAGGGAACCAGGTCGTACTCGCGGTCCTGGGTGTTCTCCACGCCCAGCCGGCTGCGGGCCATCCGTTGCGTCCGGCGGCGGCGCACGTTCTCCTCGATTTTGGTCTGCCGGCGCAGGTAGAACAGGTACAGCAGGGTGATCGTGGTCGCCACGGCGCACAGCCACCAGGCCAGCGGCGTCACCTCGAAGGCGGCAATTGCCGAGCCGACCAGCACAACCGCCATTGCCACCAGGACGCGCTTGCGGAAGGCGTACTTGCGAGCGCTTACCGCCGCGGCGGTCTTGTTGTCGAACCGGCGGCGCCGGTTGACGCCCACCGCGTAGGCCGGCGCCGCATCGTCCATCTCGTCGTCGTCTTCCTCGGGCTCTAACCCGGAGGAGTCCTCGACGTATTCGTACTCGTCGTCCTCGAGTTCGTCGAACGAGTCGTCATCGTGCGCACTGGCCGAGTCGGCGTCGACCGCGAGCAGTTCCGGGCCCTGCGCCCCGGGAGATCGCGCATCGCTGACGCCCACCGGCAGCGCGGCCGCGTCCTCGTCAACCACGTCGACGTCGAGGTAGTCGGGCTCGGCGGGCTCGGCGGGCTCATCAGCCCGAGCCATTGCCGTGACTACCGACCGTGGCCGCAACATCTCGTCGGTGTCGGCTTCGTCGGGCTTGGAGTGGTCCTTGTCGGCGTCGGCGAAGGCACCGTCGATCGGCTCGGTGTCCCAGTCTTCCTCCGGCCTCCAGTCGGGGTCAGTGCGATGACCGGCCGCCGGACCGGTCCGCTTGAGCAGGCGGGCACCGGCTCCGCCGTTGAGCACTCTGGTCGCCAGGGCCACGTCGCTGGTGCGCCGGACCGCGTCGCGCTTACTGATCAACATCGGCACCAGCACGAACAACCAGAGCACCACGAGCGATATCCACAACAACGATTGCGGGATGCTTGGCATGATGACCTGCTCTCTTCGGTTCGATCCCCGCGAGGCTGTGTTGATTGAGTAAAGGCCCCCGAGGTCGGGTCTTTCTCTATCTATGCGACGAGGGCAATTACACACCTGTAATTCACCTCTTTCAAGCATCACACGCCACATATGTCACGTTAGCCACAAGTTTATTCCGGTTGTGTCTAGGCGGTGCGTCCCTACGACCGTCGAGATTGCCGCCGCGGTCGCGGTTGGCGTACGAATCGCAGCCATCGCGGCAATCTCGGCGCGCGGCGAGACGAAGCGTCAGACCCAGCTGGCGCGACCAGCGCGGACCAGTGTCGACACCACCGACCCGTAGACCTCTTCGACGGTCAGCGCCAGCAGCAGATGGTCGCGCCAACGACGGTCGACCTCGAGGTAGCGCCGCAACAGGCCCTCTTCACGAAATCCGGCTTTGGCCAGCACGGCCCGGCTGGCGGCGTTCTCCGGTCGGACGGTGGCCTCCACGCGGTGCAGCATCACCGGGCCGAAGCAGTGGTCGAGACCCAGTGCGACAGCGCCGGTGGCCACCCCGCCACCGTTGTGCTCGCTGGACACCCAGTAGCCGATCCACGCCGACCGCAAGGCCCCGTGCGTGACATTGCCGATGGTCAACTGGCCGCAGAATTGTCCGTCGAGTTCGATCGCGTAGGGCAGCATCCGTCCCTTGCGGGCCTCGGCGCGTAGCCCCGAACACACCGCGGGCCACGCGGCCACCGAGTGACGCACCGTCCAGTCACCGTCGGTGCTGGGCTCCCAGGGCTCCAGCTGGGCCCGATCGGTAAGCCGGATCCGGCTCCACTGCGCGCCGTCTCGCATCCGCACCGGCCGCAGCCGGATCACCCCCGCCGGCACTCGCAGCCGTCCCATGCTGATCGGCCAGCCCGGATGGCGGGAATTGGATCGCAACAGGTTCACGTGCCCGCGCCGCGGTCAGCCGTGCTGGGCCAGGAAGGCAACGTCGACGATTTCGCCGGTACGAATCTGCTCGGCGCCGCTGGGGACCACCACCAGGCAGTTCGCCTCCGCGAGCGTGGCCAGCAGATGCGACGACGCGCCTGGGGCTCCGCCCAACGCCTGCACCAGATATTCACCGCTGTCCTGATCGCGCATCAGCTGGCCGCGCAAGAAACCCTTGCGCCCGCCTACCGAGGTGATCGGCGAGAGTGTGCGGGCCTGCACGATGCGACGCATCGGATGCCGCTTGCCCAGCGAAAGCCGAATCAGCGGCCGCACCATCACCTCGAACACGACCAGCGCGCTGACCGGGTTGGCTGGCAGCAAAAACGTTGGCACGCCGTCGCGCCCGAGCTGCCCGAATCCCTGCACCGAGCCCGGATGCATGGCAATCCGCGCTACCTCCATGTCGCCGAGTTCGGACAGCACCGCACGAACGGACTCCGCCGCCGCGCCGCCTACCCCCCCGGCGATCACCAGAACCTCGGCCCGATTCAGCTGGCCCTCCACGATTTCGCCGAGTTCCTTGGGGTCGTTGCTGACGATCCCGACGCGGTTCACCTCCGCACCGGCATCGCGGGCCGCAGCCGCCAACGCGTAGGAGTTGACGTCGTAGACCTGCCCGTTACCCGGGTTGCGGGAAATGTCGACCAGTTCCCCGCCGACCGCCATCACCGACACCCGCGGGCGGGGATGCACCAGCACCCGTTCACGCCCGACCGCCGCCAGCAGCCCCACCTGGGCTGGGCCGATAATCGTCCCAGAGCGCACCGCCACATCTCCTGGCTGCACATCGTCACCCGCGCGTCGCACATAGGCGCCCGAGGGTGCCCCGCGCAGGATCCGCACCCGGTTCACCCCGCCGTCGGTCCAGCGCAACGGCAACACGGCATCGGCAAGGGTCGGCAGCGGCGCGCCGGTCTGCACCCGAGCAGCTTGGCGCGGCTGCAGCCGGCTCGGGGTCCGCGCGCCGGCCTCGATGGTCCCCGTCACCGGCAGGGTGACCACCTGGCGGGCCTCGGCCCCTGTTTCACCGCCGTCGTCACCCACGGCTTCGAGGGGTCCCGAATCACCGACTCCGAGTACGTCGACACTGCGCACCGCGTAACCATCGATGGCGGCCTGGTCGAATCCGGGAAGCGGGCGTTCGGTCACCACCTCTTCGGCGCACAGCAGCCCTTGGGCCTCGGCGATCGCGACCTTGATCGGCCGAGGAGCCACTGCTGCTGCCGATATTCGTGCCTGTTGATCCTCCACAGAACGCACAGTGCGCCTTCCTGCCGTCCAGCCAGGCGAACTGAGCCGCCGGCTACTGTTCGGTCAGGCCCAATCGCGCCACCAACCACCGCCGCAGTTCCGGGCCGTAGTCGTCACGATCCAATGCAAAGTCAACCGCAGCCTTGAGGTACCCGCCGGGATTTCCCAAGTCGTGTCGGGATCCGCGATGCACGACCACATGGACGGGATGGCCCTCGGCGATGAGTAGCGCGATGGCATCGGTGAGCTGCACTTCGCCACCGGCGCCGCGCTCGATGCGGCGCAGCGCGTCGAAAATCGCACGGTCCAGCACGTAGCGTCCGGCGGCCGCAAACAGCGACGGCGCATCCTCGGCCTTCGGCTTTTCGACCATGCCCTTGACTCGCAGCACGTCCTGGCTGTCGCCGCCGGGAATCGGTTCGACGTCGAAAACACCGTAGGCGCTGATCTCCTCGCGCGACACCTCGATGGCGCACAACACCGTGCCGCCGTGCTGGGCGCGCACCTGCGCCATCGTCTCCAGCACGCCGGTGGGCAGCACCAGGTCGTCGGGCAGCAGTACCATGACAGCGTCTTCATCCGCCGTTAGGGTCGGCTCCACGCAGCTGATCGCGTGGCCCAACCCGAGTGGTTCGGCCTGCACCACCGACTCGACCTTGATCAGCGCCGGGGCGCGCCGGACCTTGGCCAGCATCGCCTTCTTGCCGCGGGCTTCCAGGGTGCCTTCGAGCACCAGGTCCTCGACGAAGTGCGCGACGACGCCGTCCTTGCCTTCGGAAGTGATGATCACCAGGCGCTCGGCACCGGCGTCGGCCGCCTCGGCGGCCACCAGTTCGATACCCGGGGTGTCGACGACGGGCAGCAGTTCCTTGGGCACGGTCTTGGTCGCGGGAAGAAAACGCGTCCCCAGGCCGGCAGCGGGGACGATCGCCGTGAACGGGATGGCTACTTCTGGTCGTGACATCGCTTCACACCATATCCCGCACCGCTAGGGCGCAAGCTTGTGCATATGCGAGAACTCCGATGCTGTCATCGTTGAGCCCATGACAAGCCGGAGCAAGTGGGCCTGGCGGCGAGATATCAGGGCGGCGCGACGTCTCATCAGCAACGACGTGCATGCCGCCGAAGCGCGGATGCTTCGGAACCACCTCAAGGTGGTGATAACTCCGGGCAGCACCGTGTGCGCATACGCGCCGGTGGGTTCGGAGCCAGGGACGGTCGACATGCTCAACGAATTGCTGCAGTTCGCGGCCCGGGTGCTGCTACCGGTGGCGCGCACCTCGCACGACGACGAGCCGTTGCCGTTGCGGTGGGGCGAGTACCGCCCCGGTGAACTGGTCGACGCGCGGTGGGGGCTGAAGGTTCCGCCGCAGCCGTGGCTGCCGGAATCCACATTGGGTGAGGCCGAATTGGTGCTGCTGCCGGCGCTGGCGGTCGACCGCCGCGGTGTGCGACTGGGCCGGGGTTCCGGCTTCTATGACCGCTCGCTGGCGGCCCGCGACCCGCGGGCGCGTCTGGTTGCGATCGTGCGGGACGCAGAGCTGGTCGACGAGTTGCCGGCCGAACCGCACGACGTGCCGATGACGCACGCGCTCACCCCCGAGCGGGGGCTGATCGCGCTGCCGAGCCGGGAATGATCGTCATCACGTGGTGGTTCTAGCACTTGAAACGGTAGAGTGCTAAGTCAGACTTCATATCATCCGGAGGTTTTTGTGCCGACGTACAGCTACGCGTGCACCGAATGCGGCCACCGCTTCGACAAGGTGCAGGCCTTCACCGATGACGCGCTCACCACCTGCGAGCAGTGTTCCGGTCGACTGCGCAAGTTGTTCAACTCGGTCGGGGTCGTGTTTAAGGGCAGCGGCTTTTACCGCACCGACAGCCGTGCGGACGGGAAGAAATCGAACGGTTCGGGCAGCGAGTCCAACGGTTCAGGTTCGGGTTCCGGCTCGGAGTCGTCCGACAACAAGACCTCAGCTTCAGCGGAGAAGTCAACCAGCACCTCCGCGGCGGCTACTGCGACCACGTCGAGCTGATCGAACGATCGCTGTGTGAATTAAAAGGACAATGTCCGCGCTCGGACATTACTTGAAGCGGTAGCGTCGAAACCATTTACACGAGCGAGTTGCAATATCGCGTTTGCATAACGCTCAAGACTCGGTTCAATAACGGCCGGCACCTTTCTGCGTCAGGGTCAATAGCATTCGTCCGAAATGCGAGCAGGAGGTCTGCGATGGTTTTGGCACGTAAGGGCACCGGCCTACCCGCCGCAACGACTGCGCGAGAGATG
>JALHRH010000090.1 GCA_022841565.1 Mycobacterium sp. | reverse complement strand
ACACAACGACGCCCCACGCCCATACGTTTGGACAGCAACCGCCGAATCCATCCTCGCCAAAGTCGCCCGCGGACGCATCGCCCTCGAAAAAATCAGCTAAATTCAGGACACACCACTAGATCATTCACACAAATGGGATCGGGGCAGCGGGCCGCCGGTACCGACGGTCCTTCGCCGACCTCGCCCTGGATCGCATCCAACCAAACTGGGTAACGGTGCGTCGCGCCGCGGGTGTGCACGCTCCCCGCGTCGCCAACGACCGTGACAGCGGCATACTGCGCACCAACACAGTCCGCTGACACGCCGTTCATGACTCGCAGAGCCGCATCAAAGTCGGCCGCACCGGGACCCACCATGACCGCGAGCTCAATCAAGCGCCGCGCACACCGCCGCCCGCTCGGTCCGCACCAAAGCGCCGCGCGCTTGCCGCAGCCGAAGGCGTTCGCTGCGTCCCGTCATCGTTCCTCCCGCTTTGTGCAGGCCGAACGATCGGCTGGCATCGTGCGGTCAGCGCCATGGCGAGGTGGACGATGGCGCACCAGATCTGGTTCTGGTCGAACCGTGCACCGGGAGGTCGGGTAGGCCGGTGTCGGTGGCAGCACCATGAGGCCAGCGACACGCGATTAGCGCGCAGTTGTCGAATCATTTTGGCCGCCCGGATACTTGGCGGCATCGCGACCCGCAAACCGTTGTATTGCTGAAGCAACCGATTCGACAACTCGCATCTCAAGGCCGGGGACGACACGCAGCAAAGGCCGCAACGCACCCCCGTTGACCAACGCCCACGGTTGCCCGGCGCGGTCCCGGTCTTCGCCGAACGCCAGCAATACGCGCAACGCTGCGCCCGCCAAGAACGTCACTTCGCTCATGTCCACGAGCAGCGGGCATTCCTGCTGAGATAGATGGCTCAACACTTCGGCAAACCGGTCGGCGTTGGACATGTCGATCTCGCCGTTAACGACGACCACCGTGACTAGGCGCTTAGTCCGCGCTGCAACACACGCGCCGCCGCAATCGAAGACTTCACTATTCAGCAGCGACCGGTTCCCAGCATCGTGGACGTCGGGATGGTCGAATGCAACCGGCGGCGAGCGCTGGTCAGTGACCTGCAGAACCTCAGAGCATGGCCTTGTTGCCACGGTGCCACCTACGCCGTAGAACAAACTTGTGTCTGTTCAGACAGATTTATTCTGTAAGTCGATGAGTTTATTGTCAAGCAGGCTTGCGAGGTAATCGGATCCGCGCCCGAACGAACGGGCGGTGCCGCCCTTCACCTAAGTTGCGCCGAGCGCGGGGAAGCTACGGCTGCAGGGCTGCAGGGCTGCCGCGGGCGACTAGTGTCGAACGATTCGGTTCACGACGCGGGAAGTCAGTAAGCGTCTATGTGATTGCCGTCGGGGTGCACCTGACCAGCATCGAGGTCGGTCTTGTCGCGCGGCAGGCGAGAGTCGGCGGCTTGCCGCCTGGTGGTAGCTGCGCTCTCGGTCTCCATCCGGGCGTAGTCGGCCTCGAGCCGGGTGTTGTCGGCCTGCAGCACGGCGCAGTCGCCCTGCAACCGGGTGAGATCGGCTTGTATAACGGCGTTATCGAGTTCTAAACCCAGTATGTGGGCAACCCCGGCCAGGTTGATCCCCCGGGAAACCAATTCGCTGATGCGCGCGATGCGCTCGAGGTCATCGTCGCTGTAGCGGCGGGTACCGCCCGCGGTACGGGCAGGCTTCAACAAGCCAGATTGCTCATACAGCCGCAACGTCTGCGGGGGAATCCCGGACAGCTCGGAGGCCACCGAAATGCCGTAGACGCCGCGCGCGGATCGTGCGCGGGCAGTGAAGTCTTGTCCGGTCATTGCTTGCTACTCAACAGCACCAAAGAAACTTGCACATCTACAGCGAATCTACCACGCTGCTCCTAAACATCTGAGCGAATCTCTACAGATTATTGCCATGGCTCCGGCATAAGTTCTTTCGCTCGCCTTCTGTCGGTCTTGGGCGTCCTTAACGCCAGTTCGCGCACCATACGAAACCGAGCACCGACCGCAATCAGCGGATTATCGCTCACGAATGCTTGTCGTCCCGTGTGACTACTACCGGCCACGTAGGAGTCGAGAATCGGGGGCCGCCGGCGGCCGCCCTTCCGGACAGCCGAAGGCTTAGCGAAACAACGACCCCGGGACCGCCGCGCCCGCTGTTGTCCTCTCCTGCGAAGAGTGCTCGAAGACATACGCCGGTGACAGCCCGGCCTTCGTTTTAAGGCAGCTTCGCCGACACCGCCGCGTTTGCCTCTATGGCCGCTGGGGTAAACCTGTGCGCCGAGTTCAGATCAGGAGCCCGCGCACACTTTAGCTCGCACCCGGAGGTTGCGGTGGGATCGAATAATGAGTACGCCGATGTAGCTGACATGTTTCACGTCTTGGACGCGCTGGAACCACATTCACTCGCTCATCAGCAGCAGCGCGACAGGATTGTGCAGCGCTGCTTGCCGTTAGCCGATAATATTGCGCGTCGGTACCGGGGTCGTGGAGAGTGCCTTGATGATCTCACCCAGGTCGCACGGGTGGGTTTAGTCCATGCGGTCAACCGCTTCAAGGTCGACAATAATTCGGAATTTCTGGCCTTTGCCGTTCCCACTATCGCAGGCGAGGTTCGTCGGCATTTCCGCGACAACGGATGGGCGGTCAAAGTGCCGCGACGAATCAAAGACCTTCATCAGCAGCTATCGGTAGCTACCCAGGAGCTGGCACGGCAACTTCACCGATCGCCCAACGCCACAGAGATCGCCGAACATTTAGGTGTTGATCGCGAACTTGTGGTAGACGCGATGATAGCGGGGAGCAATTATTCGGTGCTGTCGATGGACGTCCCTCGTGAAGAGCGCGACGAGCACCGGTCGATCCTTGACACTATGGGAGCAACCGATGCCCGTCTGGATAAGGTCCTGAGCGTACAGACCGTGCGCCCCTTGATCGCTGCGTTGCCCGAACGGGAGCGGACAGTGATTAAAATGCGATTCTTTGACGAGATGACACAAACCGACATTGCTGAACACCTCGGATGCTCGCAAATGCAGGTTTCTCGCCTGCTTGCCCGGGCTTTGCAGAAATTGCGCAGCGAGGCTCACCAGCCAGACCTTTCCGCAGTGAGCTGAAACTAGACGCGATTGCGGCCATGAAATGAGCGGCAGGGTCACGGACTTTGACGTTGATTTCCTGGGATCGCCATACCAGAATGTCAAATGCGCGCGCGGCAGAGATTACCGTATCCGGCGATGCCCGCAAATCAGCGAGTCCTGCGCTCTGACGCGCCGGGGTGCATTTGGCCCAGCTGCACACCGGAACCCATTCGAGCAGTTGCGTGGACTGAGGGGCGTCTGCGCTGCGGCGAACCCGGCGCGGGAAACGTCCTCGGCTGTCCGCGCGGACGAGGCCGCTTCACTCGCGGATAAGGTCGTTCTCGCGAGTGGCTGTGGCTCACTGCCAGTGCGCCGAGGGTGATCAGGGCGCCCAGCATGCCTACCGCGATCGCGATGGATCGCCGCGTGGTAATCAGCGTGTGACATTGGGCCGCGTAATCGGAGCTTTCGAACGGCGAACCGAGAGTCTCGTGCTGCAGTTGGTTGAACGTATCCTCGTGAGCGGCGACGGCCAACGCGGGATGTAGCCCGGTACCGCACGTGATGGCTTGACCGCTACGGTCAGCCCACGGTAAGACCAGCGGTGTTGCCAGTGCGATAAGCGCGGCGAATATCCCAGCCATCCCGGCCGCTCCCAGGAACTGATAGCGCAACCCTGTGCGTGATTTCTCGTTCACCACAACGGACTTTCTCTTGAACCATTCGAGCGTCAATACCCTCAAATCAGAACGGCTACACATACCCGCACCGCCGCGCTACGCCTGTCATCGGGTAGCCGAATACTCGCAGGAAGGTCGAGGTCGATCTCGTGGACCTTGCGGCGGCAGTACGGACGGCGGGTCGACTAGTTTTCAAGGTCTGCCACCCACCATGGGGCATTCGGCAGGGTTGTGGGGACAGATGTACGGGCGCTGGGTCGGTCAGGATGACCGTGGCTCAAAATGGGATTCTGGTGATCCCAGTGGTCTGAAAACACATTTCAGCAATGGCGGCAGTCAGGTCATCAAGTTAAGCGCACTGCCCTGCCGGCAAAGCATGACACGCAGAAATGCGTTGCCGCACAACAAAATCAGACGCATTCCGGCACTTCGCTGGCGGCATGGGCGAATAGGTCCCTTGAAGCTTGCCGGCGGGGCCTCAACTCGTTCTGCTGTTCCCGCCGCGCCGCGGCGAGAAACAACACACGGTTGGCGCTGGGCTCGAAAACTCTAGCCTAGCAATGTCTTTCGGCAGCAGGCTACGAGCTGCGAGGGATACCAGATTCGGGTTGTGCCATGTCCACGGTGGCGATATGCGCCAGCCCAGTAATGTTGAGCAGGGTCTTAATCGGCCCCGTTTGCGACACGACGAGGTTGAGAGCGGTGGTGGCAGCGATCGCGAATAGTGCTCGGATTGCAGCGCTGTCGCAGTAGCGGATACCCGATACGTCGACGGTAATCGCCGAAGCACCGGTGGCCGCATGTGCCATTGATTCCTCGAACTCGTCGACGTTGGCCATATCAATTTCGCCGACAGCGGTCACCACAGGTCGCTGTTGCGACATGTCTACCGTCATCGCCAGTCGCGGCTGGGTCACGGGACTAACTTTTTCACCAAGACGACCGTTGTGCCCGACGGGGCGGGGGTCACCGCTACCAGGTCAACGAGTGCCTTCATCAAATTAATGCCATGCCCGCGATTTCCTGAGGACGCCGCCGGCGGTTGCCACCGGCCGTTGTCGATGACGGTTATTGCCACCGCGGCGCTGGTGACCTCCATGGTCACGGTCAGCTCCACGTCATGGTCGGCATCGCGCGTGGCATGCTCGACGGCGTTGGCTGCGGCCTCGCCAACCGCAAGCAAGACGTCGCCTACCACGTCGGCACCGAATCCCGCTGCCGGCAGCCAGCTGCGCAGGCGTTCGCGGATAGCGCGAAGGCTGATGGGCACGGCAGGCAGTCGCACGCGCAGCGGTTGGGGCGGGTGACGGTAGAGCAGTACCGCAACGTCATCGTCGTATCCGGCGGGTGGGCTTAAGTCGTCCATCAGGCGGTCACCGATTTCGTCGGGATGCAAACAGCGGTAACCGGTTAGCGCCGTGGTCGCCCGATCGATCCCGGTGTCCAACGATTCCCCGCGCCGCTCGATCAGCCCATCGGTGTAGAGCAACAACGTCGACCCAGCCGCTAGTCTCGTGCTGCTTTCGGTGCGCGCGATGCCCGCCGACGCCACTGCGAGCGGCAGCGATCGGGCGGCGTCGAGCAGCTGACGCTCACCGTCTGCGCTCACCAATATCGGCGGTGGATGGCCGGCGCTGCTGTAGCTGATGGCTGAGGCGCGCAGGTCGATAACAGCGCAGAATACGGTCGTGCACAGCGCACCGGGCATCGCCCGTGCGAAGAGGTCAAGGCCCTCAAGCACGGTGGCTGGCGTGGACTTGCTGATCAACAGCGCGCGCGCGGCGGAACGGAGCTGACCCATCACCGCGGCCGCCGCAAGGCCGTGGCCGACGCAGTCGCCAACCACGACACCGATGCGGTCATCGCCGAGCGCGACGACGTCGTACCAGTCGCCGCCCACCTTGAGTGGTTCCTCGGCGGGTGCGTAGCGGACGGCGAATCCGTGCGGCAACACGGTGGGTCCGAGAATCGCTTGTTGCAGGGCCAAAGCCACCGCTCGGGTTTTCTCGAATTCGCGCGCTGTCAGCAGCGCCTGGGCCAGGTGACTGGTCAGCAGCGCGAAAAGCTCACGATCTTCGCCTCGCACCGGTCGGTTGGATCCGAACTGCATTGCCACGGCCGCGGTTGCGGTCCCGTCGAGCGGCGCGGCGATGACGGTGTACCCGTTCTGCGGAAACGTTGCCACGGATGCCGCGGCCCGGTGTCGTGCCGACTGCAGCGCCGAAACCATCAGGTCTTGATCGCCGGTCAGCGGTCTGAGCGGCCATGTCACCAGAGCGGGCGCGGCGGCGGCGCTGCTCCAATGGGCGACCACGGTCCGGAGCGCGCCAAACAGCTTGCCCAGTTGCTCGGTGGCGGTGCTGAGCAAGGCGCTCGTCGTGCGGTTGTCGGCAATGGCAACGGCAAATTGCGACAGGATCTCGTCACGTTGGTTGGCGAGACGCTCTGTGGTCACATCGACAGCGGTCCCGATGACCAGCCGCCGCTGGCTGCGGGGGTCGGTGATCACTGCGGACGAGCAGGCTACCCAGAGCCGGTGGCCGTCACGATGGCGCACCGGGAGAGTGAAACGGCCCCCGCCGCGGTGGACGGAACGGATAAACGACTCTTCGTATACCGCCCACGCGTCCGGTTCGGACTCCTTGGCCGGTATCCACGGCTGCGGCCATCGGTACGGGAGGCCTGCGGCGTCGTAGCCGGTCAGCTCGAAAAAGGCGTGATTCGCCTCGACGACGGTGCCATCTTCGTCGGTGAGGAAGAACCCTTCTTGCATGGAATCGATCAGGGCCCGGCGAAATTCGGCTTCTCGGTTGCGCAGACGGGCCATCTCCAAATTCGATCGCACCCGTGCAAGTAGTTCGACCGTGGAAAACGGTTTGGCGAGGTAGTCATCGGCCCCTGCGTCTAGACCACCAACCGCCGATTCCTCACTGGCCCGCGCCGAGAGAAATACCACCGGCGTTGTTGCCGTGCGCGGGTCGGAGCGCAATTCCGCCAGTAGACCGAAGCCGTCCAGCCGCGGCATCATCACGTCGGTCAAAACCAGGTCGGGGCAGTGTTGTCGGGCCAGCGCAAGCCCAGCCAAGCCGTCGGGGGCCTCCAGGACTCGCCAATGGGGCGCCAGCACGTCGCTGACGAAGGCTCGCATATCTGCGTTGTCCTCGACTACCAGCACGCACGGTGCGTCCGACGACGGTTCGAGTTCCGTGTCGGCACTTGCCCCGGTAGCGGCCGGGTCCCGGGGCCACTGGAGGGCTTCGTCGAGGTAAGCGCGATAGCTGCTGGGCCGGGCGGCGAGCCGATCGGCCGGTACGACGGCGGCGCTCGTGGTGGCATACGGTAGCTCGACAGTGAAGGTGCTTCCCGCGTTCTCCTGGGATTGCACCTCGATGGTGCCATCAAGGAGGTGGACCAGTTCGGCAACCAGCGCCAACCCGATGCCAGCGCCTTCATAGCTGCGACCGGTGCGCCCGCGAACGCGGTGGAATCGCTCGAACACCTTAGGCAGCTCATCGCTGGGGATGCCGATCCCGGTGTCGGTGACGGACAGGCGCACGACATCTCCGCACTGCTGCAGCCGCACTGCGATGTGCCCTGCCGGGGTGTATTTGACCGCGTTGGACAACAAGTTGAGCACGATCTTTTCCCACATGCTCACGTCCACCGACACCGGTCGAAGCATCGGCTCTATGCTGCAGCGCAAATCCAGCCCCGCGTGGGTCATGGCGGGGGCAAACGAAGCAACCAACTCGCGCGTCGCGGCCGCCAGGTCGACGAATTCGCGCTGGGGTGCTCGCTTTCCCGCCTCGATGGTCGCGAATTCCAACAGGTCATCGACGAGGCGGCGCAGCCGTCCGGCGTTACGTCGGATCACGTCCAAACGCTCACGCTGGACCGAGCCGAGGGGTTCGTTGGTGTCGAGCAGGCTGTCCTCTGCGGGACCGGCGATGAGTGTCAGCGGTGTCCTGAATTCGTGGCTGACGTTGGCGAAGAACTCGCTCTTGGCCTTATCGAGTTCGGCCAGTGCTTCGGCCCGGCGGCGCTGAGCTTGGTAGGCCAGGGTATCGCTGACCGCGCGGCTGATCTGCGTGGCTACCAGCCCGAGAAATCCGCGGAACTCGTCGTCCATGCATCGGTGCGGCGTCACCGCGGCGACCAGCACGGCGGCGGCACTGCCGTCATCGCCCAATTGCACTGGCATGACGGCGGCTGACGCGGGTGGTTGGTCGTCGACCGGATTCGCGCCCGGCAACACCGCTTGGGCCCACGATGCTGGAATGGCGATGAAGGTCATCGGTTGGCCGGTACTGACCGCACTGAGCAGCTCCGACTGCGACGCCGACAGGACAGATGAGTCGGCAAGGCCCATGTCGCACACCAAGTTGAGCGCCTGACCGGGACCCACCGCGAAAACAGCGGCAAATGGTATGTCGGCGCGGTCGTCGGCCAGGAACTGCAGCGCGGCGCCGTAAACCGCCGCCAGGGTGGCCCCGCTTTGCGTCCGCACCAGCGTGGCGCTTTCGCCGAGCGCGCGCAAAGTCCGCAAACGGCGTTCGCTCAATATCTGTTGCGTGGTCTCTGTCACAGCGGTGAAGACCCCGCCCACCGCCCCGTTCTCCTCGCGAATTGCACTATAGGAGTAGGTGAAATAGGACTCTTCGAGATAGCCGAGTCGTTGGATAGGCAGCAATTGGTCGTCAGAAAATGTAGCGTTCCCGGTTTCCAGCACGCTGCGAAGTTGGCTGCCGATGATGTGCCACACCTCCGGCCAGACCTCGGCGCCGGGACGACCATGGGCCGGATGTTTCTCGGGTCCGGGAATCGGTATCCACGCGTCGTTGTAGAGCAGCACCAGTTCGGGGCCCCACCAGATGGCCATGGGGTAGCGAGAACTCAGGCAGATACCGACGGCTGTCCGTAGACTCTGCGGCCAATCCGCGACCGGACCCAGCACCGAAGCCGACCAGTCGAAAGCTGCCAGGCGGGCAGCCATTTCGCTATCACCGACAAAGGGCGGGACCGTGCCAACAGCAGATACCTCGGCATCCGAAGCATCTGCCACGTCAAGACTCCCCTCAGCCAGGCGCTGCGTCAGGCGGCTACCACTGAGCAGGCCCGCGCGCCCAGTCTAACGCTGCCCGACAATGACGTCAGAACATCTGCAAGTACGGGGCCCGCCCGCACGGGCGGCTGTTTGGGGACGGTTTATCGGGAAAACACCGTTCGTCCGACACGACGCCGGTCACGAACGAGTCGACGCCGACGTATGGGTAATTGCGTTGTGCGACCGATATTTGAGCGCCTTGCTGAAGGAGGCCGACCGGGTGTACCTCAACTCGGTCGCAAGGGTCATCCTGCAATTAAAATGCGATCAACCAACTGTTCGAGAATCCGTGCGGTCCGGTCTAGCGGATCTGTGGATCGTGCGGCCAGGCAAAGAATGACGGCGCCTTCGACGGCGGCCACGATGGTGGTGGCCAACGATTCCGCGTCGTCGATCGCGACCGCCTCGTCGCGCAATCGTTCGGCAATCACCTGCTGCCACGCGGTGAATACCTCACCGGCGGCATCGGCCGCCGCGGGTGCCTCGGTGCGCCCGAGCGCGGCGGCCACGACCGGGCATCCGGCGGAGTAGTCGGTGGAGCGCAGCGTCTCTTTCCACGACTCGACGAACGCGGCCAATGATTCGCGCACGTCGCCGTCTGGCGTCGCGCCTAGTGTCGAGTCGATCAGCTGACCGGCCGTGCGGGTGGCCTCGGCCATGAGTTCGGACTTCCCGCCCGGGAAGTTCACGTAAACCGACCGACGCGCGGTGCCGCTGTGTTCAAGCAGTTCAGCCAGGCCGGTACCGGCCACACCATGACGGCGCAACAGGTGGATGGCGCTCTCGATCAAGCGCTCACGGGCGGTCATCGGCTGCTCTGCACGGTCCACAGGTTCATCGCTTGCAGTATACCGATTGGTCTACTACTGTCAGGTAGACCAATCGGTATAACTCGTTACGGATTGCGTCGACCAGTGGAGAGCGCCATGACGAACACGAACAACAGCAAGACGCTGCGGAAGTTCCGCCGGGAACGCGCCGTCGGGCGTTATGTGCTGAACCCGGTGGTGAAGGCGTTAAGCAAACTCGGTCTGCGGACCGCGATGGCAACCGAACTCGAGACCATCGGACGCAAGACCGGCCAGGTGCGCCGCGTTCCGGTGTCCGCGCAATTCGATGACAAGGGAGCATGGCTGATCAACCAGCACGGCGCCCGTTCGGGCTGGGGCCGCAACATCGCCGACAACCCGAATATCCGGGTGCGGCAGGGCAATCGGTGGCGCACCGGAGTCGCGACACTGCAGCCAGACGACGACGTGGTGGCGCGGGTGAACCAGTTCGGCCGACTGGGAGCCAAGGTGGCAAGGGCGCTGGAAACGACGCCCGTGTCCGTGCGGATCGAGTTCACCGATTAACGGCGGCTAGCTCTGCTCGGCGTGCGCAGTCACAAGGAACTTCTCTCCGGTCGCTCGCTTGAGGTATTCAGTGAACGCATCAGGCCGCAGCATGCCAGCCAGCGACACCTCACGGGTGTACTTGCTCGCGAACGTCGTGGTGAGTTCCGCTGCTACCCGAGCCCGCAACCGGGCGAGGGTATCGCCGCCCGCGCGCTGCAGAAACGGGGTGAGCAACCACCCTCCCACCCCCCAAGCCATCCCGAAGTTCCTGGTGAGCACCGTGGGACTGGTGTCGAGCGCGCCGTAGATGTACACCTGCTTGTGAACACTCGACCCGTAGCGTGAGTACTGCGCCGCAGTCGCGTTGACCGCTTCCTCCATGCCGTTGAGGATCTGGCTCGCCAGGGTTCCGCCGCCCGTGGCGTCGAAGGCAAGTGTCGCGGACGTCGCCGTGAGAGCCGCCACCAGTTCTGCCGCGAACGACGGCGATGACGAGTTGCAAACATATTCCGCGCCAAGCGTTTTCAGCAGTTGCTCCTGTTCGGACCTGCGAACGATGTTGACCAGCGGAATCCCGTCCTGCTGGCACAGCTTGACCAACATCTGGCCCAGGTTGGAGGCCGCGGCGGTATGCACGAGGGCCGAATGGCCTTCGCGGCGCATGGTTTCAATCATTCCCAGTGCGGTCATCGGATTGACGAACGACGATGCGCCATCCCGTGCCGACGCCCCCTCGGGTAGCACCAGACAAGCGGACGCGTCGACCGCGCGGTACTGCGAGTACATCGCCCCACCGACGATCGCCACCGTTTTTCCGACGAGCGCCTGAGCCGCTTCGGACGAACCCGCCGCGACAACACTGCCAGCGCCTTCATTGCCTACAGGAAGGGACTGATCGAGTCGAGCCGAAAGCCCCTTCAACGCGGCCTGTGCGATCGGGGCGGTGACGACGGGACGTTCGGGCGTGCCCGCCACAGTTGCCTTCGACATGTCCGCGCTTGCCACGAGAAGACCCAGATCTGACGGGTTGATCGGCGAGGCTTCCACGCGCACCAGCACTTCGCGGGCGCTGGGGACCGGAACGGGTACCTCGTGCAGCGAGAGTTCCAGCGTGCCATCGGAAGTCACCAAGGAACGCAGTTCCAGCGCGGTGTCAGGCAGATCTCTGGTCATGACGGGTGCCTCATTCCAGCGCCCGCCGGGGTTAGGTCGCGGCCGGCTGATCGGGCGGAATCGCCCCGCCGCAGCCCCCCGGCGGTGGCGGACCCGGCAGAGGTTCGTCGCCGCTGACGCAGTCGTAATAGAACTGCGGGCCGACTATCCAGGTCTTCATCCACTGGTGCCAGTACGACCCGTCGGGGTACTTCTCACCATCGCACACTGCCAACTGGCCCCACCCCCATCGACCGCCCGGGCAGTAGCCTTTCGTCATGTCCGGCTGATGCGGGTCAGGCGGATCAGCGCTGGCTACCGCAGTAGGAAACGCGAACGCCGCGGCACAACTCAATATCGCAGCGCCACGGCGAATAGCCTTGAATTTCATTTCGCCTTCCTTAAATGCGTTGAACCAACGTCTGGTTTAGCCGCGCGAGCGGGCGTAAACGGGCGAATCTTCCGGAGGCACATGTAAGCCGCGGTTCGTGCCGATCAAGAACCGGCATTGACACACCGGCATCGGAAGGCATAACCGTCCTCTCCAATGGCCTACCACGTGCTTTTCGTCAGTTTACGACCCCGAGGATTGGCGATGTCAACTTCGTTAGCCGGCGCGAACACGCCACCTGCCGCCGGGGCGGTGCAGTCACGACGTGAACGGGAACGGCTGGCCCGTGAGAACCGAACCGACGGCCAGTGCCCCGAGGCCGACACCAAAGACGACGAGCATGGTGTTGGTAGCGGGAATGAGTTGCATGTATTGGTTGAACCCACCGAGGTCACCGGCTGTCAACTGGTCGATGCCCATCACGAAATAGTGAAGGCCCGATGTCACGAAATAACCGGGCCCCGCCACGAATATCGGCAAGATTCGCTGGCCGACGTCGATCGCATTGAGCACCCCGGCCGGGGCGTTATGACTGATTGCCGCCTCCGCGAGTGAGTCGCCGCAATGGTAAATGCTCGACGTCACGACGGGATCGATTCCGTCGTTGATGACGGCGCTGACCACGCGATCCAGGCGGTCCAGCGGGCCACCGATCACGGCGCCGATCTGCGCCGGGACCGGGATGTGAGTGGGCACGGTCGGCAAGGCGACCGCGCCTGGCAGCGCACCATGCGTCGGGATCGGCACATCAGGAAGTTTCGGGAGTCCCACATCCACCAGTGCGTCGTTGATTCCTTGCTGCGTGCCGGCAGCGAGGTCGCTCATCACGGCGAACGGATCGAGATGGGTGGGAAAGAGGCCGGCTGGTGTGGGTACGTCCGCGTAGCCGGTGCGGTCATAGCCCAACTCGACGATCACCCGCAAGTTCGGTTCAACGAGGTCGAGCAGCGGCTCGGGCACTAGACCCCGGAAGGGTTCGAGCAGCGGCAAATCCTCGGTCGGGATCATGATGTAGGTGAGGTCGGTGGCCGTCGGAGACACCGGCTGCACGACACCTGTAGCAAGTTGGGCGGGCGTCAGCTCCTGATACGTGCCGTGCGAATAGAAAATGCCCAGCAGCGCATTGACGTCGGACACGATATTGAGCGGATATTGCGGGAAGTCTGCCCAGCCGTCGTATTGCCGGGTGTAGACGGTGGTCGGATAGACGCTGTCCGGCGTGGCACCACTGAACGTCAGACCGAGAGGCTGCAGGTACAAATCGGGAAAGCGAGCCAGTAAGCCGCCGTTAGGGTTGTTGGGGTTGCCCAGCAACAGGAACGACAGCTGGTCCGGGCTGGGCCGCAGGTCAGGCGGCAGGCTTGCCAGGTGACGCATCTCCATGGTGGCCACCGATGCGCTTTGGGAGAAGCCGAGCACGACGACATCCCGTCCCGCCGCATATTCGGTCATGATCGCGCCATGCAGGATCGACGCCCCTCGAGCGATCGATTCGTCAAAGGTCAGGCTCGGAATACCGCTGAAGGGTTGAAACTGCTCGGGCGTCGTCAAACCGAACGGGATTGAGCCAGGGAAGAACGGGCGGATGTAGAGGTTGTAAACCTGACGGACGTAGTGGCCCGTCGGCCCGGGGTTTCCGGTGGGCCCCATGATCAGCGCCGTCGTCCCGTTGAGCGACAACGCCGGCGTCGTCACCGCGGGCTCGGCCAAAGCAGGGGCGCCGCCGGCTCCGAGCAGCGACGCACCCACGGCCTCGGCGTCCGCGTAGGCGTGCGCCGCTGAGTTCAGAACCTGCACGACGTGGTCGTGGAATGCCGCCGCTTGCGGGCTGAGCGCTTGATAGTCCTGGGCGAATGCCCCGAACACTGCGGCTATTCCCGCTGAGACCTCGTCGGCCGCTGCCGCAACTATCCGGGTGGTGGAGAGCGCCGCCGCTGCATCGGCCGAACTGATGGTTGCGCGGATACGGCCCAAATCCGAAGCAGCCGAGGCGATCGCATCCAGCTCGGCGACCACACTCGACATTGTTGTCACTCCTACCATCCCGTGGGCGCCTCATGCGCGCTGCCCAGCGCTGGATGGTATCGCGTTGAATCAGTTCTTGTCCGACCAACGGAAAACGGCGAGGCAGGCGATCAACCCGCCGATACTCCATGCAGTCAGCACCAAGAATGTGTGCCAGTGCTCCCAGCTGCCGGCCGGTTCGAAGACAACCATGTTGGAGGGCAACAGCACCGACCGGAATCCTTGAGCCATCCACTTCACCGGGAAGATGGAGCCCAGCGTCAACATCCACGTCGGCAACACCATCAGCGGCACGTAGGTTCCCGAGAGGAACTGCAAGCCGACGGCTGGACCATTGGTCAGGACTGCCGCGGAAACCGCATTGCTCGCGAAGTTGCTGATGAAGATGCCTAGCAACGAGCAACTGACGATGCCCAGGAGAAAGACCCACGTCAGCGTGAACCAGCCGAACACGGTTGTCGGCAGGCGCAGCTTGAAGATCAGCACCCCGACCGACAACAGAACGATGGCCTCGGCGAGACTGGCGACGGCAACCAGCAAAATTTTTCCGATGAAGTATGACGATGCGGTGGTTGGTGTTCCGCGAAGTCGCCGCAAGGCACCGGTGTCGCGGTCGGCGGCAATGCTGATACCCAGGTTGATGAACGACGTTGAGAGAATCCCGTAGGCGAGCATGCTCGCCGCGATCACCGCGCCGGTGCTGGTATCGCTGTCGGGCAATTTCGCGGAGAAGATCGAACCCAACAAGATGCAGATCACGGCCGGCATCGAAAATGTCAGCGCCACCTGCTCGGGTCGACGGTAGAACATTTTCAACTCGGGGACGACACGCGACAACCCGATTCGCAACGAAGATGGGAGCGCTGAATCCGACTCAGCCACGCGGTGTTTCGTGGGTGAGGATCTTTTCGCGTGGTCAATGGCCATCATGCACGGCCGATCAGCTGCAAGTAAGCGTCTTCCAGCGTGGGTCGGGTGACGGTCAGCTGACTCAGTTCCGCCCCACCCTTCGACCGTTGCCTGATCACGTCTGTCGGGCGATCGGTCTGCTCCACGTGGACCTGGTCTCCCTCCATCCACCGGACCGTCGCCCTCGAGTTCACATATCCGGTCAACCTAGTTGGCGAGTCGACGGCGACCACCCTGCCGTTTGCGATGACGGCGACGCGGTCGGCGAGCGTGGCCGCTTCCTCCAGGTAGTGGGTGGTGAGCAGAATGGTCGTGCCATCGGCTGCCAAGAGCCTGATGAGGTCCCAGAACTGTCGTCTGGCTTCTGGGTCGAATCCCGTCGTCGGTTCGTCCAGGAAGAGCATTTTGGGCGTGGCAATGATCCCGAGAGCGACGTCGAGCCGGCGGCGTTGCCCGCCGGACAGCGTCCGCACTTTCGAACCGGAAACCGCGCCGAGTCCGACGAGTTCGAGTACCTCGCCGGGAACTCGGGCCTTCCCATAGCACTTCGCGAACATGTGCATTGTTTCCGACACGGTCAGCATCCCGAAGTCACTGGCCTCTTGGAGCACGATGCCGATCTGGGCGCGCCAGGATCTGCCGGCGGTTCCGGGGTCTTCGCCCAGCACACGTACCTGGCCGGAATCGCGTTTCCGGTGGCCTTCAAGAATCTCGATGGTGGTCGACTTGCCCGCGCCGTTGGGTCCGAGGATCGCGAATATCTCGCCGTACCCGACGTCGAGATCCAGGTCTCGCACCGCGTGAATCTGCCCGTATGACTTCGACAAACCGCGGACGTGCACCGCGGACGACTCGTCCGGGAACGTGCGCGGTGTAGGACTCACGAGTGCGCTCCTCCGGTTTCCTGCTCGGCGGTTTGACCCTCCAGTTCCGCCAGTAATGCTCGCAGCTCGGCTTCGGATAACTGCTCGATGAGTCGGTCCACGTCGTCGTCAGCTACACCGGGCTCAGGTCGCCGCTCGGTTGCCGCTGTCGCGTCGGCGCGCGTTAGCTGAAGCTCAGCAAGTATTCGGCCGGCGAGTGAGTTGACGCTTACTCCCCTGAGCAGTTCCAGCACCGGTAGATCGATCGCGAACATCGTGTTGACCCGCACCCGGAAGTCCATGGCCATCATCGAGTCCAAGCCGATGTCGTTGAGGGTGTCGTCGACGCCGATGTCGCTGACGGCGAGATCAAAGACGGCCGAGGCGATCTGACGCACCTGGCCGGCGACCGCGTGGAGCCGGTCAGCTTCCGGAATCCCCTTGAGGAACTCGAGGATCGACGATTCCGAGTCGGTGAGATCTGCTGAAGTTTCGACCGTGCCCAAGTCCGAAAACATCGGTGGCAGTCGTCGGCTGAGCCCAAGGCTGCGGGCACGTCTCCAGTCGGCGTTGATAGCGATGACGTTGGGTGTTCGCTGATTGAGCAGCCGATCAAGTATGCGGGTGCCTACTGCGGGTGTGATGAGCTCAATTCCGCTCTGTGCGTAAATCTTTTCCAGCTTGAGCTCTTCGACCATGCCCACCGACCAGGGGCCCCACCCGATGGTGAGAGCCGGCAACCCCAGTGCCTGCCGGTAGTGCGCGAACGCGTCGAGAAATGCGTTGGCGGCGGCATAGTTTCCTTGACCGGGCGAGGCGATGACCGACCCTGCGGACCCGAACATGACGAAGAATTCCAGGTAGTGGCCTTCGAAAGTTTCGTGTAGCACCCGAGTTCCGGCAATCTTGGGGGCCATCACCTTGGCCAGGCCCGCTTCGCTCATGTTCACCAGAAGTTGGTCGTCGACAGATCCCGCTGCGTGAATGACTCCACGGACCGGTCGGCCGCCGTCTCGGTCGTGCTTCCTCAACCATGATCCCACTTGGTCGAAGTCGGTGACATCGACGCTGGCGGTGATCACCTGAGCGCCCAGGCGTTCGATTTTCCGGATGGTCTTGACAGTCGTATAGTGCGGATTGTCCTCGGCCAGTGTCGACCAGCGGTCTCTCGGCGGGATCTCGCTTCGGCTCAGCAACGCGATGTGCCGTGCCCCGCGTTCGG